>JAUXFG010000042.1 GCA_030620115.1 Candidatus Fermentibacterota bacterium
AATCTCTAGTAAATCCATGGATTTACTAGAGATTTATCAGAATACCGATCGGTGAGCTGTCGAGAAACGATCACGCAAGATCGACGCCTGGAGTCTGAGGAGGGAAAATGTGAGAGGGACATCCGCCGGTTGTCGAATCTTCGACGCTCTGTCATGGCCCTTGGTGCTTCTTTTACTGGCGGACGCGACGGAGCGCGTCCCTCCACAGGATAAGACCTATGCATTTCTCAATGGCCGGCTATGCAGTGGAAAGAACGGTGAGCTGTTGCCACAAATGCCATGAAAAAGGCCGATCCTGTGCACGCAGGTGTGCACGCCCAAGAATCGGCCATAAACAGCAACCCCGTAATCCCTTGGCAGACAAAGGAAAACGGGGGTGGCTCTCTGGTGGCGGGGGCAGGATTCGAACCTGTGACCTTTGGGTTATGAGCCCAACGAGCTACCAACTGCTCCACCCCGCGATCATTGGCGAGCCTATTTAACCGGCTCCTGCTTATCTGTCAAGAGCCCACCCCTCCTTCTGGGCGGGCACGAGACGGTAGCTAATCTCGCCTTCCTGGATCAACCCGAGCTGCTCTCGCCCCACGCGTTCGAGTTCCAGGCCGCCTTGCTCGAGTTCGGCGATATCGGCCCGGAGCTCTTCCCCCTCCAAAAGAAGCACCGCAATCTCGTCCTCCAGCGCCGCCATTTCCTTCCTGACCTCACGCTCCCGCAGATACCCGTTGTCTCCGAAGAGAAACACGTAGCCAAGAATCGCCAATACCAGCAGAAGCCCGGTCAGACCCCACCCGCGTTTCCGGGTTGGTCTCGGCCTGCGAGCAGGCCGAAGAAAGCCTGATCGGTCTACTTGCTTCTTCTTATATCTCCGAGACTCTCCCATCCTGCCAACCGCCCGGCGTCTTGAAGTTCTTCCTCTATTCTCAAGAGTTGGTTGTATTTGGCAATCCGCTCAGATCGACAGAGCGACCCGGTCTTAATTTGGCCCGTTCCGAGTGCAACGGCAAGGTCCGCGATAAATACATCCTCCGTCTCGCCACTGCGATGGGAAACCACGGTGGTGTATCCAGCCCGACGTGCTGTTTCCACGGCTTCTATGGTCTCGGTCACGGTCCCAATCTGGTTGAGCTTTATCAGCACGGAGTTCGCCACCCCGCGCCGTATGCCTTTGGAGATCGTCCTTGGGTTGGTCACAAATATGTCATCACCCACCAACTGCACCTTTTCACCAAGCCGTGCAGTCAGACGCTCCCATCCAGTCCAATCATTCTCATCAAGCCCGTCTTCCAAAGAAACGATGGGGTACTTCTCGATCAGGTCCTCATAGAAGCCCACCATCTCTTCACTGGAAAGGCGCCTGCCGCCCCCATCCTTCAACACATACGCCCCATTCTGGAAAAAACTCGATGCCGCACTGTCCAACGCCAGGTAGATGTCCTTTCCGGGCTTGTATCCCGCCTTTTCGATGGCCTTCATGATCACTTCCAGGGCCTGCTCATTGGAGGCAAGATTGGGAGCAAAGCCTCCTTCGTCTCCCACGGAAGTCACCAGACCCATGCCCTTGAGCACTGCCTTGAGGTTATGGAACACCTCCACGCCCATCCTTAGAGCCTCCGAGAACGAGTCCGCCCCAAGAGGCATAACCATGAACTCTTGGATGTCTACATTGTTATCCGCATGCTGGCCGCCGTTCAAGATATTCATCATGGGCACGGGGAGTATCCTTGCGCCGCAGCCCCCAAGGTACCGGTAGAGCGGAAGACCAACCACCGCCGCCGCGGCTCGGGCGGTCGCCATGCTCACGCCCAAGATGGCATTGGCGCCGAGATTCGCCTTGTTGGGCGTGCCGTCAAGATCGATCATGATCTTGTCGATACCTGCCTGATTCAAGGCATCCTCTCCCACCACCGCTTGCGCGATTTCCTCATTCACATTGCTCACGGCCTGGAGCACACCCTTGCCAAGGTACCGGTCAGGCTCGGCGTCTCTCAACTCCAATGCTTCATGCACACCGGTGGATGCACCGGAAGGCACCGCGGCACGGCCCCAGCTCCCGTCCTCCAGCATGACCTCCACCTCGATGGTCGGGTTCCCCCGTGAATCAAGAATCTCCCGTGCATATACTTCATCTATGATCGTCATGCGGGACTTCCTCCTGTATCTTCTTCCTCTTCATTCTCCTCATCTTCGTCTGAAGCGCTGAACACCACCCGTTCCACGTCCTTGACCTTGTCTCCGGGGTCTAGATTTATCAGACGAACTCCTTGCGTATTCCTGCCGATGACCCGTACACCATTGACCGGCAGACGTATAATCACGCCATTGCGAGTAATCAGCATCAGCTCGTCGTCTTCCACCACTTCCGCCATACCCACCACGCTTCCATTTCGACCATGAGTCTTCAGGGTCACCACGCCCTGGCCCGCCCGGTGCGTCACACGGTAGTCAGAGAGAAGCGTACGCTTCCCGTAGCCGTTCTCACTGACGACAATGAGGCTCGCCTCCCGGCGAACCACCACCATGCCCACCACGCGGTCATCTTTCTTCCTCAAGCGGATACCGATGACCCCATGTGCGCCTCTCCCGCTGGCTCGAACCTCTGACTCCGTGAACCGGATGGCCATGCCGCTGCTGGTGGCGAGTACGATATCCTGGTCAGCTTCCATGAGCTCCGCGCTGATCAACTCATCTCCCTCCCAGATACCCACGGCTATGATGCCATTCCTTCGTGGCCGAGAGAAGGCCATGACATCGGTCTTCTTCACGTGACCGCTCCTGGTGCACATCATGATATACTGGCCTTCCTGGAATTCCCGGATCGGAACCGTGGCCTTGATCTTCTCTCCTGACTCGATTTGGATCAGGTTCACAATGGCCTTGCCCTTGGCTGTCCTGCCGGCCTGCGGTATCTGATGGACCTTGAGCCAGTAACACCTCCCCTTGTCACTAAAAAAGAGGATATAGCTATGCGTGCGCGCGATGAATAGGCTGTTTACGAAGTCGGCTTCCTTGGTCTTCATCCCCGACACACCACGCCCACCACGGTGTTGTTTCCGATAGGTATGGACCGGAAGCCGCTTGATGTACCCGTCATAGCTAATGGTAATCACCATGTCTTCATCTGCAATAAGATCCTCGATGCGGAACTCCCCGCTGTCCTCAACAATCTCCGTCCTCCGCTCATCGCCATACCGCTCCTCGATGGCAGCAAACTCCTCTTGTACCACTGCCATGACCGACTCTCTGCTAGCCAGAATCGCTTCCAGCTCCTTGATGAGGACGGACAATGCCTTGAGTTCTTCCTCAATCTTCTCCCGCTCTAATCCCGTCAAGCGATGCAAGCGCATGTCCAAGATAGCCTGGGCCTGTATCTCGCTAAGGGAGAAGCTCTCTATGAGCCCCGCCTTTGCTTCAGCGGAGTCCCTGCTTGCCCTGATGAGCGCGATGACCGCGTCCAGATTATCAAGGGCCACTTTCAGCCCTTCAAGGATATGTTCCCGTTCTCTTGCCTTCCTGAGCTCGAAGTTCGTTCGTCGAACCACCACATCGTGCCGGTAGTTAATGTGGTGCTCCAGAAGCTTTCTCAGCGTCATGACCTGTGGTTGGCCGTCCACCAGCGCCAACATGATGGCCCCAAAGGTGGTCTGCATCTGCGTATGCTTGTACAACTGGTTGAGTACCACGTGCGGAACCACATCCTTCTTGAGCTCGATCACAATCCTCATGCCATCTCGATCACTCTCGTCCCGAAGATCCGCGATTCCCGTGATTTTTTTTGCGCGAACGAGCTCCGCCGTGCGTTCGAGTATATTGGTTTTATTGACTTGATACGGGATCTCCGTCACAATGATAGCATCTCTACCCGTCTTTCGTGTCTCGATATTCGCCCGAGCCCTGACGATAATCCTCCCTTGGCCGTTGAGGTATGCATCGCGAATTCCTTGTCTCCCGAACACGATTCCGCTGGTGGGAAAGTCAGGCCCCGGAATAATCTGGATGATCTCTTCATCGGTAATCAAAGGGTTATCAATGAGCGCATTGAGCCCTCCGATCACCTCGCGGACATTGTGGGGAGGAAGATTCGTGGCCATACCCACGGCAATACCGCCGGACCCATTGCAGAGAAGATTCGGAAATCCGCCGGGAAGCACCTTGGGCTCTTCCCTGGACTCATCATAGTTCGTCGTATAGTCTACCGTCTCTTTGTCGATATCTTTGAGGATCTCCATCGCGATAGGTGTAAGCCGCGCCTCTGTATATCTCATGGCCGCCGGGGCGTCTCCGTCTACTGAGCCGAAGTTCCCCTGCCCCTGTATCAGTGGGTAGCGCATGGCCCACTCTTGCGCCAGGCGTACCAAGGTGGGGTAGATGACCTGTTCGCCATGTGGATGGTAGTTACCCGATGTGTCGCCGGCGATCTTGGCACATTTCCGAGGCGCCTTGTTGGGCGCCAAGCCAAGATCATTCATCGCGATGAGGATTCTTCTCTGTGAAGGTTTCAAGCCGTCCCGTGCGTCGGGGAGCGCTCTCTGCACGATGACGCTCATGGAATAGTCCAGGTACGAAACCTTCATTTCGTCTTCGATGTAGATAGGGATTATCCTGTCACGCCCGGTCTCCATGTGTTATCCTTTCATCTGTCTTATGGGTTTAGCGTTCTGAGTTCAGCGTTCAGGGTTCGGACTCCGGACCGTAGAAGGCGTTGCCCTTTGGTGAACCTCTCAACCTCTCACTCCTTCTTCTTTGAGAGTACATTTCATATTTGCTGTACTCTCTGCCTTGAAAAACCTGATGGCGCGGCGCCATCAGAGGCCGTCCTGAACCCTGAACCCTCTCCTCTCCCCGTCCCCCCGCCCAGATTCTTCGGTCACTCCGCTCCCTCAGAATGACACACATTCACACATCCATCCCCACACTACCACTGTCATTCTGAGCGACTCCAAGAAGCGAAGAATCTCTCCCACATCCTCTCTCCGTCATCTGAACCCTGAACCTCTCAACCTCTGAACATCATACATCGAGATTCCGCACCTTGGAGGCATTCGCCTCGATGAAGGCCCGCCTGGGCGCCACCTTCTCCCCCATGAGGATCGTGAAGATGTGATCTGCTTCAACCGTATCTTCCAGCGTCACCCGGAGCAGAGTTCGCCGCTCGGGATCCATGGTAGTCTTCCATAACTGATCGGGATTCATCTCCCCGAGCCCCTTGTATCGCTGTACCGTGACCCCTTTCCTCCCGAATTGATCAATCAAACGATCGCGTTCGCCGTCATCGTATGCATAACGCTCTTTCTTCCCTTTCTTCACCCGGTAGAGCGGGGGTTGCGCGATATACACGTATCCTCGCTCAACCAATTCTTTCATATGACGATAGAGGAAAGTTAACAGCAACGTCCTTATGTGTGCTCCATCAACATCCGCGTCGGTCATTATTATGACCTTGTGATATCGGACATTCTCGGGATGGAATTCATCAGAACCAATTCCTGTTCCCAGTGCCGTGATGATCGTCCTGATTTCTTCATTGTTGAGTATCTTGTCGAGTCGCGCTTTCTCAACATTCAATATCTTGCCCTTCAGCGGAAGAATTGCTTGGAACCGTCTGTCACGTCCCTGTTTTGCCGATCCCCCCGCCGAGTCGCCCTCCACCAGGTAGATCTCACACTGCTCAGGATCACGGATGGAGCAGTCCGCCAGCTTTCCTGGAAGACTCCCTGAATCCAGTGCTGTTTTTCTTCGCGCCAAATCACGTGCCTTGCGTGCCGCTTCCCGGGACCTGGCTGCCTGCAGAGCCTTCTCGATGATCATCTTCGCCACCGAGGGTTTCTCTTCCAAGAACTCCGAGAGCCCCTCACCAACTACCGATTCGGTGATGCCCCGGACTTCGCTGTTCCCCAGCTTTGTTTTGGTTTGCCCCTCGAACTGCGGCTCTCTGAGCTTTACACTGAGCACTGCCGACAGGCCTTCGCGCACATCATCCCCAGAGAGAGAGTTGTCTCCCTTCTTGAACAGATTGTTCTTGCGCCCATAGTCATTGATCACACGCGTGAGCGCCGCCCTGAACCCGGAGAGATGCGAGCCCCCTTCTTCCGTGTTAATATTGTTTGCGAAGCTGAATATATTTTCCACATAGCCATCGTTGTACTGCATCGCTACTTCGACAATTACCTCATCCTTGACCTTCTCGAAATAGATTGGTTCCCGGTGAAGCACATTTCGGTTCTCATTCAGATATTCTACAAACGATGCCACTCCCCCATCAAAACGAAACTCTGTCTTCTTCCCGGTCTTCTCTTCCTCGAGTATAACGCTCAGTCCTCGATTCAGGAAGGCAAGCTCTCTTAATCTCTGAGCCAAGGTATCGTAGCTGAACTCTGTCACATCGAATACATCAGGATCAGGGAGGAAGCTGATTCGTGTGCCTGTTGCCTTTGAAGTGCCGGTCCGCTTCAACGGCGCCATTGGCACGCCCTTCTCATAACGTTGTGTAAAGAGGCCTCCGTCCCGCTCCACCTCTACCTCGAGCCACGCCGCCAGTGCATTGACCACGGAAATACCCACTCCATGCAAACCACCGGATACCTTGTAGCTCAAATTGTCGAATTTCCCCCCCGCATGCAACGTCGTCATCACCACTTCAACCGCCGACCGGCCTTGTTCCTGATGGATGTCCACTGGGATGCCCCGCCCATTATCGGTGATCGTGGCGCTCCCGTCGCCACGGAGCAAGACCGATATCTTGTCGCATGCCCCGGCCATTGCTTCATCGATGGCATTATCAACCGCCTCGTACACAAGGTGATGAAGACCCCGCGTACCTGTGGATCCGATAAACATGCCCGGCCTTCTCTGCACAGGATCAAGCCCTTCAAGGACTTGTATCTGTTTTGCGTCGTACTCGGGTAATTGATTCTCCTTCTCGCTCACCCGCTCTTCCTCCTTACTCGTACCACTATATCCTCCACTATGGTCTTGCCCGCCTCCCGGTTGAGGAGATCCGTGAGTTCAGGAACAAGCATGCTGACCTCCTGCGCCCACACAGAGGAATCGGCATGCAGTTCAAGCCTTCTTCCTTTGCAAGAGCTGATCTTGCAATGCATCTTCACGCCTGTCGATATTACCCTGTCCCACACCTCGCTCACCAATCTCGTCTCAAAAAGAAAACTCCATCGTCTCTTTTCGACGAACTTCTCCACTAGCTGCCCCAACGCCTGGGGATCACCCACGGCTACTCTTCCCCACGAATATCCAGGTGCACGATCCGGAGATCCTCGGGCCATGAGTCGTGCATGCGCGTGCTGGAAGCAACGACCTGCCCACGTTCCACGAAGAGCCCAAGCACCGAACTGCTCCGCACAGGATCCAACTCCAATGACATATCATCCAGGAGGCAGAGGGGCGCGCAGTCCATCAACGATGCTTGGCTCAGCTTCATTGCAAACGCCAGACTTCGCTTCTCACCACGAGATGCATATGCACGGGCGGAAACGCCGTCAATCATCACTTCCAAGACCGCCCTGTGGGGTCCCCATACAGTGTGCCCTCTTTCGCGCTCAGTCCTGGCGTAGCGCTTCACGTAGCCAAGATCGGCCTTTAAGTCGAGACCGGGTTTGTACAGAACTCGAACGTCTCGTTTCTCTCCCGCAACCATCCCATACAGCTCCTGCAGACGTGAATCTACTTTGGAGACTAAGCTCATTCGTTTTCTTTCGATCTCCTTCGCAAGCTCGAACAATTGCGCCGTCCATGGCGAAAGCTCCTCCTCTGATAGCCCCCCGGATTCTCCCCGTGCTCTTGAAAGGAGCACATTCCGCTGTTGCAGCACATGCCGGTACTTCATCAGACGGCCCAGATGCCCTATCTCCATCTGACATGAGAAAAGATCGAGCCACCGTCGACCATATGCCGGGCTGCCTTCCACAAGCAGCACATCATCACTGGATGTGGTCACCACTCTGGTCTGCTCCACAAGCTCGCCAATGCGGGTCACGACCCGATCATCCAGACACAAACGTTTTCCACCGCCCGGGACCACCCTGAACTCAACCGTATGGTCCTCGCCTCCCCATTCCAACCTCGCCACCACCTCGAGCATCTCACTACCCCGTCGGACCAACTGTTCATCTGGCACTCTTCTGAACGACCGTCCTACCAGAACACAGTGCAGTGCCTCGAGGATAGAGCTCTTCCCTGCTCCGTTCCTCCCAACCAGGGCCATTCCAGTCTCAGGGAAGTCAAGCTCGACGCTTCGATGTACTCTGAACTCCCGTATCCTGACCCACCGTATCCGCATCAGGCGCGCCTTAGGGTTCGCGCAGAAATAACTTCACCTTTGGGCATCTCCTCGTCACCCTATCTGAAGCGAGTCCGGTCGCCAAAAGCGGAATCTGTTTCTGACCAATCCCTTGATGTTATTCGTTCAATCTTAATGGCATCAACAGACAGGTGTAGCTCTCTCCCTCCTCTGTTTCTTTAGGAACCAGGAGAGCAGCCTTCAAAGGGGCATTCATCTTCAGCACCACGTTATCACTCTCGATGTGTGACAGAATCTCCAGCATATACTTCCCATTGAATCCGATCTGAAACGGTTCTCCCTCGTACGTGACGTCCATTTCCTCCGTTGCCTCACCCACCTCAGGACATTCGGCATGCACCACAAGCTTGTTCTCCCCTATCCCAAGACGTATCTGACTGGTCAAGGGCATGGCGAATATCACCGCTCGTTTCAGCGCCGAAACGAGGCTTTCACGCGAGAGGGGCAGCTCGATTCGAGTCTCTTTGGGGATCACGCCAACATAGTCGGGGTATGCCGTATCCAACTCGCGGGTGTAGAGAACCGCGCTCGGCAGCTCGAACGTGACAAACCGTTCCCCAAATCCCACCGTCACCTGGCCCGTGCTCCCTGTGAGCTTCACCACTTGGTTCAACGCCTTGGGCGGCATGATAAACTTCCTCTGCAGCCGGGTGGGTTCCGCTAGCTTCACCTGCATCCACGCCAGACGCCTACCATCCGTGGCGACCATACTCATGCGCTCATCCTCAATATCCCAGAGTATGCTGTTCAGCCCCGGTCGCGCCTCCTCGCGACCCGCCACGAAGACTGTTCCCTTCACCAGCTTCTCCAGGGTGACGGCTGAAAACATCACCTTGTCCGGATTCCCCAGCTCGGGGAATACCGGGAACTCTTCCGCGGGCATCACCGGCATGAGAAAGCGGCTCCTCCCACACTTGATCTCGGCTCTTTCTTCTTTGGCGTCTATCAGAAGATCCTGATCCAGGGGAAGACTCCGAACTGTCTCTGCAAAACGTCGTGCCGGCAACGCCACTCTTCCCGGTACTTCCACCTCTCCCTGTACAAGGAAGCGACCCGATACATCAAGATCCGTTCCCCACAACCAAATTCCATTCTCATCCGCACTCATCATCACCGCTCCAAGGATGGGGGAACTGGGATGCGAAGGAATGATACCAATGATGTCCCGAAGCGATGATCCCAGAAGGGCAGGCGATAGCTTGACCCGCATGCGATAAACTCCTTCAATTTCTGGTTGTTGGCAAGAGAAGAAGACCGTGGTCACTTCCTCGGCAAAGCTCATTCCTTAACCCGGACTTCTCACCAGCCTTCTATTACAACGGCGGATATGGCATCCCGCGTCAGACGCGGGACTGCGTTATGCTCTGTCGGTCGCCCTCGACGTATAGCAGAGGATACGCCTACGGCCGGCCTCGGTCGCAAGCCTTGCGGGCAATGCCATCTCTGCCATTTCACGACGAAGGCCGGTGAAAAGTCCAGGTTAGCCATATAGTTTACCCAGAACACCTCCTTTTTTCAAGCTTCTCCACCGCCAGCATAGCCGCCGGAAGTGTTCAGCTTTCAGTGTTCAGGAAAGGCTGTTCCAATCGACGCGGGAACGATCTCTCTTGCCGCCCTAATGCTTATCCCCCTTGAACACTGAACACCCATGAACAGTAACACGGATCTCATTCTCCATCTTTGTGGGCGCGAAACGCTTCACCAAAACCCCGCCCCAATGCGCCAATCAGTCTCCAACGCCTCTGCACCAGCCACGAGAAGAGCAAGAACATGGTGCGCAGAAGCACCGCAAATGGAATGATTATCCAATGATACCATCGTGCATAGCGTTTGAAGAAGAGAAACTGATTCCTTGCTCTCAATCGTACTTTCAGGGGTGTGATGCCCCCCCCGCTGTGAGACGAGACCCTGTGCCAGGCAACGGCCCCCGGCTCATAGATCACCCGAAAGCCCGCACGCGTAGCGCGGACACAAAGATCCACATCCTCACAGTAGCTGGGAAAGTATGCCTTATCAAAGTCACCGACCTTTTCGATCAGATCTCTGCTTATCAACATCGAACAGGCCGTCAGATATGACACATCCATTCTTCTGTCATACTTCTCTTCATCACGCCTTCTTATGCCTCTATGATAGATGCCGGCAGTCCAAAATTTGACTTCTCCACCTGCAGACCAGATAACCTCATGAGGAGAATGATAGTAGATTTTTGATCCAGTGATGCCTGCGTGGAGTTGACGACCAGCGTCCACGAGTCTCACGAGGCAATTCTTGTCCACTGTTGCATCATAGTTGAGGAGGAATACATACTCCGCGCCCCTCGACAAGGCATCATGAATTCCCACATTGTTGGCGCCCCCAAAACCAAGATTTCGCTTGTTCTCAATGAGCCTCACTGTCGGAAACTTCCGGTGGACCATTTCCTGACTTCCGTCCGTCGATCCGTTGTCCACCACCGTTATCTCTGTATTACCATACTCCTGAGAAAGAAGTGACGCCAATGCTTTTTTCAGCAGATCCCTTCCATTGAGATTTACCACAATCGCCGCTACCGCAGGGAGACTCTTCTGCTCAGCAGTCATTCGTTATCCTCTCCTTTTGGCCCGAACTTCTCATCCCGCGTCCGACGCGGGACTGCAACCACCGATATGGCACTGCCTGCTTTCCGCCAGCTGGCGGACTTCGTCAGCCTCCAGATACTTCGCTGTCGCTCAGTACAGGCTCCTCGCAGAGGATACGCCTTCGGGCTTCCGTCTCCGCTCTTAGAGCTTCGCCGGGACCGGTCGCCACGGCGGCTTGCCACGGCGTTGTCATACAGAGCCGGGAGCCAGGCTACGCCCTGACAGAGCCGGGGTCCACTATCACAAGCCTTGCAGACAAATCCCTCTCGTCATCTCGTTACGAAGGTCCGCAAGAAAAACGCGCGAACATCGCCTTCATCGCGAAATCCTCGGGCGATGCTTTGGCTACGTCTCCGGCGGGCACGGCATGCCGTGCCCCTACATGGAGAAGACCAATTCTACGGCAAATATGTGTGCCAAGAATGCGAACCCATTCCTGCGCCAACCCTTGGCTCATGAGCATGCTCCTCATTCCACAATAGGGCAGTTCAGTGGCGCAGGCGTCCCTGCCTGCGATCTTTCCCGGCCTGACTTCCCTAAGTGCTTCATCTCACAAATACGGTCGCATGTTGCTCGTCGGATCTCTCGCCAATCTTCTACTTTCCCCCTTTGGACTGCGGTAGCCATGCTTGCGTAGGCCGTTGCTCATCGAATAGTCTGCAATGAGCGCGGGAGCATGGCTCCCGCAGAACAGAGCGCAAGCATCATTCAGGTTTCAGGCGGGAGCAGTCTCCCTTTGCACTTGCCCACGATAAACCAAAAGCCTATGTAGTCAATGATACATCCTGAATCTGCTCGGGCCCCGGGGTTCATCGCGAGCGATAGCGCCGCGATCTCAATGGGCGGATGAGATTGCTTCGTCGATACCCTCCTCGCAATGACTGATGATGGGCCTACGGTTCCGGAATCTCTCTACGGGATTCCGTATTCCTATCTTGAGCCGTAGCGTTGGGCCGAGACCGTAAAACGAGAGAATGAAACATCCCAAAAGGACATCAATGAATACACAGACCATTCGCTCTGTTCTCCCCCTCATTGAGGAATATGTGGCCGCTCTGATTGACCCTCTTGCTGTGGAGGAAACAGGAGGGAATGATCCGTTCAAAGTGCTCCTTTCGTGCATCCTGAGTTTGCGTACCCGTGAGGAAACCACTCGTCCCGCCGCCAAGAGGCTCTTTTCCCTTGCATCAACAGCGGAGGAGATGGCCCATGTACCGGTCAAAGAGATCGCACTCACCGTATATCCTGTAGGTTTCTATAGAAGGAAGGCACAGACCATCCACGATATCAGCATCATCTTGATCGAGAGATTCCACGGCAGAGTGCCGCCGGATATGGATGCCCTTCTTGAGCTCCCCGGTGTGGGAAGAAAAACAGCAAACCTCGTTCTCTCCGTGGCATTCGATATACCAGCCATCTGCGTCGACACCCATGTCCACCGAATCATGAATCGCTTCGGATATGTAGCGACGCGCACTCCCCATGAGACAGAACAAGTGCTAAGAAAGAAGCTTCCAGCAGAGTATTGGAAATCCGTGAATCGTATTCTCGTCCTTTTCGGACGGAATCTATGTACTCCCCGCTCACCAAAATGCCCGTCCTGTCCGCTTGTCTCATGGTGTGAACAGATTGGTGTGTGTGGATGAACGCAAATACTACTTCTTATTATAAAATCATTATTAGTAGATATAGTAGAGGGGATGTTTCCCTGTGGAGAGAATCCTCGGAGTGACGACCAAGTAGAATATGTGAAGAAAATTCTCTGTGGAAAAGCTGTGCATAGGTGATAAGCAGGATTGTTCTTTTTTGTAGAGAATAGCGACTTCATAACTTATGAACAGAGATATCCACAGGAAAACGAGCGGAGCTCTGTTTGGGTTATGCGGTGAGTCTTTGCGTGAGAGACGAGAGCATGGACGCAAAATCCGAATCGCTTTCCATGAGTCGTGTTATTTGTCGTACGGCATGGATCACGGTGGAGTGGTCTCGTCCACCGAAGTAGTTGCCAATATCGGTGGTGGAAAGGGAGGTAAGCTGGCGCGCAAGGTACATGGCTACATGACGAGCCCGGGCCACCTGCGCCGTACGCCTCCTGGATGTCAGAGAGCCTGGGCTTACCCCCAGAAGCTGAGCCGTAGAGCGCACGATCTCTTCCACCGAAACAACGGAGGATCGTTTTGGGATGATATCGGCAAGAATCCGGTGCGCCAATGAAAGATCTATCTTCTTGTGAAGGGCCGAGTGGGCGGAGAGGCGCACGAGGCATCCTTCCAGCTGACGAACATTCCTCTTCACGTTGCTCGCAATGAACATGAGTACATCATCCGGAATGCTGAGTTCGAGTATGCCGGCCTTTTTCTGTAAGATTGCTAAACGCGTCTCATAGTCCGGAGCTTGGATGTCAGCGATGAGGCCTGACTCGAAGCGTGATACGAGACGATGCTCCAGGTTGGTCTCATGAGGAGGGCGATCACTGGTGATGACGATCTGGCTTCCCTTCCGGTGAAGCGCGTTGAATGTATGGAAGAACTCTTCTTGGGTTCGTTCCTTATCCGCGATAAAATGAATGTCATCAATCAAGAGAAGCTTTGGAGTGCGGTATTTTTCTCGAAACTTGTGTGGTTTGTTTTTGAATATCGCGCTGATGAGATCGTTCGTGAAATCCTCTGAACTCACATAGGTTGCCGAAGCCCCGGGAAAGTTATTCAGAAGCACGTGAGCAATGGAGTGAAGAAGATGGGTCTTGCCGAGGCCGGTTCCCCCATATATGAAGAGCGGGTTGTAGTAGCTTCCGGGATGTTTTGCCACCGTGAGACTGGCAGCATGCGCAAGCTCGTTGCTTTTCCCGACGATAAAATTGTCGAAAGTGAATGTTTGGTTCAGCGCAAACGAGCCAATGGGGCGTGTCGGTATTGGCTCGGGAAGGGGCGGTGTGTCATGAGCGGGCTCATCTTCCGCGGTGAAACGAACGCGAAATGGCTCACCAGCCACCTCTTCCAGGGCCTTGAGCACATTGCTCATGTGATGAGTTTCGATCCACTGTGCATGGAATCCATGGGGGAGCGCAACAGAGAGTTCTCCATCGCGAAAACCAACTACTCTCGATGAAGAGAGCAGCGAGAATGTGCCAGGAGTAAGGGCCCCGCTCTGATGGAGCAAAGCGATACACGCCTTCCAGATCGCATCGGCATCCACCTCTGGCGCCGGGGATACAGAACTCAACAAGTTATCCACAAGTAGTACCACCACACTCAATGATGCGCTCAGCGAGGAAGTGATCGCCCATGAAGCTATCCATGAGCTTATGCGGCCTTATCTGAGAAGATGGTTGAGGTTAAGGCGCGAACACCCGAGAGAATAAGGAGATATCGCCCGGATAGGGGGTGAGAACATCCTGCACTGGCTCCACAGGAGGCGTGCCGGAAAAAGCTTGATGCAGCAACCGCTTTGAAGGCTTTTTGGGAAGATTTGAACAACTTATCAACACCTCACATAAACACTTCTTCGCTCTCGACAATGGTCTTCAGGCAGGATAAAGACAGAAGGAAGGACTACACCAAAACAGGGGCTCTGTCAATCGAAAAAATCCCCTATGTGGTGGATTTTTGGGAGGTGAGCTTGACCGCCGAGGGAGCACGTGTTATTTCGGGACCCGATCCAAGAGGGTAATCCCTTCTGCCACAAGGAAGAAAAAGCGAGAGTCGGGCGTCGTGCAAATATCAGCCCTCATTTATGATAGCTGGAGAATTCCGTTTCGCTCCGCAAGGGTGGCATTGGAATGATGGAAAACTTGGTTGGAAGGATTTGGATCCTATCGGCTCTTTACTCCGAGAGGACACCATTCCACCATTTCGTGAGAGAAATCGAAGGTGGGTCGGCGCAGAAGACGTTGTGTGCCAATGAGTTCATAAAACTTCCGATAGATTATATCAATGAGACAGGAAAGGGAATAGATTATGTCAATCACGTATCGCCCGAGCAATAGGCGGCGAAAGAATACCCACGGTTTTCGTCATAGGATGAGCACACGATGGGGACGAAAGATCATCAATGCTCGCCGGGGCAAGCGTCGAAAACGTCTCTCCGCATAATGAACGTCTCCCCAGACGGGAGAGACTTCATAGGCAAGCGGATTTCTTGCGCCTGAGGAGGCACGGCAAACGCAAGGGCGGGAAATATCTTGTGATGCGCTACGAGCATGGGGAATCGTTTCCCGCAATGGGTATTGCGGTGGGGCGCGTGGTTGGTGGCGCGGTGGTACGTGCGGCGGTGCGGCGAAGGATCAGAGAGTCATATCGAAAGAACCGTTTCGCGCTCAAACCTGCTCGGATGCTCTTTATTGCACGACCCCAGAGTGCACAAGCCAGTGTCTTGCAGATAGGAGAAGAGATGAAAGTGCTCTGGCGCCGAGCAGACCTATGGAAGCAGATCGAATGCAACGGATAGCGACACAAATAATAATAATGATCATCAAGGGATACCAGGCGTTGGTGTCACCGTTTCTTCCACCGAGCTGCCGGTTCACGCCCTCGTGCTCCTCGTATGCGCTCACAAGCATAGGGCGGTTCGGCCCGGTGCGGGGCGGCATGCTGGCTCTGCGCAGAATACTACGATGTCACCCGTGGAATCTTGGTGGTTATGATCCGGTTCCTCCAGGTGTGGAGAGGGAGTAAGGCATTGGATAGGAAGCTCATTCTTTTTTTCGTACTGGTCGCATTGACCATGTGGATCTCACAGAAGCTGATCTATAGCAAGTATCCCAGAACCCCTGTTCAGAAGGCAACGGAAGAGGTATCGGAAACGCCACCATCAGCGGAGGCGCCGCAGTCTCCTTTGGCTTCTCCTTACATTGTTCAAGAAGAGCCACCAGAAGGTGTGCGTGAGCAGGCGGCCGAGAAAAGCAGCTACGAGGAACTGATACCCGGATTCGTACCTGCAGAGGAAAAGACAGTCACCATTACTACCGGACAGCTGGAGCTGGTGCTGGCATCGCGGGGAGGGACGCTGTCATCATGGCGGCTCCCGGAGTACCAGAGGAAAGATGGCGCCGTGGTGTCACTCTTCCCTCAAGACTATGCGGGCGCGCTCTCTCTGGTGGTACAAAGGGGAGGAAAGGAATACTCGCTTTCTGATCTGCCGTTTGACATGGAGGTCAACAGATCGCCAGGAGAGGGCTTTGCTGCTTCGGTTCGATGGACGGCCCGCGGCAATCAAGGAGCGTGGATCAGGAAGGAACTAAAGATACCAGAAGAGGGCTATATATGCCGTTTCTCCGTGGAGAGCGGGGGTATGGGTCTGGCCGGATTCACTACTGTCTGGCCCGCGGGCGTGGTTTCTACGGAGGAGAATGAGAAGGACGACAAGTCATTCTTCGCCCTCATGGCAGGCACGACCGGGAATGCGTGGAAGAAGAATCTGAAGAAGATAAGACCCGAGGCGCCGGAAAGGCGGGAAGGTCCGTTGGATTGGGCCGGGATAAGGACGAAATATTTTCTCGCGGCCATGGTGCCAGACTCGTTGTCATGGCACCGCATCACATCTTTGGGCGGCTCCGATCAGGGCTCAATAGGAATGGCCATCCAAAGCCTTGCGCCGGGGGGGAGTATCAAGGAGGGTTACGCGCTTTTCTTGGGGCCTGTGGATTATGATCTCGTGGCACCATTAGGGCGAGGCGTCACGAATGCGGTGGAGATGGGGAATAAATATCTGCGGCCCATTGGAAGGATCATCCTGCTCTTTTTCACGAAAGTCCATGGCGTGATTCCCAACTTCGGAATAGTGATCATTCTCTTCGCCATCACGATAAAAATAATCTTGCATCCTTTCACTAGGAAGAGCATGCAATCCATGAAAAAGATGCAAGAGCTTCAGCCAAAGCTTGCAGAAATAAAGGAGAAGTATAAGAAGAATCAACAGAAACAACAAGAAGAGACCATGAAGATGTATCGGGAACACGGCGTGAATCCGCTTGGAGGATGTCTACCCCTGGTTTTTCAGATGCCGATATTCTTCGCGATGTTCCCCATATTGAAATCGTCGATTTACCTACGAGGAGCAATGTTCATCCCTGGTTTTGTGAGCGATCTCTCACAACCAAGCCCTATTCTCCCGATACTCATGGGGATCACGCAGTTCTTCAGTAGCAAGATGATGGCGACGCCCAACCAGAACAAGATGATGCTGTACGGAATGCCTTTGTTTTTTACCTACATGTTCTTTCGTTTTCCTGCGGGGCTCGTACTCTACTGGCTGGTATTCAATCTCCTCCAGATCGCGCAGCAAATGTGGCAGAAGAGATCAGCACAAAAATCAGGGCAAGGATAGTCCATACGCATCACCTCACAGACATAGAGCTTAGCCCGGACTTCTCACCGGATGTCGCAACAGGAAGTTAGTGAGAAGTTGGGGTTAGGAAGTAGAAGGCTGTAGATCAGGGCGGTACACAGAGGACGAGATACTCGATCCCTGGTGGGTTAACATCAGGAAGGAAGAGGGAATTCGCATGGAACCATTCGAGCAGCAAGGCAAGACCATTGAGGGGGCTCTTAAGGCGGCGGAAGAACTGATAGGAAGAAAGCTCAGAGAATCGGAGTACACGGTGGTTGAGGCAGGCTCTCGCGGCGTCCTGGGCTTGATAGGAGCCCGTCCGTCCATTCTGAAAATATCACCCAAGGATCTACCTGGGCCGTCGAAGGACACAGACCCAAAGATATCACAGTTGGCCGCGACTGGAGCCGAGAAACTTCTCCAGCATATGGGATTCCGAGGTGAGGTGTCAGTCGGGTTTTCGGACAAGTACTATAAAGTCGACATCGAGATAGAAGAGGATGATGGAGGCATACTCATTGGGAGACGAGGATCCACGTTGGAGGCCTTTCAGCACATGCTCAGGAGATTTGTGGAAAAGAATGTAGGCACAGGGGTTCCCATTGTGGTAGACGTGGGAGGCTACCGCGTGCGGCGTCGCGAAGCGATGATACAGCGGGCGATGAGGTCTGCCCAGCAAGTGAAGCAGACGGGCAGACGTATCACCCTCGACCCGATGGCTCCCGGTGAGCGGAGAGCGGTGCACCTGGCACTCAAAGAGGATCGCGATATATCGACCTATTCAGTGGGGAGTGAGCCCGAGAGAAAGATCGTGATTGCACCGGCTGGCGGCGGGAGACAAACCAGGAGGCCTCAGCGGACAGAAGATCGTCGGGAACGCGAGAAGCGCGTGGTCTCACCACCACGAGAGATCCCGGAGCAGATCCCGGAGCAGCCCCAGGAGCGGTCCCCGTCGGTTCAAGAGATCAAGCCGCCATCGGAAATGGCATATGGGAGAAAGAGGATTTACCGCCGCCCGAGGAATCGTCCGGTGAAACCCACATCGTCGGACGAAAGCCGGTGAGAAGTGCGGGTTAATCGGCGACCTTGCGCGCCGAGATAGCGAAGAACCCCTCCTGGCCAGGATCGGGCTTGCCGGTGAGGGATGGATATATCCTGATGTCACCGAATCCCTGTTCATGGAGCATGGCTCGATACTCATGATCAGAATAGACCTGGAGCGTCTGTGCATAAAGGGTCACTGATGCGCTCGTCGTGTGGACGATAAAGTAGCGCAGCGTAGCCGTGGAGGATTCGCCGCTCCAGAAGCTTTCTTCTAGACATAGGTAAGGATCGTCGGAGAAAATGCCATGTTCCACTGAGAACCAAGTGGGCGGCTGCGTACCGAGGCGCTTGGCGCCATCATAGGAATGTGGTTCGAGAAGCAAAGTGCCACCGAAAGCCAAGGCCTCATGTGCTTTGCGCAATATGGTGTGGGCATCGCTGCCTTTGAAGGAATTGATCTCCCCATAGATGAGCATAACAAGATCAAAATCAGACCCATAGGGCGTATTTCTGATATCTCCATGGAGATAGGTGCAATCCACGTCATGCTTGTTGGCTTGATCCATGGCATACATGATGGACGCAGGAGAACAGTCTATGCCCACGCACCGATGTCCAAACAGAGAAAGCCTTTTGGTGTAGAAGCCGGGGCCAGATGCCAGATCCAGGATTCTCTTGGGAACGCTCTTGAGCAGGATTCTCTGAATCCAAGCCACATGGGTCTCGATTTTGTCAAAGCGGCGGCTCGCCCAGTCATGATCTTGCGAGAGATGCTCCTTAAGCATTCGCTGGCTGAATGAAGGATCACCCCAGGGAATATTCTCCGCTTCTCCCGACGGTAAAGGCGGGTCTGCGCGATGCACCACATCAATAAGATCCATACTGTATCCTTCCTATGGTCTCAGGCTGGCGGCGCAACTATCATCAAGTGCGTATCCGTTCGATATCCACCTTTGCATTTGGGACGGACCCACGAGCGAGAGAACGAGAGTCCGATCAGTAAACTGCCAACAGTTCTTCTCCTTGTCATGATAGCACTTGTCAGAGAATATCATTAGCTGTGGTACTCCGGGGACTTCGCTGAGTTTCAAATACTGCAACAAGATCTCGTTTTTGTAATGACCTCCAATGGAAATCTCATCCCAGGGCCCACATTTGCCAACGAATCTCATCGCGGATCTGAGGTATCGATCCATGCATACGCACACGAATTTCACCGTACGGTTTTTGGCTATGTCGGATTTTGGGAACTCTTGCCGGATTGTATCGATCGCCGATAGAGTGCTTTCCATTGTGCAGCCGGGGCAGGTGCTCCCTCCAAAGTAGTAGACAACGAATCGATCATAAGTGCGAGGCTCTCGTGACCATTCCGAGTATGTGAGAAGGTTCGTGCCGCCCCGATAGCCGCGGTAAAAACCAAAAGCAAAGGCCATAAGGCAAAGGAGCAGCAGGATAAGCAAACCGGATAGAAAGAGAGCAACTCGCTTTAGCTTCATGTTGCCTCCTCGTAACTTCTCAATAGGTTATAATATCTCACCGCCTCCCCCTTCTTGAAAAGCCGATTATTGGACATAGACGACACCGAGGGTATTTCCTCTCCAACTCAACATCAGCGGAATCGGGATCGCAATCGAAATCATCCACCAAGTATTTCATTTCTCTCCCTCCGCATCCCGCTCAACAGTTCATCAGGTCAATAGGCTTGTGCAACCTCAAACATCAGTAACACCTATGCTCCTTGCTCCGTCATCTGCACGCTGAAAGCTCTCTTCTCCCCAATCCCCTCATTCCCGCAATTCGCAATCCAGTATTCCAGCAATTCCCCATTCCGTCATTCCATCTCTGGAGGGACGGGCTCTGTCGCATCCGACGTATCGAGCATCAACGGCCATGACCGAGCATGGCCCTCCATCATCCTCTCTTCGACGTTGAATGTTGAATGTTTCCGCGAGCCGGCGGATTGGACGTTTGGACAAAACGAATCCGATTTTCTCCTTCATGTCTCGCCATGTCAGGGCTGTGGGCATTTTGTCTCCGTGCCCCAGGGGTACGCCCTATCGGGCTTGCCCTGGGCTGGTATGTCAGGCCCCTTCGGGGCACACTGGCAGCTCATTCCCAAAACATCAAGGAGTTGGGTTTCACTTCAGATTGCCCCCAGTGTTAACGCGAACTTCTCATCCCGCGGCTGACGTGGGAGGGTCTCGCCACGAAAGCCGGTGAGAAGTCCGGGCTACCCTATCCTCAACTTGTAGATCTTGGCTTCTGTCCAATCTGCAAGCCATAAGTAACCGAGCGCGTATTCGATGCCGCAACTCAGATAGCCACCTGGTGAATCGTAGGTTGAAACCGTTTTCCCCGATCTATCAAACTTGTAGATCTTCCCGGCATCGATATCGATGTTCCAGAGGTAAGCTCCATCAAAGGCAAGGCCATTGGGGCACGGACCTGGGGAAACAAATGAGACAAGGGTATTTCCCGAAGTGTCGAGCTTGTATATCCGGCCGGATGAATCAGCATTCCAGAGGTGTACTCCGTCAAAGGCGAGGCCGGTGGGTGCAGTGCCTGGTGAGCTGAACGTTGCAATTACGTTTCCCGAGGTGTCGAATTCGTGTATTTGGTGGTCGAAATGGGCGGTACCCCAGAGGTACATTCTGTCGTACGTCAAATCCGAGGCATGTAAGCCAGGGAGAATGGAAAAAGATGAAATAATATTCCCTTGTGTGTCTACATTGAAGATCTCCGACCCCGCCACGCTTACCCAAAAGGAGCCATCTGCAAACGTCAACCCTGAAGGCATGCTCCCTGGTGAATCGAAAGCGGAAACAATCGTCAGTGTGCCGTCGACCGGATTCTTGGAGGCCTCCCATGTTCCGCTGTCTTCTGAGGTATGATCCTCGTATGCTCCTGACGCCAGAGTGTCTCCTTGCACTGTACCGGTGAAAGTGATCTGTTGGGCAATGTCACCGAATGATATCTCATATCCGTTGACGATGCCTGTCAACTGCTCGCCATACATGTCGCCTTCCGGTAGATCAATCGAGCCGACGAGCGATGATCCTTGCTGCACAATGTTTGCGATGAGAGAGCCGTTCGAACTCGAAATCGAGCTGCTCCAGGCACCGAACCAAATCCCGTTCATATTTGCTGAATCCTCAGGACTCGTGCTGTCGCCACAAGCCACCGCCAAGAGAACCAGGGGAACAAGGAGACGGGTGATTTTCGGGGTATTTTCATTCATGGTAATATCACCTCCACATTGAGGTTAGTCCTTGACAGGGATTATGCTTGGAGCGGGCGAGATATCCAGGAGTGCATCGCGCTCCCCAACTCGGTTCGATCTCATGAGCTCCTGATGCTCTTCATCCATGGCAATGACCAGATAGGACCAGTGGCTCTCTGGATCGCCAACGCCATCGCTGCTTGACCAGCTTGTCGCACCCGACGGAAGCACCAAGAGCTTGTAGTCATAGGGAAAGGTCACGCGCGGCGCGAAGTAGGGCTCATTGTTTGCGCCGTAGATCCAGTATTCCGCTGCTTCGGGCCATGCGGACCACGTGAGGAAGAGATCGCCGCTCAAACAATTACCGGTGAGAGTCATCACCGGTAAATAACCCTCGCCCGGATCGCCGTGCGGCACGAGCGATCCTCTCCAGTTGTGAAAGAATTCGTTGGCAAAGGAGGGATTTAGAAGCTGAAGAGTGGCCCCGTGGCCGTCGGGCTCAACCGGCCAGGGTGGTTCATCGTCATACTCGACGGAATCCACCAAAGCATTTGAACAGTCGTACAATCTGACCTGATCTCCTCCATTGCCCAGATTGAATCCCAGATCACCCCGCACAGGAGAGACATCCGGGAATAGGGTTGTGAAGGATTGCTGGTCAGCGGCAAGAATCAGATAGTCTCCTTCCCGGAGCATGGCGCCCCACGGAATCACATACTGGTGGGCGTTCTGCTCGTCGCGGAGCACCCACCCACCGAGGTCATGATTACCGTGGAGCGCGTAGAGCTCTACCCAGTCGCCAGGATCGAAGTCATCCGCACTATGGTAATTGATCTCTGTGATAACCACGGCAGGTTCAGATTGGTCGGCGTGTTCGAATACCGCCCGTATCTCAGAGTCGCTATAGGGTATGAACGTCACGGAATCCTCACCGGCAACGAGATCTCCCTCCCATCCCGCAAATTGATATCCGGTAAATGGTTCTGCGCGCAGTAAAAGAGGCAGCCCGGAGAAATAGTCGCCACCCCAGGGGAAGGTGTCGACGAGGAAAGCATTCACGCGAACACGCCCACCCGGCTCACCCGGTCGGTCAATGGTGAGGCTCACGGGTTCTGCCAGATCGAACTTCCCCCGGAGGTGCTCCATCACATACCCTTTGCGTAAACGGGCGAATTCCCGCAACACCTCGATCTCTCCCTCCCAATCATGATCCGGGTACCAGCGGGCTATGTGATTGAGCATCTCATCCGCAATCTCGTCATGTATGGCGTTGATCCGCGCCAGTGCGTGCTCGTAAGGGAAGAAGCTATTCATAAGATCGCAGATTCGTACGATGAATGCCGTACGGAACAGGTCGTTCTCAAGCAATCTCCTGAATAGAAAGGTTGCATACGAATCGTTGGCCCAGTAATCGCTCTCCTCCACGGTGGCGAACTCCACGGTGTTGTGGTCATACCAAGAGCCCCACCATCCCGAGCCAAAGCCGCAGTCAGTATCGTAAAGGAGCCATTGAAAACGCGCGTCTTGGCGCTTCGCGCGCCAACACCGATTATTGATGCCCGGCCAGTCGGTGTTCGCATAGTAGATCTCAGCCGCCTGGTAGCGAATGAAGTTCTCCACATCCATGAGCGTTTGCAGGGAATCGTAGACGGAGGGTTCGCTCGTGTCGTGGTTCTCGAGGTATTCGAGCAGTGCAACGTATGCCAACGAATCTCCCTCTGTGGCATCATAGGTGTAGTAGCCCATCTCTATGATATCGACACTGTCCTTGTCCACCGCGTAGTGGGAAGCAAGGTAAAACTCATCAAGGCGTTCTCTGAGGTTGTGAATTCCCCAGTACTCCCCGTTCAGGAAAACCACCATGGGCTGGTAGGCCTGACTCGCCACCCCTGACCCATGCATCAGGCCCGTCATGAGTGCGTCTCGCATCATGGTGGAATCCCACTCATCTCCTGAATTCCGTAGGATTATCGATTTGAAAGAGGTGATTGATTCGTCCGGGAATAGCTGGTAGGTAATTCGATCTGAACCATATCGGTCACGGGCGATAATGCGCAGGCTTTTTTGCGGCAAGCACCGCGACCAGCCGCCAAAGATCTTGGCGCCGGCGTCCATGGAAACGCCCAATGTGCCGTCTTGCTCGAAGAACTCGAAATGAATCGGGATCTCCCAGTCCTGCCAGTAGTTTGCGCCATAGTGAGGCGGCCAGTCCTCCGCGTTGGGCCCCTCAACATAGATGCCGGTCTCTTCATCCCAGAGGTGTGCGGGATCAGTCAGGAGGGAGACTATAGGGAGCGTTGATTCATACCCCACGATGTAGCTACCGCATGAAGGACGGCTCGCCAACATGCCAGGTACAAGGCTTATCGCCCGAACCACGGTCACATGGTCGAGGGTCAACGGGTCGACATATATTGCGGAAGTGTCTCCTGGCAGGCTGCCGTCAAGAGTGTAGCGGATGATGCCCGATGGCTCGGTGCAGGATATGGTGAGGGTGGTTCCAGGAGGATAGAAGCCCGCCGGCGGGGAGAAGACGGGAGAAGGAGCTCGCTGGGGCGGAGGCTCGCTTCCATTGCTCGCTCCGGGTGTCGGCTCCTCGAAGAACCACCATGATTCATCGCCGTCAGGAACCCGCCCGTACGAGATGTCGGTTTCCATGGCCACGGGATCAACCAGATCCTCCTCGGCGCTATTCGGCGCGGTGAGCACAAGCTCTTCTCCTCCGGCCCGGATGGAGAAGTTGGTATGCAGCTCGCCGGGCCATATGGCTCGATCCTTGCCCGACGCATAGACCAGTAGGAAGGAGTCAGGAAGAAGAAGTATATCAGGGAATACCCATTTGAACGGTTCTGACGCGTCATCGGAAAGCCCATAGACGAAAAGGGAAACCGGCTCAGTACTTGTGTTGAACAGCTCTATCCAGTCTGAATAGTCGCCATCAATGTCAGCAATGGTCGTGTCGTTCGAGGCCATAGCCTCGTTGATCTTCACTGTTACTCCGCCAGCCGGCACAGTTGCCATGATGATGAGAGAAAAAGCGACTGCCGATGTTCCACCGAGCTTCATATTACCAAGCACCAGTCTTCTCTTTCATGATATCAGTCGGCAACGGAGGAGGTTGAGATGCATCGGTACTCGAAAGAGTGCATATTTCTGACGTGGGAAGCTATCACATATGATTCCCATGCATAAGGCGGAAGGCGTAGAACCTTGCGTGTGGGAGATGCCCTAATCGAAGAGATCCTCGGTGTTCTTGAACTTCTCTCCGCGGCCATTTCGCGAGTCCTCGATTGCCTCGATCGTCGTCTCGTTCGGGATACGAACATCAAAGGGCAATCCGTTGTTCAGGATGATCTGTCTATAGAAAAGCTCGAACGCCGTCGACACAGAAAGGCCAAGGTCGTGGAGGATTGTCTCTGCCTTCCGCTTGATGTCTGGTCTGATTCGAGCTCTGGCCGTTGTTGTTTTGGCCGAACTCACTGCTACACCTCTCTATCTCGCTGAACCTGCGGCAACTAAACTCACCGGACTTCGTGAGAAGATCAATATTGTAGCACATGATGCGCCACATAGCAAGAGGAAAGCGCGGCAAGGGTAGCTGGAAGACGAATTCCCAAAATGTGAAGTTATTTCTGAGCGAATCCTAACCCGGACTTCTCACGGGCTTTCGAAGCGAAACGGTCGAGATGGTTCTGAATGCGAGGCTTGCGACTGAGGACCCCGGCTTTGTCAGGGCGTAGCCTGGCTCTGCCGTGGCGAAGCCCGAAGGCGTATCCTCTGTCCCGCGTCAGACGCGGGATGCTGAGCGCCAGCGAAGTATCTGGAGGCCGACGGAGCGTAAGGGCTTGTCCGGGAATAGCTCTTACGATCTGGTGCTCAGATTTGGGTTAGGTTTGGCCGATCTGATTGAACAGAACCGGAGGAATAGCTTAAGCTATTTCGAGGATTCTGTAAGTGAGGATCGATCAAAGATGACCTGAAGATGAGATGTCAGAGTGTTAAGGTTATTTCTGGACAAGCCCTAATAAAGCAGGCAGTGCCATATCGGCGGCGGCTGCCGAAAGCCGGTGAAAAGTCCGGGCTAAACACTGCATGGAAAAATTCTCGGTCTATGGCTACAAGAAATCTTCAGGAGGCGAGATGATGCAAGGATATCCTCCTCTCTCCGAGGAAGCGCATAAGCCCCCCTTGTCGCTGACGGCGGCGCTCGAGCGACAGAGAGGTGTACTGGAGAAGGCGATTTTCGACGCCCACGATCGGGTCCGAGGATTTGCAGAGCGGTTCGGATGGGAATGCCACATGGACGAACCATTCATTGACGGCGCTTCCTTTTTCGACAACAAGGACGATTTTGATAGCGCATTGCGGGAATTGTTGGAGATGGATCCTGCCGCCGTCTTACCCAAGACATTCTGCGCCTGTCTCGAAGAGCGTCGACTGATGGCGGTGTCCCCGGAGCTCTATGCCCAGCTTTACCCCCAAGGCGTCGAAGAGAAATCCTTCGAGAAACTGCTCGCGCATGAGATAGCGCACAGGCTTCATATAAGGATTCTTGACGGAGACGAAGATCGTATGGGACCGGTATGGTTCTTCGAAGGATTTGCCATCTTTGCGGCGGATCAGTTTGCGCACAGCACAATGAGACTCACCCCAGCGAAAATCTGGGAGATCGTCCGTCAGGAGGAAAGGGGAAGCTACGAGCAATACTCTGTTGTCCTTGACCATTTCTTGCGCAGGGCTTCTCTTCCTGCCCTGGCAATACGCGCAGGAGAATCCGACTTCCTGGAGTGGTTGGCCGGCCTTCCGAACACACGCGGTTAGGATTTCGATGAGAAGATCCATACAGAACATGGTTCTCGAAGTTCGGTTATACTGGAAAAACTATGTGTTCCAGAGTTTTTTCGCTACCGTTGCCATATTCTTTGTGCTTCTATTCTTGACATTACAACATGCAGTTATTGTAGCTTCTATTGGAGCTTCGGCATTTATTGTTTTCGCAATGCCCAACAGCATCACTGCCAAGCCAAGGAATGTAATAGGAGGGCACATAGTAGGTGTCTTATCGGGGGTTCTCTTTGGCCTGATTCCCCATTCCTTATTCCTGCATCCTCTTGTCGTGTATCCTCTTTCCGTCGGGCTCTCCATATTCATAATGGTAGTGACGGATACAGAACATTCCCCTGCCTCCGGCACGGCTCTCGGAATCGCAATGACAGGGGTTTCCTTGAACGTGGTTACGGCAATTTTGACCAGTCCGGAGTTTCATTTTTAGCCGTTAGCGATTGACGAAAAGATGGCCCTGCGTTGTTTTAGGAGACTTTAGTGTAACCAGTCAGATAGGACACAGGGAAGCCTTGACATGGGGGATATAATGCGTATATTGTAGCCAGCTGAATCTTCAAGGAGATGTCCCGTGGGTTGTATCACGAAGCAGAAACGGAACAAACGCACCTACTACCTCTATTCTCACTCCTATAGGGAGAAAATCGACCAAGGCGATAGTGGGAAGGTGCGCGGTACAGGCAAGAGCAGAGTACGCACCATGCAAGTCTGGCTGGGTACTGCAGAGGAGATATTGGCAAGATTCCAGGAGAACCCCCACAAAGCAGTAGAGGCACGGTCGTTTGATTTCGGGATACCCGTGGCTGCGTGGGATATGGCTCAGAGGCTGGGGCTGGTGGATATCTTGGACCGCTGGATGCCGAAGCGGAAGCAGGGCT
>JAUXFG010000246.1 GCA_030620115.1 Candidatus Fermentibacterota bacterium
AGCTTCTTCCCCGTACCACCGATGAGTTTGCCTATGTGCTGACGATGTATGGGGCGACAGATGGACCTCTGGATCTAATACAGGTAGACATATCGTCGCTTCTCCCGGACTTGGCAGACACCCCGATACCACATCTGGCGCGATTAGGCGGTCCTGTGCCGAATCCCTCTACCAGAACTGCGACGTTTTCCTTGGATCTGCGTTCACCTGCGGACACAGAAATCGGAATCTACAATGTGGCCGGCGAATTGGTGTCGGTTTTGTATTCAGGCCAACTCGATGCCGGGAGGCAGGAGTTCGCTTTCGATGCCGGGAACGCAAGTCCGGGTGTCTATTTCTGTCGCGTGAAAGCCGGAAATGAGACCATGTCCAAAAAGCTGGTGCTGATAAGGTAGCGGGCGGGATCGCCCGGTCCCGCCCTTCCCCGCAAGAACAAGTGCACAGCTATGGCGTGCCGTGGCCTCTTCCCATGTAGGGGCACGGCATGCCGTGCCAACAATAGTCGACATCGCCGTAGTGTTGAATCGCTTGAGGACACTAAGGATAGTCAGGATGGTTTCATAGGTCACAGGCCTCATACTTCAACGCTGAACCGAGTGAGCTTGCCCCGAGCATAGGCGAGGGGATGTTCGATATTCCCCAAGAAAGCTCTCAATCCTCACCCAGAGGAATATCGAATATATGGAGGGACGTCCGACCACCGGCGGATCGCGTCCGCCGTCAACAACCACAACGAATCATGCCCCTCCTCCCCACAAACTTCGTCTCGAACTTCGTCCCGAACTTCCCCTTCTTCCCATCCTCACTTCGATGTTGGATGTTGGACGTTTGATGTTCGACGTTTTCCTCTAATCCCCCCTCTCTCCTCCCCTCTTCAACGTCAGCATTCCAAAACCTCCGCCACGGAGGCCACAAGCTCCTTCTCTTCTTCTGGGAACACAGTTCTCAGATCCAAGAGGACCTTGTCCTGGGCGACCCTTGCAAAGACAGAGGGCTCCCCCTTGCGAAGCCGCCTTGCCAGATCACCCGCGCTTCCCTGCGGTGGAGAAACCTCAACCAAAACAGTAGGCAGCTCCTGAACCGGGAACGCCCCACTGCCCACCTTCGAGATCCCATCAATGAGGCGAATCTGAATATGTGGAGCTCTCCGCCTGAGCCTTCGAACGAATCTGGAAGCTCTCTTCCTTATCTTCTCCCTACCCATCGTGATCATGGCCAGCCCCGGGATCCGTTCGACAGCGGATCGAGGATCGGTGAAGGACCTGAGCGTGGCCTCCATGGTGGCCAAAACGAGCTTGTCGACTCTGACAGCCCTGGCAAGGGGATGCGTTCTTATCCCATCAACCAAGGATTGCTTGCCGATGATCACACCCGCTTGAGGACCCCCTACAAGCTTGTCTCCGCTGAACGTCACGAGATCAGCACCATCCTCCAGGGATCTTCTTGCGGGGGGTTCGTCCCCGAGGCCGTAAGCCTCCAGATCTATCAGGGAGCCAGAGCCCATGTCGTGAACGAGAATCAGATCATTCGCCTTGGCGAGTTCCGAGAGTCTTGATAGCGATACCGACCCGGTGAAGCCCTGTATCTTGTAGTTGGATGTATGGACTTTGAGAAGAACCCCGGTGTTCTCTCCTATGGCGTTCACATAGTCGCTGAGATGAGTTTGGTTCGTGCAGCCGACTTCCACCAGAATCGCCCCGCTTTGCGCCATGACCTCGGGGATCCTGAACGATCCCCCGATCTCCACCAGCTCTCCCCGTGATACGATGACCTCTTTCCCCTTGGCAATGGCGGTCAACGTCAACAGTGTGGCGGCGGCATTGTTGTTCACCACCAGCGCGGCCTCACAGCCTGTGATGTGCCGTAGCAACGATTCCACATGCGTCTCTCGGCGGCTGCGCTTTCCCTCCTCCAAGTCCGCCTGGACATTGCAATACCGCGCCGCCCATTTGAGGGCGTCAACCGCCTCATCCGACAGCGGCGCCCTGCCCAGCCCGGTGTGCAAGACCACACCCGTGGCATTGATAACACGCCGGAGACCCGGCCTCAAGGAAAGCCGCACTTCATCCGCTACCCAAGAGACAAGATCGCTCTTGCTCGAGGCCGGCAACGGCTCGCCGCAATGAATCCGCTCCCTAAGCGAAGATAGAACATCTCTTGCTTTCATCACAACAAGCCCGTGCGCAAAGGGCGCCTGTCCCTCAAAAAGCTCGATGACATCATTCACAGACGGCAGAAGCGAAAGATCGGCACTTTGGGAGGCTGTGGTCACATCTCCTCCTCGGTTGGGATGGTGAGCCCGAACTTCTCACCGCCTTTCGAAGCGAAGCTGGTGAGAAATCCGGGCTAGTAGGTCGAGTTCCATGAACCTACGCGGAGCGATGTTCTCAGTCAAAGCCCTAAGCGTTCGCATTCTTGGCGGAAAGATTCGCCGCAGAATTCTCTCCGATGGAGGGCCATGCTCCGTCATGGCCACCGTTTGAGCCGATACTGCGGACGCGATCCGCCAGCTGGCCGACGTCCCTCCACAGATAAGGCCTTTACATTTCTCGATGGAGGGCCACGGTCTCTCGTGGCCGTCATTGCTCTGCCCATCGTCGCGGTCAAACATCCAACATCGAATCAGAGGAAGGAAGAAGAGAGCGTGCAGCGGTCAGGGGATGGAGAAAGTACAAACGAGAGATTCTTCGCTCCGTGTGGTCGCTCAGAATAACAGGGATGCGTGGTATTCGACGTGACAACACGTGTCATTCTGAGGGAGCGAAGCGACCGAAGAATCTGGGAGGGGGGAGACGGACGTACGCCATTCCCGCGACTTCGCATGGCAATAGAGGTGCCTTGGCACCACAGCCCTGCCCATCGTCGCCCGGGAATAACAGAGATGATTATCAGGCTTGAAGCATTGCTTTCATAGACTGTAGAACTGTCTATTATGCATGCCTGCTCCATATGCTCTTGGAGACTAACCCGGACTTCTCACCGGCCGGTATGGAGTACGGCGGAATAGCGGTCAGGAGCAGCGCCTTGTCCGGCTTTCACTTGCCTTTCTCTGTTGACTAGCCTTTTGCCAAGCGTAGCCTGCTTCTTTCTAATCTCAGCAAATATGACACCTATATCAAAGTTGTATTGCTCCGCAAGTTCTTCGCGGATACGACGTACTTCATTGACAACTGGGTCTTCCCACATGCTCCTATCCTCCCATTAGTTCTTCAGGGGTACATATCAATGGCATATCGTAGCCTTCTTCGGTACACACGCCTGCAACCCTGCGCATTATCTGGGCATTTGCCAAGTGCCTACAATTCCAAGTAAGAAGATAATCCATATTGTTCACAACAGCGACGGCAATGTGGGCTGCATCGCGTACGGCTCGTGTTGGAAGAACACCTTTGGCAAGTATGGCCCGAGTCAAGTTCTCGACAGCTTCGGTCACCTCCAAGGCGGGAAACGCATTTATGATGTCAATCCTTTTCTTCACCTGCTTCGGGTCTCCGACAGATGCTTCTTCAATTACAATCTGCGAGATGTAGCAGTCGAATTCCTGACGCCGTTCTATCCACCAATCCTGGGTGATTTGCTGATGCGTTGCAACCAGAAGATCCCGACTTGGACGAGCGACAAGATAGCTTACTATTGTTGTTTCAATGTAGACTGACTCCATAATTACGATCCTCTTTCATATTCCTTTTCAGAACCGAGCATATGATGAGCCAACAGCTCTGAGATAGAAATTGCGATATTGCTAAGAGGAATGCAACAAGAAAAAAGCAGAAAACGATTTGTGATGCGCCAGACTGCCGGACTGCAGGTTAGGCATATTTGATATGTACAGAGGAATCTCTGGGGTCACCCATCAGAGGGTAAGTCAAGAGAAAGAAAACCGTGCAACAAGCTGACAGCCGGACACACATATCACCGGGGGCAATTTGCAACGACCCCCAGCGCTTTGATAGTCTGGAAATGAGCTGCCAGTATGCCCCGAAGGGGCTTGACATACCAGCCCAGGGCAAGCCCGATAGGGCGTAACCCTGGGGCACGGAAACGAAATGCCCTCAGCCCTGACAGGGCGAGACATAGAAAGGACAAGAGGATGGGCCAGGAGCTGTCAGCGCCCCGCGGGCTCGCAGGGTCACTCTGCGAGCTGGAAGCCCATCGGGTCTTGGGCTGATGGCCTTTCGGCATCGCCCTCGGTCCATAAGAACTCCCAGCAAATCATCCGTGCCACACCGTGCTGAATTGTTTGTATCAAACCTTGAGGTCTTGAGCCCCTTGTGCACCAGAATCGTCATCTGATAATA
>JAUXFG010000156.1 GCA_030620115.1 Candidatus Fermentibacterota bacterium
CGGCACAGCGTATCCAGTAGCTCTCGATCATGGCTTACCAGGAGGCCAATGCCATGGAATGATTGGAGCGCCGTGGCAAGGAGATGCCGAGCCTCCGCGTCCAGGTGATTCGTGGGTTCGTCAACCGCGAAGATCAATGGTCTCGTCCAGAGGATAACCGCGATCTGTGCTCGCTTCCCCCGAAATTTATCATATAAATCCTCTCGTGAGAAATCAATGTTGCAGACAATTCTCCTCGTCGGTTTGATAGCAGCTCCGTATGCCACGCGATACTTCCACCCAGTGAAGCCTTCTTCGTAATGAGGAGCGCTGCCGCAAATGACGGAGAAATACTGATCCAAGTATCGACTCGGCGTGCACCATAATTCGTGCTCAAGACCTTGATATCTAAAGTCATGGCCATTCACCTGCTCATGATTCTTGAAGAACTCAAGCTTTGTCCAAAGGCCGTCTACGGACATCTCACTTGAAGCTGAGAAGTACTCCTCTTTGAGATTATTATTCTGATCATACCGCCCACTACCCTCAGCATGGAACTCGATCTCATTGATGCTCTCAAAGGGTTTTCTGAGGAAGAATCCGTGATGAGTGCCAATGGTCTTGTACCCCAGGACCTCCCACATGCTGCCGCTCTGTGCCTCGAACTCTTCAGGGAAATCGTCATACCAGAGGCTGTTGTAAGAATTGGCGCCGAAGCGTTCGAGGTTCAGGTTGTATCCAGTGGCTTCATAGGTAGTTGAGTCATTCCTCGTATAGCTTCTGCTGATTTGCGATTTCAAGGAGTAGAGACGGCGTAGCCTGAGCATGCCATCAAGACTGAGAACACGGTTGTATGTTCCATCATCAGGATCATCCTTGTTGGTCATCAAGAAACCGAAACTCGACTCATCCATGACCGCGGTCTTGACTCTGAGATGATTGAAGTAGCTCTCTTTTCCGGAATCATCTTTTTGGTCAATGGCCGAGAGCACTCCGATTCGCGTTCTTCCCATTCTCCCGGTCAGTTTCATGCCCGCCGCGGGATTCGTGATGGCCCGGGAGTAGAAGAGCGCTTGATTCGAGGTGAATATGTCGGTTCCCTCTGTAAAGAATGGTCTCTTCTCAGGGAGCCAGCGCGTGTATCGTTCGGATAGTTCGATTCTGTCGGGATCCGCCTCGATCTGTGAGTAGTCAGGATTCACCGTCACATCGAGCATAAAATTCGATGTGATGCCATATCTAAAATCGAATCCCGCTTCGGCGGTAATGCTATCTTTCTCTACATGCCTTGTGTGGGACGAGAATACGTAGGGAAGCACGGCAAAGTGTCTCCCTGTCTTGACTCCGCTGATTCCTCTCAGTACCGACGCCTGTGCGAGGTTGTTGGATATCTTGTGTGTCCTCGGCGGCCAGATATCCATCTCGCTCCTGCGCATGATAGATCGCAGCGCATAGAAACCCCATTCTTGCTCTTCCTTGGCCGGCATTCTCAATGAATGGAACGGAACAGCCACCTCAATGCAGTAATGGTCATCATGGATCTTGCCTTTCGATATCAGATCCGCATCCCATCCATTGTCGCAATAGCCTCCGACATTCCAGATGAAATCGCTCGGGATTCCATATGGATTGAGATTGAATAGGAATGCTTCTCTTTCGCTATTGTAGGTGTCAAAGCCGAAACCCACACAATCATCGTCATCCCAGTTTTCTCTCTGAGTCATCGTTGCACGAATCTTCTCTATCTCCGAATCAAAGCACTTGAATGCAAGATAGATATTATCATTATCATAAACGATATAGAGCTCCGTGCGCTCAGAAGGCGGTGCTCCCTCGTCCGGGTTGTACTGCATGAATCCCCTGATGGGCTCCACATTCCACCAGACCTCATCATTCAAGATGCCATCAAGCGCTGGTGGATTCTCCGTTCTACTTATCGTGATTTCGATGTCCTTGGCTTCCACCGCGGCAGCAACACTTATCAGGAAGCCAAGAACCCATAGCATGATTGATCTTCGCGTCATTCTTGTCTCAGTCCTTCCTGTCTTGGGATGCGCCCCAGTTATCCTGCACCCCGGCGGCATATCGTACTCCGGAACCTCTCTTCGGATAGGGCTGCAGAGACGAGCCTCCTCCGCAAAAGGCATGAGGTGTTCCTCGGAGTCATAAAATCGGGTTGTCTTGGTTTTCGAAGTGTGATTTCAATCGGTCCCCGAGATCCAGCAGAGGGATCCTTAAGGATCGAGAGGGAATCGGTAGATAGGAGCTGCTAGTCGGTGGGAATGCAACCAGGGAAAAGAGGAAGGAATTTGGATCCCTTCGACTTGGCTCAGGACAGGCGGCGAAGCTCGGGATCACGTGACCATGTTGGCACGTGGAACGTGACTCACGTGGCGGGGTTTTTGGGACAAGAAATGGGAAGTTCGGGTTAAGAGGCTCATATTGGCGGACGCGACGGAGCGCGTCCCTCCACAGGATAAGACGCACAGATTCCTCGCTGGAGGGCCACGGTCTCTCGTGGCCGCGTTTGGCGCCGATAGGTCCGGACGCTGGTTGGCGGTTGCGGCCGGAGGCCGCCTCAGGCAGGCCTTTCGTATTCAACCACACATTCCGGTTTGCCACAGAACACGAAGCTTTTGTTCATATGATCCCGTTCATCGAGTCCGATGCGCCTAAACACTTCCGCCCAGGTGTTGAAGCTTCCATATTGTTTCACTAATTCATTGTTGACTGGCTGTTCCTCCCATTCCGGGTGTTCTTCAACGAATTGCGCGTACACGTGCTCCGCATGATCCTCGAACTCCGCGTTGAACAGGAACGCCCTACGGATGTTGATCAAAGCCATTGTGCGCGTCAGAAGAGCATAGAACGCGACCATCAGAAATGGGATAGGCGGGAACAGATACCATCGATTCTTGAGGCCATCTTCTTTCATCTTCTCATTGATGATGAGCAGGTGCCAATACTCATTATCTTGAGCCTCGCGACTCCACGCCATAATCCTGCGCGCCTGTCTCACCAGTTCTTGGTTGCGATAGCGACGTGTCATCCTCGAGTATTGACGGATTTCCCAAGCCCTATAAGGAATGCCGGCCAACATTTCGATGAGTTTTGCCTTGGCAAGTGTCACTTTCTTGCCCGCAACCAAGTCCATCGAGAGGAAAAAGAATCGTGCCGCTATTGAATACTTGTACCGAGGCCGAGTCCTTGACGCTTGCTGTTCCCGTTTGAGGTCGATGTTGGTCTGTTCCATTGATGTGTCCAGTCAGGTCAGTGTTGCCGGCTAATCAACACTATTCCGACTCTTCAGGTTGTGCGAGTGTTCAGGGGTTCAGGAAAATGCCTGGCCCATGGCCGCTGATCCCCCTGAACACTGAACTGCCCAGTGAGCTCGACATCACAGGCCGGGAGACACCTCTGAGATCCTACATCTGTAGCGTTTCCGCCCCTGCTGCCTCAAGCTTCTCGGCCAGTCTGCCAGCGATGGAGTTGAGGTCGCCTGTGTCGAAGAGCACGAACGTTCCATAGCGTAATTGAAAGAAGAGACCTGATCCTGTGGTTGCTATGGCAAGTTCGAGCGGGATCTTCTCCGCGCCTGCGGCGATTTGGTACCCTTTCCGCTTGAATATCATGTGTGTTGGGTTCTCTACATGAACCTCGAATCCCTCCTCAAGAATGAGCTTCTTAGCATCCTCCAGCGGGATCTTCACTTCGAGCTCTCTCTCAATCGGTTTCCAGCCCCACATTGAGTGCTCCTTTCCGGCTAAGGACGGTCATAGCGGTCGGCTCGTACATCCGGGAAGACTTGTCAGTCAGGACGGCCAGGCCGTGTGACAGGATTCACATCCACGCGTATGAAAGTATCTCAATTGATGCCAACGAGCAAGCATAAACAGTATTGGGATTAACCCGGACTTCTCGATCCTGCGACCGCCACAGGACAGAGGAACGCCTTCAGCCTGTCCTGAGCGTAGTCGAAGGGAGCCCGGGGCAGGGGTCGCAAGCCTTGTCCCGTATCAGCGCAGGACCGTTTCGTACTTCGGCAAGGCTCAGTGCAGGCGAGAGTGTCGGTGAGAAGTCCGGGTTAGCAGATGCCACACGAAGACAGGATTGCCGATCAGGTAGCGGCGCCATAACCGAGCCGGCTCAAGCACCAAGAAAGAACAGGCCAGAGCCTTGCACATCCATGGATGCCAGAAGCCGGTCAAACCAATCCGGAAGCGCCAGGCGTTCAGGCAAGCTCTCGCCGAGTAGACGCGCCCCCCATTTGACGCCAAATCCGTCACAGAAAACAATATCACAGCTATTCATGAAGTCGCGAAGCCACTCTTGCTTCAACGAGAGGTTGGTCAAGCCAGCATGAATGCCCGCCATGGTGATGTAGTCTATGGGCATCTCATGCAACTTCCCTAAGGCGGCCTCCGGCCGCAATCCCGCGCAGTATGCGGGATTGATCCTCGGTCCTGTAGCTCCCCATGAGGACACCCGCACTCTGAAAGCTAGTGCCACTATCTACGCAAGAAACGTAGATGTCTCGGACAAAGGCTCTAACTGTCTCCTTTGTCGCCACACGTACTATGACTGCCCCATCTCCTCAACCAAATCCTGAAGCTGACCGTGCATCTCCCGGAATACCGCCTGTATCCTGGGATGTTTCATTCTCTCGTCTTACAGTCTCGGCCTATCGCTACGGCTCAAGATTAGGAATATGGAATCCCCTAGAGAGATTCCGGAACCGTGGCGCCACCACCAGTCATTGCGAGGAGGATAGCGACGAAGCAATCTCATCCGCCCATCGAGATCGCCGCGCTGTTGCTCGCGATGACCTCCGGGGTCTTAGCCATTGCAAGGAGGGTTCCGAAAGTGCAAATCACTCTCCGGCCTGTCCTAAAGCATCACGAAAGCGCTGCCAAAGGCGGCATCAAGCTCAAGATGCTGTCGATTTTGGTGCACCGGGACGTGGTGAAAAGGCCACGTCCCAGGCATTGGTCGGCGCCGGGCCCGGAGGTTTGGCACGACGAAGCCCCCGCAAGAGCGGGGGGCTTCTCTCGGTGAATGCTCAGCGAACCAGGTGACCTAGTCCTCCAGATAGACCGCGATGTAGTGCTCGGAACAGGTCTTCCAGAAGCTGTTCGAATCGTAGCCGACCTCGTCGATGTCGCCGGTTCTGATGCACGACAACTCCAACCCGATGATACTGACGGATACGCTCGCAAGGTCGTCCGCGGTGATCGAGTAGAGTCCGTCGTTCTCCGTCTCGACCGTGAAAGCCACCAGGTCGTCTTCGCCGTAGATGGTGAGATGTATCAGGCCGCCGTCGTTGCCGCCCCACTCCACATCGAAGCCCGAGGTCGAGACGACATCCATCGTGGCGAGGTTTGTGATGTAGGGCTCGTGGGAGATGTGCGTGACGACCTGGGTCAGGTCGGGTATATCGTCGTTGCCGTCGATGGTGAAGGTGTAATCGGCGCCCAGGGTTAGCATCTCTCCGGGGATCATGGTTAGGTAGGAGTAATTCTCGTCACCGGGGTCCCAGACGAGGTCCCGGATGTCGAAGGTGACGCCGTCGACCTGGAGAGGCGTGACGGGATCGGCACTGACGACCTCATCAAAGCGCGCGTTGTAAAGCTCGGCGCGGCCTACGTAGTCGGGGGCGACGAAGGCCATCGTCCGCCTGATTAGCAATTCGCAGTAGACGCCCTCCGCGGCAATGTCCACTTCCACCATGGCCACGAAGTCCGACAGATGGTCGATATCCGCCTCGACATAGTCCATGGACTCATAGACCTCACACGCAATCTGGACCCAGCCGCTGCCGGTGTCGGTGAAAATCGCGATCGAGCTCTCGTCGTTGCCGTTCAGGTCGGACTCGTCGTAATCGAAGTGCAGCTCCGCATCGACGGCGAAGGTTGTACCCGTAGGCTCGATGGTATAGACGGGCGTCATGAAGGCCCAACCCTCGGGCGCCGGCGTGGGCGAGCTGTTCACCGTGGCGGTAAAGTCCACTTCCGTGCTCAGGGCGCCGGATGGGATATCCAGGTAGCCGTCGTCACCCAGTGGCAGTATGCCGCCGTCGGGGCCGATACCGCCGCCGGCCGACAGGTTGATCATGGTGATGTTGGTCGTGCCCGCGCCTATGGTGCTGTTGGGGTCGTAGCCGTCGGCGGTAATGAACTCCACAGTGTAATGCCGCAGGTCCAGCGCATGCGGGCCCGCCGTCAGATCGGCCAGGTCGTCGGCCGAGAAGGTGTGGCTGCCGTCGTTGGCCGTCTCGATGCTGACGACCGTGAGTTGATCACCGCCGCTGATGATGGTGATCCACACATCGCCTGCGTCGGTGTCGTCCCATTCCACCGTGAAACCGTCCAGGGAGAGAACCTGGTCGTTGATGATGTTGGTCACGGCGGGCTCGACGGTGGGGAAGTTGATGGCCTGCACCAGATCCGGCACGTCCTCGTTGCCGAAAACCTCGAATTCGTAATTCTCGCCGAGGACCAGGAATTCCGGCTCGGCATTCTGGTCGAGGTAGGTTGACATCATGCTATCCCAGGCCAGCTTGTATTCGTTGCAGTAGACAGAGTCCGGATGCAGCGAGAAATGCACATTGCAGGGGTCGACGATGGTGTCGAAGCGGGCGGAGATAATGTCAACATCGACAAAGCCTACGTAGTTGACCGCCCGAACGAGTTCCAGCATGACGAAGACGCCCTCTGCGGCTTCACCGTAGGGAATGGTCGCAACGTAATCGGAGAGGTGGTTGATCTCCGCTCCCGCCGTATTGGCGGACTCGTTCACGGTCGTGGCTACCGGGAGCCAGCCGGCGCCGTCGTCGGTGTAGATGATTACGGTGCTTTCGTCGGCGCCGTCGAGGTCCGCCTCGTCATAGTGGATGGTGATCGTGGCGGGGGAGCCGAATTGGGTGCCGTCGGGGCCGATGGTGAAGGCCGGCGACGCGAATTGGCGGCCCGCGCCCATGGCGGCCGGGGAGGTGTTCTCGTCCATGGTGAAGTCCACGTCGGCGCTGAGCGCGCCGGGCGGAATCTCCAGGGACGCCTCGCCGGGTCGGTTCAGCGTGCCGCCGGCCGCGCCGATCGTGGCCTCGGTGGTGTCGCTTGCTGGCGGGGCGGTCGCGTCGTCGCCGCAGCCGGCGGCAAGGGCCAGTGCGAGAGTCAGCGCTGTGATAGACCAGAGGTTGCATTTTCTGTCATTCATTTGATCCCTCCTGTTGATTCCCAGGTCAATGGACACCGGTCCGGTATAGGCGAATAGGTTAAAAACAGCGCAATTATTTTCAAAATATCGAGTCAAATACGACCCCCGAATTCCCACCAGACTCCTGGACGACATGTGTCTGTCGGTGGGGCACTACGATCAGCACGCCAGCACCAGCTTCGTCGTGCCGTGATGCTCTCTGGTGCCGACATTCGCGAAGTACACGCCGCTAAACAGTGGGAAGCCGTTGTCGGAGAGAAGGGAAAAATAATCGCATAGTTTCATCGTTTCGCCCGGCTGAAGGCCATATTCTAACATGAGCGGGGGTTCACAGTCAAGAGTTCTTGACGCCGAATCCGTCGATATCACAGCTATTCATGAAGTCGCGAAGCCACTCTTGCTTCAACGAGAGGTTGGTCAAGTCAGCATGAATGCCCGCCATGGTGATGTAGTCTATGGGCATCTCAAACAACTTCCCTATCTGCCTCGTTTGTCACCACACGTTCTATGACTGCCCCATCTCCTCAACCAAATCTTGAAGCTGACCGTGCATCTCTTGGAATATCGCCTGTATTCTCTGCAAGTAATCAGGGTACCAATCATACCGCTTTCTGAGCCGTCTCGTCTGGAGATCATAGAACTCATCCTTGCCTTTATCCAAGTTCGGCACAAGGATTTCGGCAGAAAGCCGATCGAACCTTTCTAGGAGTGCCGATGCAGCGGTTTGGGTCCCGTACAGTTGAACGATCCTGAACATGAGATTCACATCCATCACTTCCAGGCCCCCAACTTGCAGCGCGGCATCCCACATGTCCTGGGTTTTGCCCACAACCAAGACGAAGGTCCGGGGCATCGGCATCTCTCCTTGCTCATATGCATCAAGGAATCTCGCAAAAATACTATTGATCATTGGGATGGATCCGTCGAACCCTTGGGAGAGCTCGCTGAACTGTTTGAACAAGGCGTTATGTACAACTCGCCGCTTCTCATCCTCCACTCTGTTCGCTCGATACTCGTCCAGCAGAAAGGCCAGCGAGACACCGATGAACACCACGATCAGCTCGGCCACAAGCCAGCCGACTCGCTGCCTGCTGTTACTCATGATCACCTCCTTCGTGCATTCAACATGCTCATTCCGCGCGGAGGATCCTCGTGCCCTGCCACAAATCCCGCTGAAATAGTCGACCTAACCTATACGAATACTCGAGCCCGCGAGAATAGCAAGTGAGAATGGGGGATGATCCACATAGCCCCACGCCGACTGCTTTGCGCACTCAATGCAATAGAACTCATCGCGGAACATGCCATAGCGCCCATTGGTGATCAGATGGAGCAAGAAATGCACGAATACGATGATAAACACAGCCAACATGCCGCTGACTCGTGATCTTTCTTCATCGTTTCTACCCCTGCAGCAAAAGACACCCATCTAAAGGCTGGCGTGGAGGCCCAATCTCACTCCCTGCTGGATTTCCTCTTCTCTCGTACCCATCCTTAACCCGAACTTCTCATCCCGCGTCCGACGCGGGACTTCGCTTCGAAAGACGATGAGAAATCCAGGTTAAGTTCTCAATAGCTCGGTGCAGCATGGGAGAAATCCCCCTCAATCCCTCTTTGCCAAAGCTGTCACTCGGACACACTTAACACCGGGGGCAATTTGAAGCGAAACCCAACGCTTTGATGTTCTGAAAATGAGCTGCCATTGTGCCCCGAAGGGGCGTGACATACCAGCCCAGGGCAAGCCCGATAGGGCGTAACCCTGGGGCAGGGTAACAAAATGCCCTCAGCCC
>JAUXFG010000008.1 GCA_030620115.1 Candidatus Fermentibacterota bacterium
ACAAGCTGATTACTCGCCACTGTCTGGATGCCGTTGATCCGCGCCCTGTTTCCAGAGTAGTCGGTCACCACACCCCCGGCCTCCCGTACCAACAGGTATCCGGCAGCCACATCCCAGTGGGAGAGCCCTTTCTCCCAGAATGCTTCGAAATAGCCGGCGGCCACATAGGCCAGATCAAGAGCGGCACTTCCCGGCCGACGGATGGTTTGCACTGCCTGATGTACCCGTTCGAACACGCCAATCTGCCTGCGGAGCTCGGCTCCCTTGTGATAGTAGAAGCCCGTGGTTAGGAGACTGTCCCGCAGCACGTCGGCGGATGATACGGAGATAGGTTTCTCGTTACACCACGCCCCAAGTCCCCTGCCTGCCCGGTATAGCTCGCCAAGCACAGGATGGTGCACCACGCCAAGCACAGGCTCTCCATCCTCCACCAAGGCGATACTTGAACAAAACCATGGGAATCCGTGGGCAAAGTTGGTGGTGCCATCCAGGGGATCAACTACCCAGGTCAGGCCTGATTCGGGCATGGTCCCGCCTGCTTCTTCGGCCAGGATGTGCGCCTCGGGGATGATTTTTTTGAGCCGCCGGAGGATGAGCCGTTCGCTCTCGGTATCCGCTTCGGTCACCAGATCCGCCACGCCCTTATACCGCGTTCTCAACGGCCCTCGGAAGTAACCCAAGAGAAGATCGCCCGCCTCCTTGGCCACCTTCACCATGTCCAAAAGAACCTGTTCCGTGTTCACGGCCACCTTCCTCCTTGCTGCGCTGCTTCCACAAATGCCTGCCAGAGGCGAGCCTGCACCGCACAGTCGCCCATCCTCTCAGGGTGCCACTGCACACCCACGAAGAAACGAGGCCCGAGATCCTCCACCGCCTCGATGAGGCCATCAGAGGAGTGTCCCACAGGCAACAATCCTTGGCCCACGACATCTACTGCCTGATGATGGCTGGAATTCACCGTGATACGATTCCCCAGCAACTTCCCGAGTCTCGACGCATCGGCAAATAGAACGGCGTGTGTGCCGCGCGCATGGGGCAGCGCCTCCGGGCAGTGCTCATGGATATCGCGAAAAAGGGAACCCCCCCGTGCCAGGTTCAGAAGTTGCATCCCCAGGCAGATCCCAAGCACCGGTAGGGGGACATCCTCCAGAAGCCCGGCAAGCCGGAGATCATGATCCTCCCGGGTCTGTTCTCCAAAAATCACCGATGGATGCGTACCGGCAATAGGATAGTCTTTTCCCACGATGAGCAGGATGCCGTCGGCCAAAAGAAGAAGATCGCTCAGATCGAAGCCTTTCTCAAGAATGGGGAGAACCATAGGTCTCCCCCCTGCCCGTTCGATGGCTCTCACATAGGCTACGGGCGTCACATTGGAAAGCCTGTGCGAAGAACCGACCTCTCTGAGATCCGATGTGATCAGGATGAGCGGCCGAGACATTCTCTTTTTCCCTTCAAGACGAATGGCAGCAGAGCGCACATGGCCACCGCCACCAGGACCACCCAATCGCCTGCCCGCGCATAGAAAGAAAGCGCTTGTCGAGGCCGCACCGCACCCACCAGCACCTCCGGCTTGAACAGCATAGAGCGTTGTTCGACCCTTCCCCATGGATCGGCGATGAGGCTGACGCCGCTGTTTGCCGCACGCACAAGCCAGCGTCGCTGTTCCACCGCTCGGATCACCGCCATGGCGGCATGCTGCTCCGGTGCTCCCGTGTTTCCGAACCAGCTGTCGTTGGTGATGTTTATCAGCAACTCCGAACCCGCTCTCACATGCTTCCGGACGAGCCGGGGCAAAATCGCCTCAAAGCAGATAAGCACGCTGGTTTTGGCGCCGTGCACCGGGAGCAGCACAACTTCCGAACCTTTTGCATAGTCGCCCTGCCCAAGATTTATCTTCTTGAGGATGGGGATCCTGTCCGAGAGAGGCATCTTCTCGCTGAATGGCACGAGATGCATCTTGTCGTACCGGCTGACGAAACCTTGATGAGGAAGCACAAGGTACGCCGAATTCGTGGGGAGAGGCTCTCCGCGTTCTCTCTTCGTGCCAAGAGCTCCCGTGATGACTGGGAACTTTAGCTCATCGGCAAGCCCCGAAAGCCACCTCTCTGATCCTCCTCCAGATCGGATGATGACAGGTAATGCCGTCTCCGGCCACACGATCAGCCCATCCGCGGAACCAAGGGATTCAGCAGCAGCTCTTGACAACTTCTTCAGATCACGGAATACGCGGCCCCGCCCGCCAGGCCGCCACTTGAATTCCGGAAGGGCGTTGGGCTGTACGATGGCCACCTGAACCGTCCCCGTCTCGCGGTCAGATACCACCGCACCCCAGAATATCCAGGCCACCAGAATGACCGAGGCCGCGAACACCATGCTCAGTCTCCTGCCCTCCGCCGCCTTGACAAGCAGGAGATTGATCCAGGCAATCCCCATGCCCAAAAGCCACACCCCGCCAACAGCCGCAGGCTGCAGGAGGATCGGCTGGGCGGACAACGAATTCGGCAGGATCGTCCAGGGGAATGCGAGAATCGTAAGGGACCGGGAGAACTCCGTCACGACCCAGATGGCAGGCCAAAGCCACCAATAGGTCGCTGACACGAGGTTCCATCCTAAGAATGCGACACCATAGAAAAGGCCCTGATATGCAGCCACCGAGACCAAGGCGGGGATTCGAATTACGGGATAGACGATTTCAGTGGCGTAGAGCCGTGCGATCCACCACAGCGTGCCGAGATGAAACAAGAATCCCACAAGCCATCCGACCAGGAACGCGCTGCGGGCATCCCGATAGGCTCTGGAGGTGACAAAAAGCACGGGGACCAAGGAAAAAAAAACAAGTGGATACAGGCCGAAACGAGGGAATGCCAATATGAGGCCTACTGCGGACAGAACGATCCCTGCCCCGGTTCGCCTAACCCGAAACTTCAACTCCGAACCTCCCTATCCAGTATCGAGAGGCGTCCCAAGAAAGACAGATATTCAACATCCAACATCGAACATCGAACGTCCAACGCCGAAGTGCAAGAGATCAGAAGTTGGATGCGCGTTCCTCGTTCCCATGGTTCGACGTTCGATGTTGAATGTTCGATGTTGGATGTTTCCGCCCGCCTGTCCTGAGCGTAGTCGAAGTGAGCGGAGTCCAGAGGTTGGCGGCCGGTCCCACTAACCCTCTCTCCCTGCCGAGGCGTATATCTTTTCCATCATGGCCATCAAAGAGACAAGATTATCTGCGTCCGTCGACAACTCATCGGGGGTTTCCAATACCTGGGTGATCAATATCCTCAGAGCGTCTTTGTACGACTGCTGATAGAGTTCCCACTCAGCGGTCGCGATTCTCGGCACCACGGTCACAGGGCTCCCGTAGAGTTCTTTATGGATCTGAAGGCCGGGAAGGGTCGCCGTCCCACCGCTCCCGTACACCTCGAGCTTGAGTCCACCTGGTTCATCTGCGCCGAGCCATGGGCCTAGCTCCATGGCCAGCACGACACCATTCCCCAACCGGAGCAAGACCAGCGCCGCTTCCTCTATTTCCGCACATCCCTCCAGGGGAAAAATCGCCGCAGACGCAGTCTCGATCTCCTCCGCCCCCGCGATGTAGAGACCAAAATCCAAGAGTTGTGCCCCCTGATCCAAAAGAATCCCACCGCCGCTGAGGGAAACCTGACCTCTCCACGAGCCGTGGAGCCACCCGTGAGAAAACCGATACCGCAGAAGAAGGTACTGGACCGTGCCCAACTCACCGCCCACTATGAGCGTTCGTAATGTTCTGCTATCCGCCCTGAATCTCCTGTGTCGAATCATGGCGAGAATCCGGCCGCTCTGCCGGGAGATGTCGCGGAGCTCACGTGCCTCTTCTTTCTCCATTACCGGCGGCATCTCGAGAAATACGTGTGCGCCCATCTCCAGGGCCACTTTCGCCAATGGAAAGTGGAAACGTGTAGGCGTGGTAATGATCACGGCATCGCAGCGTCCCCGTTCTATCAGCGCCTCGATGTGTGATTCAACGACGGAGATGTTCTCCCTCTGTGCAAGATGCTTGGCCTTCTCTACGTCAATGTCACAGAGACCTGCAATGCGTGCACGGGGCTCGTGCAGTAGTACCGGCAGATGAGCCACCTGGGAAAGCGAACCCACACCAACGAGACCAACACGTAGTGTATCACTCACTGCCGACCCCCTCTCTATGGCCGAGGTCAAAAGTAGTCAGCTTCTTGAACTCGACAACCCGCTCCTCAATCTCTTCCATAGTGAGGCTCGCGAGACGGTTGACACCAAAATCTTCGACACAGAATGAAGCAACCACCGAGCCATGGACAATGGCGCCCCTCAGCGCAGCCTCTCCCGGGACGCGGCACGACGCAAGATATCCCATGAACCCGCCGGCAAAACTATCTCCCGCCCCTGTGGGATCGATCACGGAGTCCAAGGGAAACGCAGGTGCAAAAAAACATCCACTGGGTAAGACCATCATGGCGCCATGCTCACCCTTCTTGACCACTACACTCTTTGGTCCGCGATCGAGCACGATATTCGCAGCCTTCAGCAGATTGGGCTCATCGGCCATCTGGCGTACCTCTCCATCATTCAATAGAAGCACATCGAGTTTCGCCACCACGTCCATCAGTTCATCATGCTTCAGGTCTATCCAGAAATTCATCGTGTCTCCGGCAACAATAGCAGGGCTCAGCACTTGCCGAAGAACCGATGCCTGGAGAGCGGGATCGATGTTCCCGAGGAACACGTATCGCGTGTCTCGATAACGCTCCGGGAGATCCGGTCTGAATTGCTCGAAGACATTCAGCTCAGTGAAAAGCGTATCCCGTTGATTCAGATCATAGCCATATTTTCCGCCCCAGCGGAACGTCTTCCCGGGCACTCGCTGGAGACCGGCAAGGTCGACTCCCTTCGAACCGAGAAGGTCAACTGCTCCTTCGGGGAAATCATCTCCCACAACGCCTACGAAACGAACAGGAGCATAGAGCGATGCAGCCAATGAGAAATAGACTGCAGAGCCCCCCAGCATGTCCTTCGCCTCACCGAACGGGGTAATCACCGTATCGAGTGCTACCGAACCCACGACCATGAGTTCATTTCCACCTGCAGTATCCGTGGTGCTCAAGCTAGTAACCCCCTATAGATACTTGGCCAAGATAGGATGAAGTTTCTCCACCGTTTTCTTGGGCGCGTTCGTCAGGTTTGTGACCAATGCAATGCCGAGAGCTTCCCCACAGGCACAGCTCCGCTTCTCTGGAAGCCTCGAAAGAATCGTTCGGATGATTTTCTTGGCATTCTCGCTGTTCTTTTTCAGATAGCCCAGGATCATTTCCGTGGTTACCGCTTCTGCGGTCTCGTGCCACGCATCGTAGTCGGTCACGAGACTGAGCAAACCATAACACATCTCCGCCTCGCGCATGAGCTTGGCCTCCGGCACTGCGGTCATCCCGATGACGCTCGCGCCCCATGAGCGGTGCAGCAAGGACTCGGCCTTGGTGCTGAAGGCAGGCCCTTCCATACAGAGATAGGTTCCGCCCTCCTTCACGACCCCTACCACATCCCTGGCAGCCTCCGCGGTGAGCGACGAGAGATCCGGGCATACGGGGTGACTGAATGCGACGTGAGCCACGATCCCCTCGCCGAAGAACGTAAAGGGCCGGCCCTTTGTCTTATCGATGATCTGATCAGGAACAGCAATATCCATGGGGCCGAGATCGTCACTGAGACTGCCCACGGAACTGATGGATAGTACTCGCGTGACACCCAGGAGCTTCAGCGCATAGACATTTGCCTGGAATGGGATCTCCGAGGGCAAGAGCCGGTGGCCCCTTCCGTGTCGGGGAAGAAACGCCACGGTTCTCCCTTCCAGTTTTCCCACCGTGATTTCGTCAGACGGCAGCCCAAAGGGAGTCTTCGGCCGTACTTTTCTCAGCACCGTGAGCCCTTCGATATCATAGAGCCCGGTACCCCCAATCACCGCCAGGTCGATCTGCTCCATTCTTATCCTCCTCATGTCATCTAATCATATGATTGCCCGGAATTGTTTCCCCTGAAACCCGAAACCTGAACACTGACAACAGGCAGATTCCTCTACATCCTATCGGGTGCGCTGACACCTAGAAGCCCGAGCCCTCTTGACAACACTGTTCTGCACGCCTTCACCAAGCTAAGGCGTGCTCGGGAGAGCGCCGGCTCATCTCCAATCACGCGATGATGCTGGTAGAACTGATGAAACGCCGTGGCTACTTCCCGAAGGTAGACCGTGATGCGTTGGGGCTCGAGCGTCTTGAGCACCTGCGCGGCGACCTCAGGAAAGACAAGCAGTTGCCTGATCAATGCGAGTTCCTCGCCTTCCCCCAGCAGGTCGGCGTCACAGTCCATTCCTGGCTCCGAAAAACCCCGCTCTTTTGCATGGCGAAGTATGCCTGCAGTGCGCGCATGGGCATACTGCACATAGAATACCGGATTTTCTTCACTCTCCTTCACTGCAAGGTCTACATCAAATGCCAGATGGCTATTCCGCACACGGAGAAGATAGAAGTAACGAACCGCATCGGTTCCGACCTCATCGATGAGGCTGTCGAGCGTCAGGAAATCACCCTTGCGCTTCGACATCTTCACCTCGCGTCCCCCCCTCTTTACCGTGACAAACTGATGAATCAGCACTTCAATTGATGAGGCATCGTGACCCAATGAGCTGACTGCAGCCAATACCACCGGATAGGTGGCCTGGTGGTCCGCACCGAACACATCCACGATAAGGTCATAACCCTGTTCAAGCTTATGGATGTGGTACGCGATGTCGGGTAGGCGATAGGTGGGCTCTCCGGTGCTTTTGACCATTACCCAGTCTTGATCGAGCCCCAATGTCGAGCCGGCAAGCCAAAGGGCTTCGTCTTTGTCATAGGCCAATCCCGCCGCTCGGAGTGCATGAATCGTATTCTCTATCCTCCCGGAATCGAAGAGTGAACGTTCGCTGTAGTACCGGTCGAAATGAATACCAAGGCGAAACAGTGTTCGCTTGATTCCGGCAAAAGCCTCCTCGCGTCCAAACACGGTGAATTCTTCTTCTGCGGGGGGAGGCGAGAGCGACCCCCGCTTCTCCATGAACCTGCGTGCAAGCCCCTCCACGTAATCTCCCTGGTAGCCTCCCTCGGGAATCGACGCATCCTCTCCTGACAGACGAAGATACTGTGCTTTGATCGACTGCCCTAAGAGCCTTATTTGCTTGCCTGCATCGTTGAAGTAATACTCCCGTTCCACGGCATAAGACGCATTTTCAAGGATACGAGCCACCGCGTCTCCCAAGACGGCCTGCCGGCCATGCCCCACAGTCAAAGGACCCGTGGGATTGGCCGACACAAATTCAACCTGGGCTCGCTTCCCCTGGCCTGTAGTGAGCTTTCCGAAGCTCTCATCGCACCGCAACAGTTCCCGGAGCCCCCTGCGGAGAAAAGATCGCGACAGAGTGAAGTTGATGAAGCCGGGCCCCGCAACCTCTACTTCTTCCAGGATGTCCTCCGGCAACGAGAGCGCCGCCACCAGGGTCTGGGCGATCTCTCTGGGCGACTTCTTCAGACGCGGAGCGAGGAGCAGAGCAAGATTGGTGGCAATATCACCGTGACCGGCTTCCTTCGGCCGTTCGAGCATGATGGGAATATTCTCCCCCGGCGGCCCCGCCGCCTTCTTGAGCTCGTCACGGAGAAGCTTTTGAACCTGATCAAGACTCGGGTGCATCGTCTTCCCTTGCATGATCATAACCTTCCGGGGACAGGGATGGCTGTTCCAGCCGTTCCATAGGAGCATCACCCCAGAGCTCCTCCAGTGCATAGAATTCCCGTGTCGACGGCCGGAAGCAATGCACTACCACATCAATGAAATCCAGAAGGATCCATGAAGAGCCAGGTGCCCCTTCACGATGGTCAGGTCTGGCTCCCAGTTCCTTCATACCTTTCTCGATGCCCGAAGCAATCGCCTGGGTATGGATGTCTGAAATCGCAGAAACGATCACGAAGTAGTCCACTGCGTCGCTCAGTGTGTGGAGATCCAAGATGACTACGTCCCGGCCCAACTCCTCCACCGCCAACTCAGCGGCCTTTCGCGCTATAGATGCTGAATCCAAAGGCAGAACTCCTTTCGCAGGGCCTAACAGGCGTTCTTCGTGTCGGCGCCGCATTTCAGAATGACATACTCTCCGGAACTGCAATCACGAAAGATGGTTTATCCTGGTAAGAACTGCCCAGGAAGACAAAGGGTCAAGGCGCTCCGGGTTGTGACGCTTGTTCATCGCGTCTATCTTCACCGCGGAGGTTGGAAGATGATCAGGAACATAGCCGTGGCCTTTTTGCTTTTGGGTCTGGTTGGCGTGCCCCATTCGCGCCAACCCACTCGACCGCTATGGATCTACTTTGTGGACAAGGGCGGTCCTCCTCGCGCGAAGGACTTGGCACGGGAGTCGCTGTCGGAACGGTCTCTCCGGAGGAGAACAAAAATCCGTGCTCCCAGCGCTCTCACGGACTTCTCGGATATCCCATTGTTTGAGCCATATGTGGAGAGGGTGAAGTCCCACGTCTGCCGCATCCGGCATCGATCCAAGTGGTTGAATGCAGTTTCAGTGGAAGCAGATGCACGCCAGGAGAGCCTGGTGAATCTGCTGCCGTGCGTGAAGAAGATCAGTCCGGTGCGGAGATTTCAGCGCTTCCTGCCACCAGAGGTTGCCACCAAACCCGCGCAGGGCGTTGCCGACGACTTCTACGGCCCATGCCTGGCGCAGCTCTCCCAGATATCAGCGGACAAGCTGCACCAGCTCGGATTCATCGGTACCGGCATACTCCTTTGTATGATCGATACAGGGTTCTACAAGGAACACCAAAGCCTCTCCGGCCTCGACATGATTGCGGAGCGTGACTTCATCTTCCATGACCACGACACGCAGGAAGACCCCAGCAATCCGGAGGACTTTTCAGACAGCCACGGCACATCCACCTGGAGCGCCGCCGCCGGCTATGCACCGGGTAGACAGATAGGCCCGGCCTATGGAGCAAGTTTCCTGCTGGCCAAGACCGAGGACCTACGATACGAGCGGCCTATTGAGGAGGACAACTGGGTTGCTGCGGTGGAATGGGCCGACTCAGCCGGCGCTGATGTCATCAGCAGCAGCCTCTCCTATACCGTATTCGACGATGGATCAGGCTACGATTTCGGCGAGCTCGACGGCAACACGGCCACCACCACCATTGCCGCGGATCGCGCGGCAGCCTTAGGCATCGCCGTGATCATTGCGGCAGGCAATTACCGAACGAATTCATGGGGCCATATCGGAACACCCGCCGATGCGGACAGTGTCATCGCCGTAGGCGCCGTGGATGCGAGCGGCCTTCTCGCCTCATTCAGCTCTCCGGGGCCCACCGCTGATGGTCGCCTGAAACCTGAGGTGTGCGCGCGGGGCGTCAGTACCTATTGCGCGGACAATGGCTCTCCCACCGCCTATGGAACCGGCAGCGGGACCTCACTGAGCACGCCGCTGGTCGCGGGGGCTGCCGCACTGCTTCTCCAGATTCACCCCGAATGGTCCGGAATGGATGTACGAGAAGCCCTGTTGAGCACCGCCAGCCAGAGCTCTACCCCTGACAATGACTATGGATGGGGCATCATAGATGCATTCAAAGCATCAGGTCTTCAGGCGGTGTTCCTGGCGTTGGAGTCATTCCGACTCGATGACGACATGTGCGGGCAGAGCGCGGGGAATGGGAATGGCTTTCCAGAACCAGGTGAACGAATAGAGCTGGGCATCACCCTGACCAACGAAGGATCAATTGAGAGTACCACACTGCGAGCACATCTGACATCCGGGAGCGCGTCCATCTCTCTCATCGAAGGAGAGCTCACTGTCTCGCCTCTTTCCCCGGGAGAGACCAGGGCGAGCTCACAGATGTTTGTTTTGGAGATCGCCCCAGGGGCAACCGGCGGCACTGTCGTCCCGTTGACTCTGATCGTGAAAGACATGGCAGCCGACACCATGCTTGTGCACGAGATCGAGATGACCATTGTTGATCTTTCCCTCCTGTGGGGTTCCGTGGTGGAGACAGGCGCCGGCAATCCCATCGGCGAAGCGGAGATCCGCATCATCAACAGGGTAACAGGCAATCAGGCTGCCAGTTCTCTCGCGGGCTCTGACGGTGCTTTCGTCAGCTGGATCGAGCCCGGATCCTATGCGGTCCAAGCGCGAAAGGATGGCTATGTGAGTCAGGACGCCCATTTCCTCGATCTTGGTGAGGAAGCGGAGATCTCGTTGGAGCTGTCGCGGCCGATCCTCTCAATCCAAGAAGACACGCTCCGATTCTCGGCGGAACGCGACAGCTCCTTTCTCGAGTTTGTGGGCATACGCAATGCGGGAACGGGAATCTTGACTCTTTCGACACAAATAGCCTCAACTGAAAGCGTATCTGAGATACGCCCAACCCAATGGATTGCCCTGAGAAACGATCCTGTTGAGGGCTTCAAGCCTGATATCATTGCCGTGCATGCCAAAGTGGGCTTTTCGACTCTTCACCTGAGAGTTCAGACCACCGAATCGTGGGTTCCGTCCACGCAACGAACGCTCGTCATCGGCTTGGATACTGATGGCAACCCTTCGAATGGTCTTGTGGCTGCGGGCCTCCAGTCGGACTTCCGGATCAGATGGTCGTCCGATCCGGAACTCTACAAGATAGTCTCGGGCAGATGGTGGTTCGAAGCATTCCTTGAGGGACAGCGCACTGATACCACGCTGACCGTGGCCGTTCCCGCGGATCGGTTGGTATTCGGGAACCATCCCATGCTCAACATGGCAATCGTTGTTGAGAACTCCCTCTCAGATCCAGTGATCACCGGCGATAGGGTTCCTGACGACGGCGGTTCGGAGCCCATCTCTTGGGCGCTGGCTGGCCCGCAGTGGATCAGCACGGACAGCTCCTTCATTTCACTCGCCCAAGGGGAGGAACGAAGCGCTCCGCTCTTTTTTTTCACTTCCGGACTTGCCAGCGGCATCCATAGAGGGGAGATCATTTTCCAGGGAGGGCTCCAGTCCGCGCATCGACTGCCTCTGCTCCTGACCATCGCAGGTTCTTCGCCACCACCCGATCACTTGATTCTTGGCCCGATAGCACCAAATCCCACCACCGGGGCCTTTCGTGTGAAGCTCCACCTGTCCTTGGCGTCAGTCATCAGCCTCTCGCTGTTTGATATGGCGGGGAGGGAAACGTGGATATGGAATCTTGGGGAGCAGGACCCTGGGATTTTTTGGCAAGAACTCGAGATACCACCCCACGTGCCGGCCGGGATCTATACGCTCCATGTAGAAAGTGATGCGGGCTCGGCTTTTGGGGGCGTGGTGGTGAGGTACTGAATTGGGCCTTGCGCGTGAACTCCAAATAGCCAGGGAGGCCATTGCCGGATCCGAGCGTCTTCTTCCGGACTATGTCCTGGATAGGGTTGAAGATCTCGACCCCCAGGAGATTATCGATCTTGGGTTCCGATATCTGGTGTTCGACTTTGACAATACACTGGCGCATTGGGGAGCTTTGTCACTTCCGGCGAGCAGCATTCGCCTCTTCAGGAGACTCCTCGATAAAGGCCTCGGGGTTGCGGTGGCATCCAATGGTCACACCAGGCGTTTCCGGAAGCTCTCGCGGCAATGGGAGACCGAAGATGTTGCCTTTCTCGGCAGGTGTGGGAAGCCGGATTCCGCGAAACTGGAGGCATTCCTCAAGGAGCGCCACTGGGATCCATCTGCCACTCTCTTGGTGGGAGATAACATGGGAGCCGATGTGGCGGCAGCGCGAGGTGCGGGCTGCGCCGTTGCTTTGGTGAAACGCCGGCACTATCTGGAATTCCCGTTGACCAAGATCTGGCGCTTGGTCGAGTCCATCCATCGCCTGCGGCGCAGAAAGGAATGGCGCATACTCAGAAGACTCGGCGCGACTGCGGAACGAACCACCAGAGGCGCTCTCTGGGAGGGATTCGCGGCTCTGGTGCTGCTCGCCTATGCGGCCATCTTCCTCCTCCCGCTCACCAAGACACCGATTCCCGGCTCTTCGCTGACCATGCTCTCGCTGGAACTCGCAGACAATCTCTCGCGAGAATGGCCGACCTTGGCATCGAGAGAGCCGGAACGTTCACCGTTGGTGTTGGGAGGACTGGCGGTGCAAAAGAATCTGGGGCCAAGCAAAAGAATAATAGGCATCGTTTCGCTGGGTGCGGCGATACTCGCCGCACTCCTGTTCTATCTGTTTCTCAGAAAAAAAACCAGCCGTCTCCAGGCCGGGCTCATGGCCTCGATTGTCCTCTTCGCGCCGGCCTTCATGGCCACGGTGGGCGAGATTTCCCCTGGTATGGTCGAGCTCCTTATCGTACTGGGGATTCTCCTGGTCCCGGCAAACCCATACCTCCTTGCCATCCTTTTCTTCGCCGCACTGACGAATGGGCTGTCGGCAATCTGCCTTATCCCTACTCTCCTAATCAGATCTTCCCCGCGAAACCGGCGTGCTTTTCTCCGCAATGCCGCAGTGGCTGCTCTCATTGCCTGCTCTATCTGGGTTCCCATGGCGAGCCTCAGAAGCGTTCCTGCCCCAGCTTGGGAGATCAGCAACCTCGAAAAGGAATCCACGGCCTACGCGGCGGTGTCTTCCCTGTCCGGAGCGGGTTTCTTCAAGCAGGCATTGCAGATAGAGGCGGACCTTGCACAAGGATTGTGGGGCAACACGGGGGGGCGCGGCACGATACCACTGCTGCTTTTGGCATGTCTGTTCAGCATCCCCTCTCTGTGCAGTGCATCCTTGCCGGCCGCGGTCTATCTGCTCCTGAGGCTGCTGCTTGTCCTCCTGGTTCCGATGATGTTCACTCGTGGCCTCATGATACCCCTCTTGCTGCCGTTTTTACTCTTGGGGCTGGCCCATGCGTTGGGATGTTCGAGACAGAGGGTCGTTCCTCTCATCTTCGCCGCAGTATTGCTGTTTCTCATCCTGGGCAATGCGCCCACGGTCCGGCGCCAGATCATCTCATCCCGACAGAGCTACACCACCGCTACGATGCATGCTTCTCACGAACTGTCTTCATCCCCGCGGACCAACGATTGACCTGGTACCCGGTCAGACGTTGGGAGGTTGATGGGTAGATGGGTTGATGGGTTCAAGGTAACCCTGAACCTCCGAAACCATCAATGGTTGCGCGCATATCATATCGGAGACGGCAGTCCCGCGGCGGACGCGGGATGAGAAGCCCGGGCTAGATCTCCTTCAATTGCAGGGCATTTCGGATCATCTCGACCTCTTCCCGTTCTTCCATCTCAAGCAGTCTCTTGAACACCTCCCGCACATCCTCGTAGGGGGCGCAGTCCGCCATGGCTTCATAGAGTTTGATCAGGCAGTAGTCGAGACGAACCGCCACGTTGATGACTTCATCAATGGACATGTCGGCCGATAGATCACTACACTCGAAGCAGTCGGAGGGGATTGAATGGGGGATGTCCCTGCACCAACAGTCGAGGACACGCCCTGAGACCTCATGCTCATAGATTGCAAGGCTTTCCTGAAGATGCTTCTCGTGGCGACTCAGATAGTCCAGGAGCATTCTTACCCTCGGGCGTTGAGCCTTGTCGCCAAGGCGATCATATAGCTCGCTTATCCGCCCATGAATCTCAACAGTTCGGTCAAGCACATCTCGGATCTGTTCAAACGCCATGGTCTTCCCCCTATTCTCATGCTCTCAATGTAAAACTCGCATCCCAACCATAATTACCACTTCTCCGATTGAAAAGATTAGCCAATGAGAGCTCATAGGGCAAGTGAAATCTGTGGGGCGAAATCGGCAAACGGGTCCCGAAACTGACCGGGTAGGAGGTAATGGACACCGGTCGAGCCACTTGCGCTCCGAATCTTAATCCGAAGATAACGAGATCCTTATGCGATCTTAACAATTGGAATGCATATTCTTGTGATGGACCGTTATCGGAAAATCATGCCTATCGAAAAAGATGATCCGTCCTCGTGACTCGGGCATGAAAGGTTGGAAGAAAGGAGAAAACAGATGATTCTCTTGTCAGAACACACGCGGCGGGCTCTCATACTCGCCGGAGCAGTACTACTGGCATATGCCGTTTCGACCGCTATGGCCGGGACGCCCACGGTGAATGGGTTGTACTACGGTGATGGCGATGAGACGAACTACTTCTTCTTGCGTGCAGCTGATGGCGCGCGGGGAAGCGTCTATTACAACCTCGTGGGTGATACGCTCTATGTGCTCATGCTTCTGGACGGCAGTGTCAACGACAATGTCTTCGGTATTCGAAGCCAGGGGCAGAACAGACCAGACGGCGACTATCTGGAGAGCGCAGGTTGGGAATCCGGGAGCACCACCCATCAAGCCGCGGATCTCATCGGATCTGATCATCTCCAGGTTTCAGTCATATGCGGTGACAGTGCTTGGTCGTGGCGGCAGGACTACCTTTGGGATGCTGACTACGATGATGACCCATCGGAGACAGATTGGCTATCAGATCATCTGGGCCCCGACGCGGTGGCGGAACCGGGGACCCCTCCTCCAGGTCTCATCGGATCTGCCAGTTCAATGCAATGGAACATGAACAACACCTTGTGGGATGTCACACTCGGTGGGAACCGTACGACGATTCAGACCTGGAAATCGGTTGACGATTGGTTTGATCCTATTACCGGAGCCAGTGGCGACAGCAGCGTGGTGAATAATGGGTACAATGAGTACGACGCCACGTGGCAGTGGGAGTGGCCAATGGTATATGAGATGGCCATCGACCTCTCTCTCTGTGGCCCCGATCCCATTACCATTACCGTCATCTCGGCACACAACTCGCCGGTCAAGGACCAGGGTGATGGTGGCGACGAAATGGAGAACGTCCCCGTTGATTCTACGCAACTCGTGGACTATGGGGATGCGCCGGAACCAACATATCCAACCAATCTGGCGAATGATGGAGCTCGCCACTATATCGTCTCCAATGGGCCCTTTCTTGGTGCGATCGTTGATGCCGAGGCAGACGGTCAACCCGACGCCACCACCACGGGCGATGACAATCTGGATGGATCTGACGACGAAGATGGCGTAGTATTTACTTCGCCACTCATACCAGGCCTCTTGGCAACCGTGGATGTGACTGCCTCCGCTCCCGGTTTGCTCAACGCATGGTTGGACTTCAATACCAATGGCAGCTGGGGCGATACCGATGAGCAGATTTTCCAGGACGTACCTCTTGTGGCAGGCACCAACAGCCTAAGCTTCACCGTGCCTGCAGGCGCGAATCTGGCCCTGACCTCGGCCCGCTTCCGGTTCAGCACCACGGGAGGCCTGACATTCACGGGTCTTGCCTCTGACGGCGAGGTAGAGGATTACATGGTGAGTGTGGTGGTCCCGGTCGAACTCACGACATTCAGCGCTACGTCTCTGGGAGACATGGTCCGCCTCGACTGGAGAACCGAGTCCGAATCCGACAATCTGGGATTCAATATCTATCGCTCCACCACAGAAGATGCCTCCTATGTCCGCATCAATGATGAACTTGTCCCAGGGGCAGGTACGACTTCAGCCTCTCAGAATTATAGCTACCTCGACAAGGATATCGCATCCGGTATGACCTACTTCTACATGCTGGGCGATGTGAGCACCGGGGGTGTCGAGAAGCGCCACGGACCCATCCGTATTGAGATCGCAGTACAGACTAAGGTCTTTCGTCTGGAGACCCCCCTGCCGCATCCCATCAAGGATACAGCGACTCTGCAGCTTACGCTGCCATCGGCCGGGATGACCCGCCTGGCTCTCTACGATCTTGCCGGAAGAGAGCAAGCGCTCCTGTTGGCTGAGCAGCTACCACCCGGCAATCACACGGTCACATGGCATCGGGGACACCAACCCGGGCAACGCCTCCCCGCGGGACTATACGTGATGAGATTGTCATCACCGGCGGGATCCCGAGCAAGAAGGATCATTCTGGCGGAATAGCCCGGATTTCTCACTCCCGCCGAGGAGGCGGGATCGCGACACGGTTGCGCCTCCGTCGCGGGATTGCAGTTCCGCGGCAGACGCGGGAGTGAGAAGTTCGGATTGGGGCCCCGGGGTCATCGCGAGCGATAGCGCGGCGATCTCAATGGGCGGATGATCTTGCTTCGTCGCGGACTCTATCCTGCCTCCGGCCTGTAGGGCCTACGCCCCGGAGGGAGCTTGTCGAAGGGCTCCTCGCAATAACAAATGGCGGGGCTACGGTTCCGGAATCTCTCTACGGGATTCTATATTCCTAATCCTGAACCGTAGCGATAGGCCGAGACCGTAAAACGAGAGAATGAAACATTCCCGGAAATCCCTGAACAGATGAGTGAGCCTATTCATGCTCTGTTGATGTGCGATACCTTCGCGATCTGAGGCACTCTGGCATGCTTTTGCTATCGTTCGCCGTCGAGTGCGCGGAGAAACAGATCTTCAGGCTTCAGCGATAGGTCAATAGTCAGGAAACGGAGAAGTGTGTCCAAGAACAGGAGACTTGACGACAATACGGAATGCTGACCCTGTTCTTGCCACAAGTCCGTGCGATATTGGAGAAATCTCCTCACCGAGCCGTAGGCTCTATGGGCCGGAGGTCTCAATCCCCATTTGCAGGAACTGACAGTAGACGCCCTTATCCACATGGTTCGGATGAAACGAAACCCAACGCTTTGATGTTCTGGAAATGAGCTGCCATTGTGCCCCTAAGGGGCATGACATACTAGCCTAGGGGAAGTCCGATAGGGCGTAACCCTGGGAAACGGGAATAAAAGACCCTCAGCCCTGTTAGTGCGAGACATCGTATGGACAGGAGGACGGGCAATGGGCTGTCACACCCTTTCAGGGCTTGGATCTATTGGGTATCTGTGATCCAGGCCGGCGGCCGCTTGCTTCGACTTCGCTCAGCACAGGTCGCGTCCTTGCCCTGGGCTGGTATGTGAAGCCCCTTCGGGGCACAATGGCGAGAATGACTATGACCGCCAATGTCTTCTTCCTTCATTCGGAATCGACATCGCTATCGGGATCGGCATCGAATTGAGGCGTGATCACATAATCCTCAGTCGCGAGCAACGATGTGACCGGTTTCGATCCCGATTCCGATTCCGATCCCGATGATGTTGTGGATCAGACAATTGCCCCCGGTGTGATGTGTGTCCTGCTGTCAGCTCCATGGAAGGAAGAGAAGCGTGGATGCTCGGATTTATTGAGAAGTCACATATACTCTAGTAAATCTATGGATTTACTAGAGTATTATTTCAATGGCTCTAACCTGCTTCTTCGCCGCTTTCGCCATCTATCAAGGCTTGACTGAGCTTCACCGATCCCGTATAATCCCGTTACAATGAGCTCTCCAGCATGTCTCGAACAGACCCAAACCGCTGAACCATCAACTAGGAGGACAGGATGAGAACTCGATATGCACTCATGGCAATACTTCTTCCGTTCACCATCTGCATGCCGGCGGAGGCGTTTGAACGGATAGACGACATGACCATTCTGCGAAACGGTGAGTTCGTCGAATATCCTCTGGCCGAACAGGAAACCTTCACCAAACCCCTTTTCACCCGGGAGGACCGGGGAATGAATGACGGTTATGTGTTCTGCAGCGCTTCGGATGATGCCTATCCCTTCGACCTTACCACCCACAGTCCGGGAACGTCAATTGCGGGTTACAATTATCCTTATGATGCCATGATGAACCCCCAGGGCACGGAGATCTGGGTTGCTGATGCCAGCGTGGAAGCGGTGATTGTTCTGGATCGCATCTCGAACACGGTGACACACACCATTCCCATAGGCGGTTATACGACTGGTATCGCATTTTCCGGTGATGGTTCATTCGCGCTGGCGGCGGACAGGGATTCCGACTTGATCTCACTGATCAACACATCAACCTATGCGGTGGAAAGCTCCATTACGGATGTTACCGGTGAATTTCATGGACCCGGATTCATTACCTATTGTCCCGGCAACGATCGTTTCTATGCCGTGCAATGGTACGATGACAGGCTTTTTGAGATCTCTTCGGATGGCACTCAGGTTCTGCAGGAAACTGTCCTGGGCTCAGACTTGTGGCAGTTGGTGTGTTCCCATGACGGAACAACCCTCTATATTCTGGATCGCGGGAATGATGTGGTCAGGTTCTTCGATGTTCAGACGTTCTCCGAAATCACCTCCGTATCCATTGGGGATGATCCGTGGGGAGTCGATATTACGCCGGATGATTCCCAGCTTGTGATCGGTTGCGAGGACAGTCACGAACTCTATATCTGCGACACGGCTACGCTGGGATGCATTCCCATATCGCTTGCCACTCATAATGATCCCCGGGATGTGGATATATCCGAGGATGGCGCCTATGCCTACATTCCCGCAGGCTCTGATCTTGACCATGTTCTGATTCTGGATATCGCCGGGATGTCTGTGACGGACAGCATCGCGCCGCCAGGGGCCGGAACGACCAATGCCGTCAGCGTCGCACCCCAGATGGGCCCTGCTCCGTCGGTGATCGTGCTCATGGGCGAATTGCTGGGAGGAAACCTCCAGCTCACGTGGTCGACCGTCAACCTGGCTTCCGCGTATTGGATCTATGGCGCATCCAACCAAAGCTGGTTCACCCCGGGCCTCGGGCCCGGCCACGAATTCAGGCTCGACAGAGTTCCTCCGGAAACAAGCGCCTGGTCCAGCCCGAACGGAATCGGCGATGAAAACGCGAACTGGACATATCTGGTTATCGCGGTCGACGAATCCGAACAAGAGCTCGCCCGATCCAATCGAGTCGGCGAACATGATTTCCAAGGGGATATCCCATAGCAGCGTTTTGATTTCCGGATGCAGTGGATGCAGGGTCTGGCCTTGACCTGTGGTCTCTGTCTTGAGCTCGCCCAAGGGCTCAACAACCCAACGGCTTCCCCGCATTTCGCTTTTCTTCCCTTTCCAGCATCCCTTTCTCCACCCAGATTCTTCGGGCGTTCCGCTTCCTCAGAATGACACACAGTACCACATTCGTCTGCACGCGACCCCTGTCATTCTGAGCGATTGCAACGAGCGAAGAATCTCTCTTCATTCCTGCTTTTGGCTTTTCTTTCAAATCTCTAGCCCTACAACGACAGTTAGTCACTGCTACTCTCTTCCATTTAACTTTTTCTTGCGATGAGAGAGATAGGCTTGATGATTTCGGCGCTGTATCCATCGAACCAATTCCAGAACATCCTTAACATCGAACCTCCTCATTGGAAGCACCACATCCAAAAGGATTCTAAGCTGTGAGACGGTAATAGCTGGCGCTTTTTTTTTCCAACCTGATTTTCAGGTGCCAGAGGAAATAGTGAGCCAGTATGCACGTTAGCATATGGTGATTCCAACCAGCATACTTCCTCATTTCGTAGTGATCCATACCAAGGTCATCTTTGCACTCCTCAAAACACTGCTCAATTGCCCATCTCATACCAGAAAGCCAAACAAAAGTGGGAAGTCTTACGCTCCTTGAGGCATTACTTGTGTAGAATGAATAGGTTGGATTCTCACCAATAGTCCGTCTTATGAGAAGCCAGACCTCCTTGCCAGGCAGGCCATCCTTGGATAGTATCACTCGTCTCCTGGTAAACTCATACGTTATGGGACCCTTGGTTCCTTCAGATACGGTTCGCCTATACCAGAAAAAGTCATGGAGGCCCTCGGCCACATCAGCCACTGTGAGGGGTTTTCTTGACTCGTCCTCGAGAACATCCCTTTCCCGAATCTCGCCTTTGTATCTGTACTTCTTTCTTCTGGTGATAGGCATCTTGAGCCATACCCTTAAGTCTTTTCCCACAGACACAAGATAGATTTTGCCGGAAAGTCCTTCCGTGACCTTTATGAAGTCGGGACTCTGGCCGTAAATACTATCAGCCACCACGTACTTGAAGGGAAGTTCAGTACACTGAGCCAGTTCTTTGAGCATCTCTGCGGCCAGTTGAGGCTTGGTCTTGAACTCCATATCCTCCGGCACCTTGCACTTCTTTCTTCTTTCCTCGTGTTCCTCATCGAACCACTGTTCCGGTACAAACAGCCTCGAATCCACCAAGGCATAGCCATGAGGTGAAGCATAGGCACTGAACACCCCCACCTGACAGTTATCAACCTTGCCGAGTGAACCACAGTATTGCTTGGCCACCCCCACAGAGTCAGAGCCCTTCTTTGGAAAGGATGTTTCATCAAAAATCATAACCCCATTCGGGTCCGCCAAATCCTCCCCAGCAAGACTACGATACTTGTAGTACATTTTTTTCTCATCCCAAATCGCATCACTTACAGCCCGCTGTACGGCTCGTACAGAGCCGCCCTCCACTGATAGTGCAATCGGCTCCATGGATTTCTTTTCCAGGTCCGATAACTGGCCAACCATGTACCTGAGAAAATTTTCCTTGGTCTCGGAACGCTGAAAACAGTCTCCGAACTCTCCATGAAATGCCCTCAACTCATCCATGAACGAGTCCACGTCACTGACATCAATTTCAAACTTGGGAACTGCAAAAATGTTTCCTTGCTTACGACAATCAGGCAACATGCTCTTCCCCTCCTTCCTGGGTTTTGGAAGAGATATTACCATACCAAATGCCGTCATGCAAGAGAAAGATCTCTAACCGTCGTTGTGGGGCTAGTAAATCCATAGATTTAGTGGAGATTTATTAGATTGATGATCTTGAGAAACAAATGACACTCGCGCCACCGTTCAGAGCTCTTCGTTCCGACACCAATGCCGAGGAGAGATCGCCAGATCAATCGCTGAGATCGCTGCTGGGGGAGGCGCATCGGATTGAGGCCCATCCGCCGACTGACGGACCCTGCCCTCCACAGCACAAGACGGATGCATTCCCCACTGGAGGGCCATGCTCCGTCATGGCCGTCGTTGGTGCGCAAACTTGCGGACGCGACGGAGCGCGTCCCTCCACTGGACAAGACGGATGCATTGCACGATGGAGGACCATGCTCCGTCATGGCCGCCGTTGGTGCGCAAACTGCCGGACGCGATCCGCCAGCAGTCGGACATCTCTCCATAACATCTCAATGGATCAAGGAATCCGACCTCCTCCCCCTCTGCAAAGTACACTCTTGGACATGCATGACACCGGGCCTACTTCTTGTCTACCGCATTTTCGGGATTCCGATCCCGATGAGGTTGTGAGAATATGCTGAGACAGTGCCGCGAAGGGGCGAGACCAATACGTGACATACCGAAGCAGCTCACTCCGCGTATTCCCGCCGAGAGCTACAACCTATCATGGAAGGGCGTGAACAGCTTGGGGCGAAACGTCTGGTCGCTTCTGTCGAAATACGAAGTTGGGCAGAGGGAGTCTGTTGGCTGGAACTGCGGCGACTTGATGGGGTAGAATATCTAGTTTCTTTTTCCAGATTCTAAAGACGGAGGTAGGTCCATCATCGTCAGATACTCCGTCTCGCGGTCATGATCATTGTCACACGGCAGAGGTTTATCACGACGCCGAGGGTGGAATCATAATGGATACTGACATTCAGAAGATAAGCGAAATCGTTGCGGATCAGATGGAGCTATTGAACAGGATCCGATCGAATATCTCCGAAGTCATCGTTGGGCAAAGCAAATTGGTGGATGGGCTGCTCATCGGGCTTCTGACCAGGGGGCATCTGCTGCTGGAGGGGGTGCCGGGCCTCGCCAAGACGCTTACCGTGAGCACGCTTTCCAGTAGCCTGGATGTGAAGTTCCAACGTATCCAGTTCACCCCGGATATGCTGCCTGCAGATATTGTGGGAACGAGCATTTTCGATCCCAAGGAGGGTACGTTCTACCCGAAGAAGGGGCCGATTTTCGCGAATCTGATCCTTGCTGACGAAATCAACCGTGCACCGGCCAAGGTCCAGAGCGCTCTCCTGCAAGCAATGCAGGAACGGGCGGTGACTATTCAAGACCAAACCTTTCTGCTGGATGAGCCATTTCTTGTCCTGGCCACGCAGAACCCCATTGAGCAGGAGGGGACGTATCCGCTCCCTGAGGCCCAGGTCGATCGGTTCATGCTCAAGCTCAACGTCGGCTATCCGGAGAAGGATGAGGAGCGAGAGATCCTGAAGCGCATGGCCGTGGTGCAACCGGATGTCTCCGTCTCTGCCGTTGCCACCAGAGACGATATCCTTCAAGCGCGAGGCGTGGTGGATCGTGTCTATGTGGATGAGAAGGTCACGGGTTACGTGGTCGACCTGATCAAGGCGACCCGCAACCCGGAGGCATATGGGCTCAGAGACACCGATGATCTGATCAAGTATGGGGCCTCCCCACGGGCCGGTATCCATCTGCTCCTTGCGGCAAAGGCCCATGCAATCTTGGCAGGCAGAGGCTATGTGACTCCCGCAGATGTCAAGGCAATGGCGATGGACGCGCTTCGACACCGAGTCATCCCTACCTACGAAGCGGAAGCAGAAGAGCTGACGTCAGAGGATCTTGTACAACGAATCCTAGATCACGTGCCGGTGCCGTAGGCTGGATTGACTGGTATCTCATGCTCTCCCGTGAACTCCTGAAGAAAGTCCGGCAGATACAGATACGGGCTCGGAAGCCGGTGGCTGAGCTGCTGGCTGGAGAATTTCGCTCGGTGTTTCGCGGCACGGGCATCGAGTTCGATGAACTGCGGGAGTATACCCCTGGGGACGACATTCGGGCTATTGACTGGAACGTCACTGCGCGGATGGGCAGGCCGTTCGTGAAGAAGTATATGGAAGAGCGCGAGCTTACCATCATGCTGGTAGTTGACCTTTCAGGCTCCATGAGCTTCGGTACCACGGCAAATCTCAAGCGAGAGCGGGCCGCGGAACTCTCCGCCCTTCTGGCTTTTAGCGCGGCTCGGAACCGCGACAAGGTTGGCCTCATCTCGTTTACCGATCGGATCGAGCAGTTCATTCCGCCGAAGAAGGGTACCCGTCATATGCTCCGGCTCATACGGGATATGCTCTACTTCGAACCTCTGGGGAGAGGGACGAACATCGCCGATGCGTTGAGATATCTCAACCTCGTGGTGCACAGGAAAGCAGTGGTTTTCCTCATTTCCGACTTCTATGGCAGGGAGTATCTTCACGACATGCGGCTCTCCGCAAAGAGGCACGACCTCGTCAATATCGTTATGCGGGATGAACGCGAGACCAACCTTCCATCATTGGGTCTTGCGACGTTCAATGACCCTGAGACCGGGGAGCTTCTCGTGGTGGATACCTCCAGCAAGTCGTTGCAAAGGCAGCTTCGCGCGGCGATCCGTGATGAAGAGGAATGGCTCGCCCGAGAAACGGCTTTATGCGGGGCTGATCTTTTGTACATCGGCAGCCGTGACGACTATGTCACAAAACTCCATGGTTTTTTCCAGAGGAGGGAGCGGGCCTCGTGAGGGATGGTTCCGTGGCCCTCAGTCGGTGGGATCGTTCAGGTGGGAAGCGTCTCATAGGATGGATCCGTCGGCCCCGTGACTACGCTCAGGACAGGCCGGCGAAAACGTTCAACATCGAACATTCAACATCGAACGTCGAACCATGGGAAAGAGGAACGCACATTCAAATCCTGATCTTTTCCACTTCAGCGTTGGATGTTGGATGTTCGATGTTGGACGTTGAATTCTTGCCTCTCCCGGGACGTCTTTCGACACTGGATGGAGAGGATCGGAGTTGATGGTTCGGATCAAGAATCTCTTTGTTCTCATGGGTCTTTTGGTGGCTTGTGGGGGGGTGGGTGACTCACCCGAGACGATCCGGTGGTCACATTCCTATGTTTTCGGGGGGCGTCCCGTGGAGCTGGTGGTGCGCGTTGACCAGGACAGCATCGATGTGGCTCAGAACCTTCATGTACAACTCAAACTCTCCTCGAGCAGTCAAGTCCGGGCCATGCTTCCCGAAGCCCGCGAGATAGCACTCAAACGATTGGTGCTCAGGCGAGCGGAGACCGCGCCGCCGGAACCCGGCGATGATGGTGGGCATGTGGAACAGCTCACCCTGATTCTGGAGCCGACCCTGCCGGGCGAGGCACGTGTGGGGCCTATCCGAGTCCACTATGAGCAGGAAGAAGGAGGAACGTGGATCGAGCATACGCTTGAGGCAGAGCCGATATCTATTGCAATTCGGTCATTGGGCGTGCCCGAGGAAGGGCCTATCGAGTTCAAGCCCCCCAGAGGGGTTCGCTCGCCTCGGGTGAACCTGGTTCCTTACTATGTGTTGGGAGTCGCCGGCGTCTTGCTTCTTTTTGGCGCTCTGTATTGGTTTTTCTTGCGCCGAGGAAGGATAACGGCGCCTCCCGTGCCGCCCTACAGGCTTGCACTGAAGGAACTCAGAGCCTTGGAGAGTCGCGGTCTTCTACAGAGAGGTGAACTGAATCGCTACTACATGGAACTATCATACATACTCCGTCACTACGTGGAACAAGCCTTCAACATTCCGGCTTTGGAGCTTACGACCTTGGAGTTTGCCCAAGCACTCCGATCATATGACGTGGTTGATGGTGACCAAGAAGCACGGGCTCGTGAGCTTCTGGAGGAGGCCGACCTCGTGAAGTTTGCCAAGTTCGATCCCGGTGGCGAGAGGGCCAGGGATCTGTTGCATTTGGCCAAGGGATTTGTCCGCTCCACGGCGCCGCGCGAAGAGAAAACGCATGGAGTTTGAACCGCTCTCCTTACGGGCCGCGCTGGCAGTGGCCGTTCTGCTCAGCGGCGTGGTTTTTTGGCGCACTATGCGCAAGAAAGCGATACCTGCGGTGGCCCTGCCGACGCTGCCCATTCTGACGAAGCGGCGGGGGCTGCGTTCCCGGCTCCATCGTCTCCCCGAGATTCTCAGGATTGCCGCGCTCCTGTTGTTGCTCTTGGCCTTTGCCCGGCCACGCCAAGGAGAGGAGAAAGTTCACGTGAGCAGTGAGGGCGTGGCTATCATGATGTTGGTGGATCGGTCGAGTTCCATGGAACAGCCTATGAAGTATGGAGGTGATGAGCTATCGCGGTTGGAGGTGGTGAAGCGGGTATTTCGAAGCTTTGTGTTGGGAGGAGAAGGGCTTCCTGGAAGGCGGAACGATCTTGTCGGGCTCTCTTCATTTGCCGCATTCGTGGAACACAACTGCCCTCTAACCCTGGATCATGCGAGTCTGACGTCATTCCTGGAGAGCATAAGACCCGCGGATCGAGTAGAGGATGGGACTGCTATCGGCGATGCCCTGCGTCACGCCACCTTGACCCTCATTGCGGGGACGGAGAAGACAAAGGTGGAAAGCAAGTTCATCGTGTTGCTCAGTGACGGCGAACAAACAGCAGGCGAGCTTACACCTGCCCAGGGAGCACGCCTGGCAGCGTCGCACGATGTCAAAGTACACTGCATCTTTGTTGCCGGGGGAGTGAGGCAGCGTGGAATGGATCCATTTGGATTCCTTTCACGGGAACCAACAGGAGAGGAGTTGGAAGAGGTCGCTCGTATCACGGGTGGCACGTTTTCCAAGGCAACGGACGGTGCATCTCTGCTGGAGATCACCCGGCGGCTGGATAAGGCCGAGCAATCCGAGATCCGCGAGAAGGTAGTTCGATTCAAGGAACGATTCGAATTTCCGATCCTCTTGGGTATGGCCGTCTTGCTTCTGGAAATATTGCTGCGTGCCACGTGGCTGCTGAGGATCCCGTGAAGACGGGATGTTGGGGTGATGGGGTGATGGGGTGATGGGGAAGGACTTGAGAGTGGGCACCTGCGGGGGAGGAGTGGATCAGGCCGGATGCGGGATTCTTGATTTGCGGATTTGTGAGGAAATGAACATCCAACATCGAACGTCCAACATCGAACATCGAAGAGAAGAGCCTCTCTTTCACGGCAGTCGTTGGGTGTTTCCGCCATTTGGCGGATTCGATGTTTCTTCTTCCGAGTGTAGCTGAACCATGGAAGGACTGTTTCGATTCCTCAAGCCTGAGATGGTGGTGCTGGTATTCGTGGTGCCGGTGGTGCTCGTGTTCAGGATATGGGCCATGCGGCGCGCGGATGCAAGAGTGGCGGCTTTTGCCGAGTTGGGAACTCGGTGGCGCATCTTTCCCCAGCCTTCGACCTTTCGGAGGGTAACCGCGGCGATTCTCTTGTCCACCGGCATGGCCTTCCTGGTTGCCACACTCATGAGGCCACAGGGCGATCCGCGGGAGATGGAGGTCACTGCAAAGGGGCGCGACATCGTGTTCTTGGTGGATGTATCGCGGAGCATGCTGGCGCAAGATCTCCGACCCAATCGAATGCAACGGGCTATTCTGGCGATTCGTGAACTCGTGCCCATACTTCACGATGACCGGGTTGGGTTGGTGGTTTTCGCGGGAAATGTCGCCCTCAAATGTCCCCTTTCGCTTGACTACGAATTCTTCTTGGCCGCCCTTGAACGTATCGGTCCTGATGATGTCAGCCAAGGCGGCACAAGTGTGGGAGATGCGCTACGAGTCATTGCCGACAGGATATTGAAAGAGGAAGAGGGTACCTATCAAGATATCGTATTGATATCGGATGGAGAGGATCATGATTCCTTCGCCCTGGAAGCCGCCCGGGAGCTGGCGAATCGTGGTGTGCGCATCCATGCAGTGGGGGTGGGGAGTCTGGAGGGTGCGCGGATTCCAGATCCCGAAAGGCAAGGGCGATATCTCGCGTACAAAGGAGAAACCGTACATACCACGCTGAATGAGGAGCTCTTGAAGAATATCGCCCGAACATCAGGAGGGAGTTATCTCCCGGCACGGACGGGGAATCTGGAGCTTTTTTCTCTTTATCGAGATATCATTGTGGCCGGCAAGGAGCATACGATTCAGAGCGGGATGAAGCTCCAGTGGCGTGAGTGGTTTCAACTGCCGCTGATGCTTGGTCTTCTCCTCATCGCATTGGAGGCAGTAGTGCGAGGAGGCCGGAATGTATAGCCTCGAAGCCCATGCCATGAAGGGAGCGCATCGAGCAAGGGTGATTCCGGCTGCCACTATTCGAACGGCTGGTTTTGGTGTGGTGGCAATGCTCTTGGTTATCGTTTCTCCTCAAATGGTTTCGGCTGACCAAGGCTTCGACCATGCGCTCTCACTCTACTTGGAGGGAGATGTGACCGGGGCCGCCTCAGCTTTCGAAGAACTCTGGAGCAGCAATCCCGAGAATGCCGAGGCGGGATATGATCTGGGGCTCTGCCTGTTGGACATGGGGCTTGCAGACAGTGCGGCCAAGGTCTTGGATCGAGTAGCGGAGGAGGAGAAGCTCAATTTTGTGCTCAGGAGGGATCTCCTCTATAATCTTGGTCTCGCCCGAGCTTCCGCGGCCAAGAGCATGGCGCAAATGAATCCGGGGCTAGCGAAGACTTCATACGAGAGGGCGGTTGATCATTTCAGGGATGCGCTGGCCTATGACGGACAGGAGGCGGAATTCCAGACCGATGCAGGCTATAATATCGAGGCAGTCTGGAGATTGGTGGAGCAGCTCGAAGAAAGGATGCAAGAGCAGACATCCTCCGCGGGATCCGACAGCTTGGCGCAACAGGTCCAGGACTTGGCCGACGAGCAGGCCCAGCTCAGGAACCAGACCGAAGCGGGTGGTGACTCCGAGGATCAGGCCGGGCAGCAAGAGAAGCTCAGTGAGCGAGCCGAGGATCTATCGGAGGAGATGCAGAAGCGCGGGATGAAAAAACCGGCACAGGAGATGAAGGATTCGCAGCACGCCCAGGAGCAGGCGGCCGAGAAGCTGAAGGAGCACGATATCCAGGGCGCTACGGAACATCAGGATGAGGCCATGGAGAAGCTTCGAGAGGCTCTAGCTTCCTTGCTGCAACAGGGGCAGGAGGGGGAGCAAGAGCAAGACGCTGCAGCGGATGCCAAGGAAGCGGCGGAAGAGCTTGCTAGGTTGCGCCGGGAGGCGGAGAAGGCGAAGGAGAAGAAAAAGGAGGAGCTGCAAAGAAGGGGACTCTATCGCCCTCCTGTCACGGATAAGGTCGAGGTGGAGAGGAATTGGTAAGAATCCTGAGTGCGTTCCACTTCGGGCGCCTTGCGTGGTGGCGCATCCTCTGCACCATAGGGATACTCCTTTTGCTCGTGGTCGAGAGCGGGGGGAGCCCTCCTGTCCAGGGGCGGTTGAGGAAGAGCCTGGTACGACTAGGTGAGCAGGTTCAACTGGAGATCGTGGTGGAGGGGACCACGGAGGCCGAGGTGAGAGCCCAAGCGCCGCGGGTTTCGGGATTGCGCATTACCGGCCCCCAGACAAGTCGTTCCAGCCAAACATCCATCATCAATGGCAGGGTCGAGAGCTCGGTGACGAGCACATTGACCTTCCAGATCACCGCGGTGAAGGAGGGGTCGTACACCATACCCGGCATACCAGTGACCGTGAATGGAAAGAAGCACTCGGTGGGCCCGTTCCGGCTGAGGGTCGAGAGATCGCCCCAAAGCAACATGATGCTGCTGAGAGCGGATGTGGAGAAGAGGCGGGTCTTTCTTCAAGAACCGGTGACGTATCGGATTTCGTGGTATATCGCCACGGACGTGGAAGACTATGTATTCACGATTCCGGTTCTCGAGGCCGGCGAGGTCTTTCGCATGGAAGCCGTAGCCCCGCCCAAAGACGCCAGGAGCGTAATGCTCGCCTTGAACAGTCTCAGGATTCCTGCGTCGGTGGGCACGGAGACATTGGATGGTCTTGACTATGCTGTCTACCGGGTCAGCCTTCGGCTCTATCCCCTCCGCCAGGGAGAGATCACACTAGAAGCACCGTTCATACGGGCATCGGTACGTGAGGGATGGACCGTTGAGCGTGATTTCTTTGGGTTCACGCGCCGTGTCCCCAAGGTCAAGATTTTGGCTGCTGCTGCGGAAGCGAGCGTTCTTCACGTGAACCCGCTTCCTGTAGAGGGCAGGCCCCGGGGATTCTCGGGCGCGGTGGGGAGCTGCACGTTCGCCGTGGATGCCGACCAAACCGATGTCCGGGTCGGCGATCCCATTCGACTGACCATGATCGTTCGGGGACGTGGGTTGCTCGACCAGATCGCGCGTTATGATCTCTCCTCTTTTCAGGAGGTCACCCGGGATTTTGCCGTGGTCGAGACACTGGAGCCAGGCGAGGTCTCCAAGGATAAGGTGGTTTTCGAGCAGGTGGTGCGGGCGAGAAGCGACACGGTGGAGGCCTTCCCGGCCATCCCGTTCAGCTACTTCGATACCCGGCGCGGAAGGTACGAAAGCGCATGGTCGAAGCCGGTTCCGCTTCACGTGACCGCCGCTCCGAAGCTAGGAGCCATGGAGGAGTATGGAGTGACCGCCGGAGAAGGTCGGAAACCCGCGGAAACCACTGCGGGATTACGGGCTCTGTTCACTGGGCCCGAGCTCTATGCCTCCACACCGGACCCACGGCGATCACTGGGTTGGCTGCTCTTGGCGCCGGGTGGCTACGCCTTTCTTCTACTCGTGGTGACGTTGAGAGCGAAGTTCGGAAGCGGCAATGCGGGCTGGAAAAGACGAAGGACCATGCTTGGGTCGGGGAAGGCGTTTGCCAAGATGAGGAAACTGGCCGATAAGTCGGGTGAGGAATTTTTCACCGGGCTGACCGAGATATGCAGTGAACAAGTCTCAATCAGGCTTGGTGTGGGAAAAGGGGAAGTCACGGTGCATGATCTTCCCAAGCTGGTCGCCCGGGGACTGCTTTCCCAAGACACGGGAACACAATTGCGTGAGTTCCTCGAGGAATTGGATGCCCTTCGTTTCTCGCCGTACTCCGGCGACGCGGCGTCGAGGCATGCGCTGTTGGACAAAGCGAAATCACTCATGCCAAAGGTGAAGAAGTAATGAGCGTGAACCTGGCCGTGGTGATGCTTTTGGTGGGGCTTTCAGGTGGCGTTTCTCTTGCCGACCTTTCGGCGGATCGTCTTGCCCAGGCCGACTCCCTCTACCAAGAGGCGCTCCAGAGCTCCGGCACGGATCGTGAGATCTTGGCGCAACGCGCAGCGGCGTTCTTTGAGGAGGCGGTCTCCAAAGGAGGGCGCTGGAATGGTCATCTTCTCTACAATCTGGCAACGTCGTATCATCTCTCCGGTGACCTTGGACGAGCGATCCTCAACTATCGCCGCGCCCAACAGCTCCTGCCGGGATTTGCGGATCTCGAGGCCAATCTTGGGGTGGCATTGAAGCAACGAAAAGACAAGATAGAGCCGGGCCAGAAGGAGGAGATCCTGAGAGGCTTATTCTTCTGGCATTATGTATTGGCTCCGGCCACCCGGCGGAGGGCTTTTGTCATCTGCTTCATTACCGTGTGGTTCTTCCTTGGTTTGGACACGCTCCGATCGTCGGGGGCGGCCAAGGCGCTGGTGGCCATTGTGGCCGTGCTTTCCCTCGCGCTTGGCCTTTCGGTGGCCACGGATCTCATAAACATGCGGGAGGGGAACAGAGGCGTATTGGTGGCAGAGGAGATTCTCGCCAGGAAGGGGCCTGGCTCCAGCTACGCGCCCGCCTATGAGGGAGGCCTACACGCGGGCACCGAAGTTCGCGTCATTGAGCATGATCGGAGCTGGTTCCGGGTACAGCTCTTGGATGGCTCCCAATGCTGGCTCCCCGAGGGCAGCTTCGACGTCTTCTAGCCCGAAACTTCGTCTCGAATCCCGCGGCGGACGCGGGATCCCGAACTTCCCCTTATTTCTGCCAAAAACCTCTACGGAAACTTCATCGGGAGCTTTGGCGGGAGCTTCGTCGATTCCAAGTGAAGTTTCCAATCCTGAATGGCCCCGCTCCATCCAGTGCCCCGCTGACCCGCATCACTCTCACGTTACCCCCGAGATTCTTCGGTCCCTATGCTCCCTCAGAATGACATGCACTACGATGCCGGAATGACCTCTACCCCTGTCATTCTGAGTGACTGAAAGGAGCGAAGAATCTTTCCCGCTCACTCCTCGGAATATCAGGATGGACTCTAGGCTATGAATCAGGCTTCAGGACCATGAAAAGGTATTCATAGGATGCGGGAAGAATGGCGCAGACCATTCCTTGATTCGGTCTCGCATTTCGGCAGGCCTCGTTGGGTTTGAACGAGCGGGACGCGGTACCATGTTGCAGCTATCTCAATCATCCGTATCAAGGCCGCCCGGCATATCGCGGAGAGTTATGGCATCGGCAGGGACGGCCCGGCATGCTCAGACCGTCCCACGAGGCGGTGGTGATGAACGAGACGAGCGCAGGTGGAACGAAATATGCTAGCTACAGGAGTGAGTAGTTTCGTTGACATGCGTCTCGTACCGAGCGGGTAGGTCGGGCTTGGAGTGCAGGTTTTCCATACAGGAGGAGTAGATATGAGCATGTTCACGTTTCGCCGGAGCGCACAACGGGGGATGGCCTTGATAATGGCGATCCTTGCGCTGGTGTTGCTGTCCATTCTTGCCGGTGGGTTCATGGTCTCGTCCATCACGGAGCGGAAGATGGCCATGTACCAGCACGAAAACATGGCCTGCGTTCAGTTGGCCGACGCTGGTATCGCGAAGACGTTGGAATGGCTGGGGCAGCAAGACCCTCCACCTTGTGCCATGTCGGGCACGTACGATCTGGGCTCGGCCCAGGTGGCCACCTGCGGGAGCACACATCCCACCATCTCATTTGCCGCCACCAATGACTGCAGCGATGAGTATATCGGATGGGAATACACGATCATGTCACAAGGAATAACGCCCGACGGTACGGACTGCAGAGCACAGGTTGACGTCACCGTCCGTAAGGAGACACCCGCGTGTTATCTCCAGGTGGTCTGCTGTGCCGTGAACGCGGAGTACTGGGACATGGATGTGCTCAGGGGGCCGATCATGGCCAATGAGCCCCTCAAGTTTAAAGACAGCCCGTTGTTCCCCTGGAAAGGCGCACGTCTCTACGGCAAGGTCAGTACGGCAGCCGATAATTTCCACTGCACTGGTGGCGATATGACGCTCCCCTGCCCCCTTCAGGCTGCCACGCTCTATGATACCTATGAAACCAACGTGGATGGGATCAACTGTGACCTTAATTTCCCCGCCGCCATATCGTGCGCTGATGCAGGCGGATATCACTGGAATTACGGAAAGACGGCCATCGAACTGAACTCAGATGGTACCATCACGGTTACCAATCTCACGCATAGTCCTCACTTCGACCATGTGAACATGCCGATCCCGAATTCCAAGGTTATCTTCGTGGATGGGAACGGCGCCCGAGGTACTGTACACGTGAGCGGGACATTGAATGGCCAGCTCACTATCATCGCGGGCACAGCCATCGTGGTGGATGGCGACATCCTATACAATAATGATCCGCGTTTTGATCCCCAAAGCACCGATATGTTGGGTCTGCTCACCGGGGCCTGCCAACCGAGCCGAGGCAATCTGAATATCCCGGACCTAATTCCTCATGCACCCGACGGAGATCGGCAGATTTTTGGCTACTGGGCCTCTACCAGTTGCCATGGGACCCTATGGTGCGAGAGTGCTACGTCAGGGCCTCGCGAGGGGACGCTCATCATTTACGGCAGCGCATTCCAGGGCTGGCTCCGGGCCACGGAACCTTCGTCGGCCGCCTCAGGTTGGGCGTTGGATCTCACCTTTGACTCCCGGGCATGCTACGGCACGCAGGGACCGCCTCCCTGTTTCCCCGAACTGGAGACAGATGAGGGCCGCATCAAATGGGCGGTGAGCAGGCACGAACAGTCGTGGAAGGAGGTCTACTAGACAAGCTGCCGAGGCTGAGGAAATCTCTAGTAAATCCATAGGAATACTAGAGTATTCTCTCAAGCCGTTTATTGCGTAGAACGAGAGCAGATAACCCTTCCCCGAGATTCTTCAGTCGCTCTGCTCCCTCAGAATGACACGCATTGTCGCGCCCAGTAACCTCAACGCCTGTCATTCTGAGTGGCTGAAAGGAGCGAAGAATCTCTCTTTCCCCTTCCGATTTTTTCCTCATTCCTCAGTTCGAAATCCCCATCTCTTCCATAGGAACCCTTGTCATCCGTAAGGGCATCGAGGAGATTCATCGACGCACAAGAACACAGTCTAACTTTCGGAGGTGTATGGTATGTGCATGGCCGGTAACTGTCCGCTCGAGAGGAGCCTGAGTTCTGTAATGATCTGGCTTCTTGGGTTCGTTCCATTGGTCTGTGTGGCACAGGACATGTATCCCCCGACTGCCCGTATCACGGTGGTGGATACGCTCCACGGGATGTCGATTGTCGACGACTATCAGTGGATCGAGGATGGGGCTGATTCAATGGTCATTCGCTGGACGAATATTCAGGAAAAGCTCACACGATCCTCTATTGATACCATCTCGTGCCGGCCATGGATCGTGAAACGACTCAATGAGCTGTGGCGCTACGATGATCAGAGCACGCCCGAAAGGGTGCTCCGCGGGGATCGACTCTTCTTCAAGACTAAGAAGAAAGACGACGAGCGATGGGTGTTTGTCACCAAGGAGAACGACGACGCTCAGGTTGTGGAGTTGCTCAATCCCAACACGTGGGGACCTACGGAAACCCTTGATTTCGCAACGCCCTCCCGCGACGGCACGTACGTGGCATTCGGCAAAGCGAAAGGAGGCAGCGAGGATGCCAGGGTAAGAGTCATGGAGGTGGAGACCGGGAATATTCTCCCTGATACGCTTCGGGGATGGCGCCAAGGAGGTATCTCATGGCTCCCGGATAATTGCGGCTTCTACTACACCGCCTATCCAGCAAGAGGAGAGGTTCCGGCGGGGGAGGAGCAGTACTGGCATTCCGTCTATTTCCATAGACTTGGCACGCCGGGAGAGGAAGACCAGAAGATCTTCTGGCACGACGAGGTCAAGGAGTATTTCCATTGGATAAGTCTCTCTGAAGATGGGAAGTACCTTCTGTACTACAGGAGTCGTTTCAACAAGAACGAGGTGTACTTCAGGCCTCTCGATGGCCCCGGCGAGCTGATCCCCATAGCCACCGGCTTCGATGCAAGCTACGGGGTTGATCTTATCGAAAACAAGCTACTCATCACCACCGATTTGAACGCGCCTTTGTGGAAAGTCTGCATCACCGATGTTGACAGACCCGGGAGCGAATTTTGGAGAGAGCTTCTCCCTGAAACGGGCGACAAGCTCTCCGGCATCTCTTGTGTCTCGGGCCATATCTATGCGGCGTACCTTCACCATGCATATACGAAGATTGCCGTTCATGACCTGGATGGGAAGCGTCTGAGAGACCTGCCATTGCCGGGACTCGGCACGGCGCATGTCTGGGGCTATTGGTCAAAGCCGGAAGTATGGATCAGCTATTCGTCTTTCACCTATCCCAGGACGGTGTATCGATATCGCTTCAAGGAGAATGCGCTGGAATTCTATCACCGTCTGCCCGTGGACGTGGATGTGCGGGGCTTTACTACGGAGCTTGTCTGGTACGAATCCAAGGATGGGACTCCTGTTTCCATGTTCCTGATCCATGGGAAATCCCTCACCCAGGATGGGACCACACCCGTCCTTCTCACCGGATACGGTGGCTTCAACGCCGCCATGACACCGTACTTCTCCACCAGCCGTATCATGTGGCTGGAGGCAGGGGGCATGGTGGCCGTGCCCCACCTCCGTGGCGGAGGCGAATATGGGCGGGCATGGCACGAAGCGGGGAAGAGAGAGCACAAACAGAACGTGTTCGACGACTTCATTGCCGCAGCAGAATGGCTGGTCGAGAACAACTATACGCGACCGGAACATTTGGCCATTTCAGGCGGCAGCAATGGCGGGCTGCTGGTGGGGGCCGTGGCGGTTCAAAGGCCGGATCTTTTTCGTGCGGTTCTCTGCACTATGCCCCTTTTGGACATGTTGCGATACCACAAGTTTGGCTATGCGAATATCTGGTCAGAGGAGTATGGGAGCGCTGATGACCCGGAAGCCTTCCAGTATCTCCGTGCCTATTCGCCCTACCACAATATAGTGGATGGCGTCTCCTACCCCGCGATGTTGATCATCGGCAGCGAGAATGACGCGAGAGTGGATCCGCTCCATGCAAGAAAGATGGCGGCCAGGCTCCAGGCCGCGGATCCTGCAGGCGAACCACACCTGCTCCTTGTGCGGAAAGCCTCAGGCCACGGAGGAGGGACGACGCTCTATGAACGGATCGAGCAGAGCGCAGATGGATGGGCATTCCTCATGAGCATGCTGGGCATGGGATCGCCCATTCAACCGCCCATGGGCGGTTGAGCTATTGAGCTGATGAGCTATCTTCTTAATGAGTCGGCGCATCCGACCTTTTCCTCTTTTGCTTTGCATGATGGAGGGATGTCCGCCAGCTGGCGGATCGCGTCCGTGAGTATGTGCACCGACGGCGGCCATGACGGAGCATGGCCCTCCAGCGAGGAATGTGTATGTCTTGTCCAGTGGAGGGACGCGTTTCATCGCGTCCGCGGTGTGCGGCACAGGCGGCCACGACGGCGGATGGCCCTCCAGCGGATAGATTCACGGTTGTGATGCGATATCAGAACAACCTTGAGGATGTTTTCTGGTATTTCTCCGATAAGTTGTCTTCTCGCCAGATCGCGGTTGCAGCAGGTGGCCCGTGAGAAATGCGAGTTAAAGAACGTTGACTACTGGAACCTATAGGAGCGGGTTCTGGATGCGCCCGATAAACAGGATGCTTCCGGTCACATTGTCGCGAATCAGAAAGACGAATGGGTGGTCCATAACGAAAGAGTGGTAGGACGGACCACCTATACCCATAACAACACCTGTGGCGGCCGCCGCCTCCGTCCCCTCCTCGTCAACCCCGACAAAGGCCTTGTGGTAGACCTCCGAGATGAACAGTTCTGGGTATCCGGTGATACCTGAGAAGTCAGCCATCCCAAAAGCCGAAGGCATGCCCATGTCAGACAAGACACCGGCGAGCCTAAATTTACTGGTAAGCTCAAATCGAGGAAGGGCAACCGCGACATTCTCCTTGTTCATGGAACCGATCCAGGTCGCGAGATCTCCGACGGTCAGCTCAGCCTCAAGTTCCGCCAAGCCATCAACCCGGGCAGGCAACAGAATGATCATGGAGAGATCCTCGCTCGTATAGGGCAAAGATAAAATCTTCAGATCCTCCAGATCGGAAAACTCAAACTCGTCTGCAAGGTGCATCATTGGGACATAAACCGTGTCGGAAGGCCCTGCCAAAAACGGCTCTTGCGCGGTCACACTTGGGTCGAACTGCTTGAGCCAGGTTCCTTTGAAGTAGATGGCATTGGTAAGCACCAACAGTGTCCCGGGCCTTATCGCGTCAGACGGAAGAAGATCTTGGATTCTGTCTCTTGTTTGGTCCGCAACCCAGTCGTTGATGATCTGACGCGATTTCTCAGGGAAAGCCGAGAAGTCCAATGCTTCGAAACCTGCTCCATAATATTCTTGCGTGATGTTCAGGAAGGATTCCAGAAAGCCGTAGCCTTGCTGCCCCCACAACCGGTTGGCGATAGAGAGCTCGTATCCCTCCAGAGTGGCTCCCCTATCAAGACTGTTCTGAAGCGCGCCGCACCCCGCATGCCATTGCTGCTCGTCACCAGGGATGTGAAGAACGCCAGCCATCTCTTGCTCTGTTACCCCTTCTGCTCCAGCATAGGTCATGCTCAGCGCAGAAGAGATACTGTATGGAGAAAAGAACAGGTTCCCCTCTTCCTGCTTGAGTTCCGCATAGAGATCGAGGGCGAACCGATTGGCCGCCTCAACTACCTCGTCCGCATAGGGCCGAATACCACTAGGTATCTCGCGTATTTCGAATGAGTTATTGGGATCGGTGGGTCCTTCACCGCTGCAACCATAGATCATCAGTGCGAACGGCAAAACGAAAAAGGCTGTCAAAACATGGATTCCGCGCATGATGTTTCTCCTTTGTGTGACCCGAAGATCAACCTGCCCGATTATCTTGTGGACACAGACGCATAAACCATGCCGTTGCACACATAATTCGTACCACTTATCCTCGTTCCTGCGCTCTGCGTTGGAGCGAGGAAATTCCTTGTCCGGAGCCGACAACCAGCTATCGAATAATCACCAGTCTTCGGGTACTGCGATATCCCGCGCTTTCGAGTCGGCAGAGAAACAGCCCGGATCCCATGTGGTCTCCGTTGTCATCAGTGCCGTCCCATGAAATCTTGTGCGAGCCGGGGGCCAACTCCGTGGCATGGAGCAGGCTCCTTACCCTCCGCCCCGTCAGGTCGTAGATGGACAATGATACCCGAGAGGCCTGGGGGAGGTCGAATGGGATGGTGGTGGCGGCAAGCGCTGGATTCGGGAAGTTCTGCCACAAGCGATACACTGTTGGGAGGCCGTCCCCGCGCTCTCCAACCGGCGCGGGCGCGAGCGATGTGGCGAGATTGCTTGTGTTTCGGTAGTCATGACGCGGCATTCCCCACGGCATGGCGGAATGTGGGTCGAATGTGCCCGGTAGATCCCACGCGTGGAGGGCCCCGCAGATATTGGGGAGCATGATCTCTACATCACCGTCACCGTCGAGATCATTGATGGTGACTATGCCCGTGGTTGAGAAGACTTCGTCCATCAGGTATGGGAAGCCCGCTACCGGTTGCCCGGTGGCGCCCCAGGCGCATACCTCTCCTTCTGTGGTGGCTATCATAACATCAGGAGAACCGTCCCCGTCGATATCCCCGATCATGGGGGCCACGAAATCGGCTACCCCGTCGACATCCTGGGGCCAGCCGGCAACGGGAACGCCATCTTCGGTCCAGGCATAGACCGTGCTCGATGCCTGATCATCCCATACGGGTACCACGAATTCCAGGACCCCATCAAGATTCATGTCACCGATTGTTGGCTGGCAGGCTATGACAAAGCCCATGTATTGAGGCCAGCCCGCGTAGGAGGATCCATCGCCCTGAAACACGTAGAGCATGGCGGTGGGCATGCCTATGAGGTAAGACCCCGGCGCCAGTATTTCCACATCTCGGTCACCATCCAGGTCCGCAAGCGCGATCCCACCAAGCATGATTCCGGCTATGGTTCGGGGCCACTGCCCGTCCACTACGCTGCCGTCATGATGCCACGCATGGACGTGACCACCGGTACCCTCGTTGGGATCGCCGGAACCTGCAATGATCTCAAGCGTGCCATCCCCGTCCACGTCGCCGATGGCGGGAACGCAGAGCATCGGCTCGCCCGCATCAAGCGTCTGCGTCAGCGAACCGGTATGATCCCAGATGTGGAGCTGCCCCGGTACGGTGCCGAGTACGACCTCCTCGTCGCCGTCGGCATCGAGATCCGCCACCATGGGCGACATGAACACAGCCGTCTGCTCATCGAATTCAATGGCTGTTGGCCACCCCGCGAGGTCGGTTCCATCGAGGTGCCAGCAGAACAGACTTGCGGGCGAGACAGCGAGGATCTCGTACTCCTCGTCTCCGTCGATATCCACCACCGCCGGCGTGGAGAGCGACGCCATGGTGTCGCCCAGTGCGATGGGCCAACCCGGAAGCGGCGTCCCGTCATGATGCACTACGTGAAACAGGCCGGAAGCATCCCCGAAGAGAATCTCCATGTCGCCATCGCCGTCCAGATCGATGACCTTGGGTGCGCCTGCCGCAAGCGATAAAACGAGGGGCCAGTGTGGCATCTCCGCAGAGAGCAGGAGCTCGAGGACGAATGTCTCCTCATAGCCGTTATCCGCGCTCACGGCGAGGGTCAGGTTTGCCATGGTAAGGTGCGGTGTCGTAGGTAGTATGGAGAGAAGCGCGACACCCTCGGCCAGGGTCGATTCTCCTACTGCGATGGTGGCCAGTTCCGAATCGCCTGAAATCACCTCAAGGAATGGGCTGGTCGTTTCCACCGTGAGGACCGCGTTGTCCACCGCTCGATTGCCGTCATTATAGAAGACGACGTCGATGGCCACCGTCTCATTGACATCCGCCTGGCCGTCGCCGTCACCATCCGTCAACTCGTCTCCGCTGTCATCGATGAGGATGGCGGTGATCTCCAGAACGGCGATCTCGGTGCCGGACGGAATGAGAGCGAAATCGGCATCACCACGCCACGGCGGTACGTCATAACCTCGCGTTTTGGGATAGTAGCCCCGCGCCGATACCGTGATGTCATAGGAACCCGGATCGAGAGTCTCCATGAGAAATCGGCCGGTCGAATCGGTGAATACCACTCCCGAGTCAGGGCCGACGAACGCGATGCTCGCATTCGTCACAGGATCCCCAGTCACTATGTCCGTGACCTGGCCGCCGATGGACATGTAGAACACGGCCTGCATGGCATCGACGATGCCATGTCCGTAGGTATTGTCAGGAGACTCGGGCTGCGATGCGGTCATCATGAGGGCTTCGCGAACATGCATAGGATCCCATGTGGGGTGGTTCTCGAGAACAAGGGCCGCGATGCCCGAGACCATGGGTGTGGCGAACGAGGTGCCGCTGCCGGTGGCATAGCCGTTCTCCGTTCCGGCGATTGCGAAGTAGTTGCCGTCTCCCATGGCCACCACCTCGGGCTTGATTCGCCCGTCGAAGGTTGGCCCACGGGAGCTGGAGAAAGCGATAATCCCTGATCCGTTGACACTGCCAACTGCCACGATGCTGTCGGCATCCGCAGGGGCAGCGAGAGATCCAGATGATGGGCCTGAGTTGCCCATGGCATTGCACACAAGTATGCCGTTGGCCGCGGCCCAATCGGCTGCGATCGTGGTGACGGCCGTATTCCCGTCGAGATCCTCGTATTGGTACCAGTCGATGTACGCCAAGGAGCTGGTGATGAGGTCCGCCCCTGCGCTATCAGCCCACTCGACTCCTGCTTGCCAGAAATCCTCCTCTTGTGGATACTCGTCTGAGACATCCTCCGTTCGCGCCAGAATGAACTCAGCACCGTAGGCAGGACCGATCTGTTCGCCATCCTTGAACCCAGCGCAGATTGACAGAACGGCAGTTCCATGGGACGGTATGTTATCAGGCCCATCGGTGTTCCCGTCATCGTCGATGAAATCCCATTCCGACAGAACATCGATGGGCGCCACGGCCTCGTGCTGGTCGTGGCTGAAGCCCGTATCAAGTGCGCAGATGAGCACGCCTTGGCCAGAGAAGCCGAGGGCGTGAACAGCGGGCACATTGCTGATCTCGTTCTGGGTCCACGATGGACCGTAGTTCAATGATCGTTCGCCCGTATTTTCGCCTGATTCGGAAGGTTCATTGGGTTCGGAGTCCGGTGGCAAAGGGCGGGTCCCGCGGGCAACGGGTTGGATTCGGCGAACGAATGGCAGCTTGGCGATTGCGTGGAGCTCCTCCCACATCACCTCGATGCTCACAGCGTTGAACCAACGTGTGATTGTGCGGCGTCGAATCGACTTCTCGAACACCGCTTCCACATACTCCCGGGGGACAGGGAGGTCACGAAAATCCACAAGATTGTCGTCTGGGCGCACTTTTGCTCTGCGCCTGAGTGCGCGTTCAGAGAGCAATGCCCGGGGATCGGCAATGGCCTGCGTATACTCCTTCTCGGTGGTGATTCCCTTGTCGGTGAAGAATACCCAGATCGTGAAACGTTCGCCAGGCAGCCCTTGCTGAAGCGTGGATGCGATCTTGGGATCATCAGGCGGAGTCACGAATCGCCACGAGGAAGCAGGTGTTTCGGTTGATAGGAGAAGAAGAAGCGCAAAGAGCGCAGTGACTGATTTCATGGTAGTCCTCCTACTAGCTGATTTCGGGATAAGGAGTTGGAAGAAAAGCGAAATGCGAGATTGCTGGAATGCTTGAATGAGGGGTAAGAATCTAGAATCTGCAATCTGTAATCTGGAATCTGAGATGACGACGGACTAAGCGAAGCCTTCATGGTTTGTGGAGCAGGGCTACCAGTTGAGATGCGGGTGCATGGCCGATATGTCTCAGCCGTTCGTTCAGCTCCCTGCCGCGGGCCTTGAGCTCCTCGTATCTCGGATGATCCTTGATCTTCTCGGGGTAAAAATCGTTACGCTCGATCAGGCGCGAGATCATCTTTTTCTCTTTTGCCTGTTCATCGTCGCCGTGACTGTCGAAGAGCTGGATTTCGGTCAGTTCGAGATCATCCAGCAACGTGACGATCCTCTCGCGCGTGAACGTTTTGTTGTGGGGAATACCGGCGATGCGGTCGATTTCTGCCCACCAATCATGGAGATAGACGTGGGTGAGCTGCGTGTCCCGTGGACTATCACGATATGCCTCAATGATGAGGAGCCAGCCACCGGGCTTGAGAACGCGAACCATTTCATTCAGTGACTGCTCCAAGCTCTCCAAGTGGTGAAGAGAGTAGCAGATGGTGACCATATCGAATGATTCGTCGTCGAGATCCAGATCGGCGGTATCCATCACTCTGAAGACGATATTTCCCTCGGAGATGCTTTCACGCGCGGCCTGGGCGGCCTGGATGGTTTTTTCAGATACATCTATCCCGACCATGAGATCTACATCACCATACATTTCTAGAAGCCACCGGATGCAGTCTCCACGCCCCGTGGCCACGTCCAAGATTCTCTTCGGCCCTATTTCACGCAGAACGGTCTCGAAGTCCTGCACCATCACCTCCCGTTTCCGTGTTTCACTTCCCTTGCCTTCAACCTTGATCTGAACTCACGCGGGCGATCCATCTGTGGAATACCCATTTATCGTATCATCGTTTCCGTGATCGCCTGTCATCCCTGTGTTGCTTTTCAATGCTTAAGCACTATCTGGGCTGATCAATGAACAATATCAGCCGAGAAGCATCAACTGTCAGCCGGAGTTAGGAAGGATCCTCGTAACTTCTCAATAAGTCCGTGCGATATCGGAAAAATCCCCCTCACCGAGCCGTAGGCTCTACGAGCCGGAGGCCTCAATCCCCCTTTGCAAAAAGGGGAGAAGGCTTGAGGCACCGACTTATTGAGAGGTTACGGATCCTCATACTCTGATGTTCTGGAAATGAGCTGGCATTGTGCCCCGAAGGGGTGAGACATACCAGCCCAGGGCAAGCCCGATAGGGCGTAACCCTGGGGCAGGGTAACAAAATGCCCTCAGCCCTGAAAGTGCGAGACATAGAAAGGACAAGAGGATGGATAAGGGACTGTCACGCCCTTTCAGGGCTGGAGGGATTACCATTATGGTATAATGGAGTCAGGCAGCTCGCGGACGAAGGTAACTTGATCGGAATCGGCATCGCGATCGGAATCGGTATCGAATAGAGGAGTCATAACATGGCCCTCAGTCATGGGAATCTGAACATGCGATGAGGGCGAGAGTTTTGATGTGATTGATTTCGATAGCGTTAGCGATGGCGATTCCGATCCCAATCCCGATAGCGATGATGTTGTGGAGGAGAATGAATAGCCACGGCGTGATGTGTGTTCAATAGTCGTCCTTGCGAACGCGGGAAAGCCTGGATGCTATGACTTGTTGAGATGCTATGATCTCGGTTCTCACGTGCCAACGGGCCTGCTATTCGGGGCTCTGGTGCTCGCATGAGAGTTGCAGGGCTTGGCATGTTCCATTAAGATTTCTCCCCTCGGGAGGATTATGCCATGAATCTGCTTACCAACATGAGTGAGATTGCAGACCAGCCCGTTTCTCATGAAGAAGGGCCCCGGAACTGATGAAACCCCTTTGCAAACAGAGCGTGGCAATGCTGCTCCTGGGGCTTCTATCTCCCGCAGTGCCGTTGTTGGAGGCCACGAATACCGATCCCCCTATCAGTGATCCTTCTCATGGCCTGCTTGTGCTTGAGGTGTCAGAGGATGGTGCGGATGTCTATACCGACAATAAATGGGTGGGCGTAAGCCCGTTTCCGTTGCAGAGGCTCACGCCGGCCGTACATGTCGTGGGGGCGAGCAAACCAGGCTTTCTCCAGGAATCGAAGACGATCTGGATCACCTCGGGGGAAACATTGCATGTCGCGCTGGCGCTCAAGCCCCTCAAGGGTATACTGTGGGTGGAGGCGTCGGAGGATAGCGCCCTTGTTGAGATCGATGGAATGAGGATTGGGCTGAGCCCAGTCTCTCCCTTCCAGCTAGTGGTGGGTGAACATGTACTGCGGGCGAGAAAAAAACGATATCAGACCGAGACAATGACGGTTCGTGTGAGTTCGGGGGATACGACGCGGGCGAGGATCGAGCTCAGACCAGATCACGGAGTGATACTGGTAGAGGTATCGGAAGAGGATGCCGAAATATATGTTGATAATAGGTCAATGGGCATAGGCCCGTTTCTGCGGCGGAGACTGAAGCCCGGCGTGCATGTCGTGGGAGCGAGCAAGCCGGGTTTTCTCCAGGAATCGAAGATAATCAGTATCGCGGCCGGAGATACGATACGCATCTTTTTTGAGTTCCAAATAAGGAGGCCTCCCAAGGGGGTACTTCAGGTGGAAGTATCGGAAATGGGTGCTCTGGTAGAGATCGACGGAAAGCGAAAGGGGATCAGCCCCGTTGACCTTTTTGTCATCGAGGCCGGTACTCATGTGGTGGTGGCCAGCAAACGAGGTTACTTCGAATCGAGGACCAGGGTGCGGGTTACCCCTCGGGATACGATGCTGGTGGCGCTGAAGCTCGCGCCCCGACCGGGGATTGTTCTCATCGAAGTATCTGAGGCGAGCACACAGGTCTATATCGACAACAAACAAGTTGGCATGAGCCCTGTCCCGGCGTATGAGCTGGCGCCTGGGGTGCACGCGATTGGTGTGCGCAAATTTGGCTATATCGAAGAGGCGAAGATAATAGCGGTTGCGCCAGGGGATACGGTACGGGTGGCCTTCGAACTCAATCTGCGCTCCTCTCGTCACGAGGCATTCATCGATGAAGAGATCATAGTCAAGTAGTAGGCGAAGAATAATGTTGTGCGAAAGGTGCTGGGGGGTTATATTGGGGGGCGAAAGACAAAGGGCGAATATGCCCAATAAGTGAGGAGAGAAGAGAGAGGCCCTGGCGATTAAGCGGGGCCGAAGTGGTCTTTGACAACTGA
>JAUXFG010000293.1 GCA_030620115.1 Candidatus Fermentibacterota bacterium
CGTTCAGCTGAGGATGATGGAGGGCCATGCTCCGTCATGGCCGCAGATGCTCGATACAGGAAGATCGCAGGCAGGGGAAGATCACAGGCAGGCCTCCGGCTCGTAGAGCCTACGCCTCGGAGAGGACGCCTGCGCCACTGGCGATCCGCCGGCTGGCGGACGTCCCTCCAGAGATGCTGATGAGCTGGCGATTGGGAGAAAGGTGATGGGGGAATGGGAAGAAGGAAGGGTTTAGCGTTCAGATGACGGAGGAAGGATATAGGAGAGATTCTTCGCTTCTTTTGGTCGCTCAGAATGACAGTGATAGAGCGGAGAAGGATGCGGAAGCATGTGTCATTCTGAGGGAGCGAAGCGACCGAAGAATCTGGGAGGGGCGGAGTGGTGGAATAATGGGTTGGGGGGGAGATCGAAGGGTGAGTCGGTACGGAGGACGTTGCATGCCAAGGAGTTGTAGAGATTCAGACGCGCAACACTAATCCCGTTGATTCGCGGGCACGGCTGGATGCGGTGGTGACCTTTGATCGAGATGTGGTGGTAGTCGCAGGGGCGGGTACGGGGAAGACGGCGCTTCTCACCGCAAAGATGGTGGTATATCTGCTGGGAGAATCACCCCGGCGTCGGCCCGATCTCCGCCCCCAAGAGCGGGCGCGGGAACTGTTGGCGATCACGTTTACCGATAAAGCGGCGGGAGAGATGGGGGAACGGCTGGTGGCCTATCTTCGCGCGCTTCTCTCACTTCATGAAGGAGAGATGCCCGCCGATTCTGTGACAAAGCTCGTGATTTCGCCACTTTTGCAGACATACGGGCTCTCATTCGACATGATGCGGGAAAGGGCCGAGCTCATGTTGGAGTACGCGGATGCGGTGGAAATCTCGACCATCCACAGCTTTTGCGTGGGGCTGCTCAGGAGCTTTCCGATTCATGTGGGATTAAATCCCCGTTTCGCGGTAGATCCCAAAGGCGAGGAGCTTGCCGAGATCGTGGATGAGACATGGGACCAGTACGCCCGGGAGCGGCTGCGATCTCTTGGGTCTTTAGAAAACAAGGCCTGGGTCAAGGTCTTCGATGCGGGGGTGAATCCGCATGATCTACGTTTGTTCGTGCGGGCGTGTGTTGCCTCTCATATCCCGGATAGAGAATTCCTCGACTCCTCTCGCTTTGTGGGAGATCAGACGGTTTTCGAATCCAAGGCCAATGATGTCTTGCTTCTACTGGAGACCGCCGGCCGGATCGTACGAGATTGTGGCCTGGCCAAGAACTTGAACCTCTTCAAGCTGACTGATCAGGGGCCCGGGTTGGTGAGGAGGCTGGCAGAGGGGAAGATAGAGCCCCGGGAGCGGGCTTGGTTGGGAGAGTTGGCGGATAAGGGGATGGACAAGCTTCTGACCAAGACCGCGGTCAAGAAGCTGGAGGCACACGAACCATCGCTTCGCCATGCCTTGAGGGAGATGTTTCCCCCTCTCAGAGCCATTGTAGCATGTACGCCGGAGAGACTTCTGGCGGTGCACGAGATCTGCGCTCCCGTGATTGGCGAGGCCAGGGCGCGATGCAGGAGGGAAGGAATAGTCACCTATGATCATCAGCTGATGTATGCGTCCGATCTCTTGGCCACTGATCCACGAGTGGTGCGCCTGCTGCGGAAGCGGTATCGACTGATCCTTTTAGATGAGGTCCAGGACACCGATCCCCTTCAATACTCCATCATCCGTCCGGTGTTAGCCCATTCACCTGGCGAGGATGGGGCTCGGGCATTCGTGGTGGGGGATCCCAAGCAATCCATTTATTTGTTCAGGAATGCCGACAGCCAGGCATTCCATGACGAGGTAGAGCTGCTCAGGGAGAAGGGAGCCCTTGTGGTGGATATCACGGCCAATTTCCGCTCCACCGCGGCCATCATCTCTATGGTGAATTCTATGGGGCGAAGGCTGTTCGAGCATGGTGACTACCCAAGGGAGCTGCAACCAGAGTTCATGCCGCTGGAGTCGCCGTTTGGGCCGGAGGAACCTGACGCGGATGTGGAGATGATCATCTATGGCCCGCCTGATGCCCAGGAAAAGGAAAAGCCGGCACGTCACGAGGCGGTTACGGTGGAGGAGGCTCGTGTGATTGTTGCCCGGCTCGAGGATTTCA
>JAUXFG010000194.1 GCA_030620115.1 Candidatus Fermentibacterota bacterium
TAATACTCTAGTAAATCCATAGATTTACTAGAGTATTATCAGAATGCCACAAACCAGGTGGTCTTGAGACGGAATACAGGCCGTTGGTGCACTGTATCCCGCCGGCAGGTTGACACTTATCGATATCGCTTCATCGTTCGCCTGCGTAGGCATTGGAAAGATCGGTGTAACTTCTCATTAGGTCCATGCATCTGACCTCATCCCCCTTCGACAAAGGGGATTGAGGGGGATTTTTCCGATGCTGCACTAAGCGGTGAGGTGCGGAGAAAGGATCACGCAAGACCGACATCTGGAGCTGGAGGAGGGAAAATGTGAGAGTTACTTGCTCCCTCCCCCAATGCACCCCCGTCCCTAGTGCATTGCTGTCACCTTATGAAGATCATCTGTCTGGAGCCAGATACTCCGGAATGCTCTACTCGATAGAAATAAGCTCCTGAAGGAACTCGGAGTCCATTGGTGTCCTTTCCTTCCCATGGAATGGAGTATGTCCCCGTGGTCATTTCCTTGTCCACGAGCGTCCGAATAGCCTGACCGGCTTCGTTGTAGATTCTCACCGTGACGTGCCCGACGGAAGGGATCTCGAAGTCTATATTCGTCTTGGTTTGAAAGGGATTAGGGCGGTTCTGGTCCAGCTTGATATTGGCAGGATGTGGATCATCGGGCCTATTCTCTGCAAACGAAGGTCCTCGATAGACTCTGAGCTTCACGATGGCTACCCCTGTGTTATCAGCGTAGCCGCCATTGATATCGTTGACCGTGAAATAGAGAGGGCCTTCCCATTCTGACACAAAAGCCTTTGGTCCTGATGCCATGAATAGCTCCGTGTCTCCAATCTTACCGATGATTGCAGGGGCTGGATATCCTGGTACTGTGTGGTTCTCTCCGCCCACGAATGGTGCTGTCGTCGCTAGATTGAACCAGATATCTGCAGACTGCCAAGCCGTAAAGGCTCCAAAACCGGTCAGATACAATGTGTCTCCGGAAGTGATGTAGATTCCTGAATTGTACCATTCCTCCTTGACATCGATGTTGATCGTGGTATGGAGATCTGATGCTTCTCCAGACTGCACAAGAAAAACCCCGATCAGAGAAATGATCAAGATGACCGTGGATCTCATATTGCCCTCCTTGGATTTCAGCGAAGACCTTCCGACTCATGCACACATTGATCTGCTTCACGTTGCAGGCGGATATCTCGCCATGATGCCTCCTTGCTAATCGCCCAGAACAGGCCCTGGAGAACCCATTGAATCAATGCTATCAGGTTCCTGTATCGGAGAGTGCTAACCAATCGCTATGGGATGTCTCCTTCAAAATCCCATTCTCCAAACCGATTGGACCTGTAGACTTCGAGTCCCGTGGAGCCCACGGCCACAATGAGGTATGCCCAGTTGTTGTCAGGATCGCCGACGCCACTGGTATCTGCCCATGTATTGATCCCAAAGGGAAAGACAGCAATCCTGTGTTGGTAGTTGGGAGTCAACTGCGGCACGAAGTATGTTTCATTCGAGGCGCCATAAAGCCAATACTCAGAAGATCCGTGGCATGTTGACCATTGGAGTTGGAGCTCGTCGTCAGAAAGCACACCTGAGAGGGACATCAAGGGGGAGAACAAGTAAGCACGACCAGCCGCAAGCGAGTCAGCATCTTCAACTATTGCCCCAATGATGACATCGTCATAGCCATCAGCGTTTGCGTCTCCCGCTCCGGATACCGAGTAGCCAAACCAGCCATTTTCTTTCTCATTTGGGGAAACTGCATATGATAATGGGGCACCAGTCGCTCCTGAAAAGACAAAGGCTCTCCCGGCATCGTTCGGACTGGTCCCCGAATCAAGCTGGTATGCTCCGACAACAAGATCTCGGCAACCATCCATGTTTACATCTTGGACACTCGAAACCGAGCAACCAAACCGACAACTGGGTTGCCAGTTGGGTGAAACCAGGGTATGAAGGACCTCTCCGGTCAACCCATTGAAGACGTAAGCCCGAGCCTCTCCCTCTGCGCCGACAATGACATCGTCATACCCGTCATTATTGATATCACCAGCGTCGGAAACCGAATAGCCGAATTGGCCCCAGTAGTCCTCACCTGGCGAGATGAGCACGTGGATTACTTCGCCCGTGGTGCCGTTGAAGATGTATGCTCGCCCAGCATTGTATGGACTGGCACCCGGATTCTCGCTCAACGCACCAACCATAATATCATCACGATCATCACCATCAACGTCACCCGCGCCCGACACCGAGAATCCGAAGTTGCCATCCGTCTCAGCATTCGGGGAAATGAGTACACACAGAGTATCGCCTGTTGCTCCATCAAAAACATATGCCTTGCCGGCATTGGTTATGCCAGTGTCCTCAGAACGAGCCCCTACGACCACGTCAGCGTAGCCGTCGTTGTTCACATCTCCGGCGCCCGATACCGAGTATCCGAAATAGCCGTCGACCTCCTCGTAGGGTGATGACAAGGTTCGTATGGGTGCCCCGTACGCGCCGCTGAACACGTAGGCACGCCCGGCATGGTCCGGACTTGACCCAGGGTCCTCGCTGGGCGTGCCCACTATTACATCCGGGAATCCGTCGTTGTCCACATCACCGGCCCCGGAAACCGACCATCCGAAGTAGGCGCCTTCTTCTGCATGCGGGGAGATCAATTCGTGCAAGACGGTGCCAGTTGCCCCGCTGAGGATGTATGCTCGACCCGCACTATAGTAACTCGAAACATCCTCGTGCCTGGCGCCCACAATTACATCGGAGCAGCCATCGTTGTTGACATCCCCGATCCCCGACACGGACCCGCCAAAAGAACCACCCCGTTCCTGATTAGGTGAGACAAGCGAATGAATCACCTGCCCCGCACCGGCTCCCACCAAGAGCATCAAAAGAGTGGCAGTTCCCGATATTACTGATCTTCGCATGGCCTGCCTCCTACATGAGTGATGAGAAAAATCTTCTCCGCGCATGGCAATATAGGAATGAGATCGCATATAGGCAATCTGAGTTTGTTGGACTCAAATTCTGTAAAAGGAGATCCAACTCCGTTACGCAAGATACGGGAATATCTGTTCCAGCCGCTCCTCCGATATGGTATCCTCCAATAAGGACATGTCTCCTGCCCCGTTTCCGCTGCGGCTAGGGCAGCTCGAAATCCTGTTCCCCAGCACGATTCGATCTATACATCTCTTGTTCTGAGCTTCCTACTGCGACAATCAAATACGTCCAGTTATTGGTTGAGTCACCTATTCCCGTGATAGTGGCAAGCGTTCTAACATCAGGAGGTAGGACGGTTATCCTGTTTTCATGAGGTGGAACAAGATCTGGCAGGAAGTATGGCTTTGCTCCCGATCCGAAAACCCAGAAGGAGTCCGGCAATGCGCATCCGGCTATGGTCCAGTTCAGCGTGAGAACGCTGCCCGATAGTTTCCCCACCAAGACCATCGAGCCCTGGGCTTCGCTCATGACATAGGCCCTACCTGAGTTGTCAGGGCTTGATCCGGGACTGTCGTGCGCACTAACAATCACATCTGCATAGCCGTCGCTATTGACATCACCGGCATGGGAGACGGCTTGCCCGAAATCGCCGTGAGCTTCTTCGTTGGGTGACACGAGAGTGCTCAACAGACTGCCATCAAATCCGCTGAAGACGTAGGCACGCCCTGCATAGTCAGGGCTGCCGCCCGGAGACTCCGTATCTGCTCCAACGATCACATCTGCATATCCATCCCCGTCCACGTCCCCTGCACCCGAAACCGAACTGCTGAATCCTCCATACATTTCCTGGTTGGGCGAGACCAGCGAATAGATGACACTTCCGTCTATGCCGCTGAAAACATAGGCTCGACCCGCATCCGTGGAATCAGCAGACTCCCGATACGCTCCAACGACAGCATCAGGCACACCATCTCCGTTCACATCGCCTGCTCCTGAGAGTGATTGACCAAAGTAGCCGCTCTGTTCTGGGTTTGGTGAATCAAGGGAGAGCAAGACATTTCCGTCTTGTCCACTAAAAACATGTGCTCTTCCAGCATTGACTGGATCGGGGACGTAGACATAATCATATGAGGCACCGACGAGAATATCGTCGTACCCGTCACCGTTGATGTCCCCCATGCCTGAGACCGAGTAGCCGAAACGTATGGGATATCCGCTGGCTGAGCTGGGGGAAAGGAGCGTATCAAGTGGTGCCCCATCTTGCCCGCTGAAGACATATGCAACACCGATACCAGCGGATGGATGGCCTTCTCCCCATGCACCTACGACAACATCGTTCACTCCATCGGCATCTGCGTCTCCCGCTCCGGACACAGAGAATCCGAAACAGCTCCCTGACTGCTCGTTGGGTGATGAGAGGGTGAAAAGCGCATCTCCATTCTGTCCGCTGAACACATAGGCGCGACCAGCGCTATGCGGACTGGACCCGGGTTCCTCCAAATATGCGCCCACAATCACGTCATCACAGTCATCCCCATTGATGTCACCTATCCCAGATACCGAAATGCCAAGAATCCCATGATCCTGTTCGTTCGGTGAGATGAGGACATTCAGAAGACTACCATCCTTGCCACTGAAAATGTAGGCTCGCCCGGCATTGGTTGGACTTGAACCAGGATCTTCACTGCTGGCCCCCACCACGAGATCATCGAAACCGTCGTTGTTTACATCGCCCGCCCCAGAGACTGAGCGACCGAAGAGCCCCTCTGCCTCCTCATTAGGAGAGGCAAGATCATAGAGAAGATGCCCGGCAGCAGGCATCACCCCGAGCAAAAGAGTAATGGCCATGATCACAGATACTGGCTTCCACATGATTGACCCCCGATGTAGGTATAGTGATCCATCCTCCACTGCCGACAAGATAGAACAACGCCACGACAAGCACAATTCCCGCGAGGGATCCTTGGCATTCCTGGCCATGGATGTACTGATTGGTGAGCCTCGGGCCGTCGGTAAGAGACCAAATGATTCCATGGCTCTTTCACTTCCAATTCCAGGCAACGATCGTTGCCGAGATTCCCTCCGCGCTTCACCCTTGCATCACGGCCTGTCGCACGAGGTGCAGCTCTATCGCCAGCAGGACCGAACACTCCCAAGTCACGTACTGGCAAGACACTCCGCGCCTGTACACGCCCAGGAATATTCCCCCGCGTTGCATAGATCCTCTCCCATCAACCCAATGCTCTCGCTGCTGCTTCGCTACCCATCTCACATCTTCAACGCCTTCATAAGACTTGTTTCTTTGCCAACGTCCCGTATGCTCCCTTTCATGGAAAGGGAGCAGCGTCGAATAATAGCCTCCCGGAACGGAGCTGCCAGCTGCTTCAAAGCAAATGAGGGAATTATGCCGCGACTCTACGCGCGTCCCTTCTGCGGAAAGGGGGAAGCAAACGTGGATGACTTCGAAGCAAGTCGTATCCCTATGGCCTTCCGAGAGATAGACCAGTTCGCGCTGCTTGCCAGTCAGGACAACAACTTCGGCGGCCACGACAATTGGTTCGGGGAATTCCGATGTGGCCTCCATGGCATGTATGTACGACTCTATACGGCGAAACTACACTACCAGGAGATTCATCGGTGGCGAGGTTGGCAGCCGGGAGTACCGCGTGCCGAGTACCACCTATCGATTATCCTGTTCGGAATGCAATCTACGTTTGAGTGTATGGTTTACATGCTCAACGCACTCGGATTCGGGGTCTCCCCTTCCGAATTCTTCGATGTTTCAAGCAAGGACGAACTCAGGAGCATAGCGCCTCGATTACTTCTCGATCCCCACAATACTTGCGGGAAGTCTCTTGCGAAATCCTACGACAGATGGTTCCCCAGCTTTCTGGAGCACTGGGAAAAGAACCAGCACTTCATCGCTGTTGTTCAGGAGAATCACGACGTCTCGAAACATCGTGGACGCATCTTCATCGGTGGTGAGTTACGAAAGGATCCGCCTACAGGATTCTGGGAAAGCCTTGCGATAACCGAGGACGATCCCCGGCGTCAGGTACTGGCCCCTTTCACTGAACTGTTGCTCGCACCACAGTCGAAAATCCCTCGGCTACAACGGAGTAGCAGACTCGAAGACGCCGTTCGTCTCGAATGTCTGTTTCCTTGGTTCCTCAAGTTCGTGGAAGAGAGCGGCCTTCGTATTCTTGCCGACGCAAGAATGCGCATCAATCTTCCTGCCAAGGCACTCTGATAGGATGAAGACGCATAGACACCTACTGCGCGCTCGCTCGGCACAGACTGCCGTAGAATGGGTCGCAGGAAAACAACGTGACCTTCCGCCGCGCTTCTCAGCGTAGCCAATATGGGGGACATTCGTGAGATTATGGCGTCATTGGTCAGTCGTCTGAGGCTGGATCATTCCGCGGTTAGCCCGGATTTCTCACCGGCTTTCGAAGCGAAACCGCCGAGATGGTTCTTAATGCGAGGCTTGCGTCTGAGGACCCTCTCCGAGCTGTAGGCTCTACGAGCTGGAAGCCGCAGGCGTATCCGCTTTCCGCCAGCCAGCGGATCGAGGA
>JAUXFG010000213.1 GCA_030620115.1 Candidatus Fermentibacterota bacterium
CTAAGACCGCTTGGCCTCCGACTTCTGCGTTCCCATCTTCCCCACAAGGACCAGTTTTGGGCGTCGTCGCTTTGTCGATGCTCCGAAGAGGAGCCTGCGGCTTCCACGAGCCATCGGTTCTTGCCCCGAGGCAGGAGGTCCAGTGTGGCGCGATAGGTATCGAGTGTTCCCGATGCGGTGATGGCAGACGAGTCAGCCGTGGTCTGCTCCGAGCGAGTCATCCGCAATCGCAGGCTACTGTAGCGGGGAAGATAGATCACGGGGCCACCGCCAATCAGCCTATTGCGGGACATGGAGACGTCCTTTGGGCCGCCCACCTCATCCAGGACATCAAGAAAGCCCAAGCCGGCGTCTACACCGCTGAAATCGTCCCGTAGGCTGCGTGAATAGGTTGCTTCCAACTGGACAGGCACTCTTCCCGGGCGCCACACCACAGACGTCAGCAGGCTCCGGTCGAGGCTGACGTCCTTTTCTCCCTCATCGAACTCTCCGGTGCCGACCCTCCCCTCTCCCCGCGCGTAGAGATCGATTCCCTTGAGCAGCGAAGAGCTCATCAGGGATATGCGCCCATAACCGTCTCCTGAAAGGCGAGACTCTCCCTCGGTGCTCAGAGAATCGGCTCGACGGCCCCATGAATAGAGCGCGAGGTCAAAGAGCCCGCCGGGATTCAAGTCGAGCCTTCCCAATGCGCTTCTGTGTCTGGTTTCTCGTGCTCCTACATGCTGTCTCGATTCGTGAAGCCTCGTCTGAACGCGGAGCTTGTTGAGCCATGGAACGGAGGAGGCGTGATACTCCGAACCCACTTCCATCTTCTTCCACTCAGTTGACAGTGTGTCGCCTTCCCAAGACTTGCCCGCGACCTCCATGCTCAATGAGGGAAGCCCGGCCCGGTTCCAAAGCACCGTGCCGGCGCCTGTCTTCCCAGTTGCAGAATCCGTACGCATCCAACCGAGGCGCCACAAGAGCGGAAGCTCGTGCATAGGCTCCAGCCTGCCGGAGAGCTCGAAGTCGTCTATGAGAGAACCAAGCTCTTCACTGCGGCGCGCATCGGTCTCTATCTCCACGGGCAGTACAACTCCTGAGAACTGAAGCTCTATCCGATCCGCCGAGTAAGAAAAAGAACCCCGTCCGCCCAGTTCGCTCTCATCAGGCGACACCAATAGCTCGTGTTGGATATTGAGCCTTCTCTCAGCGTCAGGATCGGAGCGCCATCGCGCGGAAGTGGAGATCAGATTACGTGTGGAATCATCGGATGCTTCGTGGAGTGCCGACACAGTGGCGGTGAATCCGTCGCCCCGATTGTACATGATCTGCGGCACTACGAGGGTAGCGCGGTCCTCGGCGTCATCGAGCCAGTAGTCATACTCAACGCGAATGACGGAATCTTCCGTCACCAAGTCCCTTTCCTGGAATGAGAGAAAGAACGAGCCGCTGCTGTGATCCAGTGTATACTCGCCTTCCTGGAGTAACTGGTCGTCAATGGAGAGCCGCACAGTACCGATGACGATTTTGCCTCGAGACAGGTGGTACGCCGGCGCGCCACCCTGGAAAAACTCCGTGGCGTGGCCTGTGGTACGCTCACCGGCCCATAGATTCATTTGCGCGGCGCGTCGATGCCTTTTCGGGCTTCTCCCTCCAGTCTCTGCCCAGAGATATCCTCCCTTGTAGCCGCTCTTTCCCAAGAGCTGGGCCAGTTCGGGCTCCGCTGTTCCCCACCCAGCGCTCGCCTCCCGCAAGACCGCATCGGTCTCTCCCTTATACTGAGCTCCCCACCGGTCTCCCAAGAGCAAGTCGGTGTTGTCATAGAACGCGGTGAATCGTTTGCTTCTCCCCGAGAGTCTGATTCTGTGGCGATAGGAACTGTCCCAACCGCTGTCGAAGATATCCCAGTCATTTCGGTTTGCCTGAGCGAGATACGTGTAGGTGCCGAGGAGGTTTATTGGCGGAGCAGGCGGGAGTGATAGCTCGAGTCCACTGTCGCCCAGCCGAACATGCGGACCGACATCACGAGTCTGGCCGCTCTTCTGCGGCGGCTCGCGAAGCCTCCACTCACCTTCGTCCTCCAAATACACGGCAAGGAACCCCAGACCAAGGGCCACCAATCGTTTCCCTGTACTCGTGATCCTGACCAGAGGGGATTTTGTGAGACCGTCGACCTGTCCAGGGAATGTCAGATCTCCCTTGAGCTCGGCGAGATCACCTTCTGGAGTGAACACCGCAAGTAGTTGGTCCGTGGAAATGTACAGTTTGCCTTGATGGAGGGTGGCGTCCAGAAACTCGACACCGGTGATGCGCGAGGACCAAGGGGGGATCCGATAGGATTCGCCTTCGATGTCATAGACCACGAATCCATCCCGAAAGAGCAGCCAGACGAGACTGCCCTGTATCACCACCTGTGCTGGGGGATCAACCTGGGCCTCAAAAGGAGGAATGACACGCCATGTTTCCGATGTGGGGTTGAATCGGGCAATGCCGTCGGAGCCGAATAGCCAGAGCTCATCACCGACCTGTTTCATCCACGAGAGAGACTTCAGTGGAACGTCTATCTCCGTTTGATAGACACGGATCTTTTCATACAAAGGATCGAACCTGAATAGCGCGGCACGGCTGCACAGCCAGACATCTGATCCGAGAAAGACAAGATCGAGCAGTGTATCGGCTCCGGTTGCGAAGAGGGTCCACTCCTCAGCGTACGGGTCCATCCTTCCTAATCCACCATGGCCGGCGACCCAGATCGCGTCCTCGCCAAATGCCAAACCAGCGTAGCCCGGGAGCGGGGCGCCTGTCCCCGGGCCATAGGTAATCCAATCGTAGTACCGTGTGTCGGCGTTGGCAAGAAGATCATCCGCTGCCACCCAGAGTATGCCGTCAAACAAGTGGAGCTCTCGCAGCTCCTTGCCCTGCATCTCGAGAGGCAATTGGATATGGCTCCATTCCAGGTTCGCGGGGTCACAACGCAATAGAGACGACCCGTCTATGACGAATAGGATTCCTTCCTCATCCACGGCCCATTGCGCGGGGCCACCCGCACGAGCGGATTGCCTAGCCAGAAGGAGAAAGGCAGCCAGGACCAGCAATCTCGCCGTCATGGGAATCCTATCCCGCATTTCTCATCCCGCGTCCGCCGCGGGACCCGAGCGCCATCCTCGCGGCCACCGGTTGAGCGCCCAGTCGTCGAGTAATCCCTTGACGTCCAACGGAGTGCGGGGCTCCCATCCAAGGGCCTTTTTCCAGTATCGTGACGCCTCCATGCATAGGTACACAGGGAGGCCATACCGTCGCAGCCGGCTGGTCAGCTCCGAGTACATCTTGAATCTCAATTCGGGCAAGTATCTGAATCTGCCGTCATAGCCCTTCTGCAGTTCCGCCAGGTCTAGTGTTGTTGAGGGATTCCAGGTTCTCATGCGATACCGGAGCGTCTTATCCAGGCGCAGAGTGCCCAGGCTGACCCAGACGATCGCCTCCGGATCCAACAGGTCATCTATCATCTCGACCACCTCATTATAGCGTCGCTTCCACTCCTCCACCTCAACCAAGGGATCGAAATGGAGCCCCACTCTATAGCCATGCTCCTGAACGGTGGCCGCTGCTTTCAGCCGCTCCACAAGGGAGGCAGTTCCGCCTTCTTCCTGCTCCACGATCTGCGGGAGCGAAAGGCTGAAGGATACAATGGTTCTGTATCCATGATCGAGACCAAGGAGGTGATGAACTCGGTTGCTCTTGCTCTTGAGTTCGAGGAATCCTTTGGCTTTCGACGCGAAGAGCTCGACCAGATACGGCGATATCCCCGCGATGTAGTCCAGCGCAAGGCTGTCACTAAATTGGCCTGTTCCCACCCGGTGGATCTTTGTGTGGGGATTGAAGACGTTCCGTTCCAGCTCAGCTTCGAGGTCCTCTGTGTTGGCGTAGATGGTGAGGAAAGGGGAATTAATGACCGCCCCCAATGCACAATACGTGCAAGAGAACGGGCACCCGTTGATCACGTGAAGGATGAAGTAGGCGCAGCAGTTTGATCCTTGATATCCAGGGCACAGCTTGAGGAATCTTCCCCGCTGCTTTGCAAGAAGAAGACGACAGCCTCCATCCTTGTCCGGATCTGCCTTGTGGAGCGTGCGTGATTCTTCTTGGGTGATGTGTCGAGTGGGGATGGTCGGCAGGGCAGTCTGGGCTTGACGCGTTATCCACGAATCCGCCACAGCATCTTCGATCAGGAGCTCCTTGATGTTCAAGGTGAGGCGCCTTCCTCGGCGAGACATTCCAGAGCCGTCACGAGATGATCCCATGAGAAGCGTTTCTTGTATGCCGCAATGTGTGCAGCGAAATCCGTATGGTCCTTTGCGGCCGCAAAGCGCTGAATTGCCACCGCCAAGGCTTCGGGATCATTGGCAGGAATCACGAACCCTGTTTTCCCTTCTTCAACAGCCTCCGGCAAACCACCCACGTCACTTATGATGACCGGCTTGTTGAAGTGATAGGCGATGGGGAGAATGCCGCTCTGGGTTGTGGTAAGGTATGGCAAGGAGACGACATCGGCGGCCGCGAAGTACATCCCAACATCTTCATTGGGCACGTATTTGTTCACCACGGTTACTCTGCCTTCAAGACCTAGATCGGATATCTCATCTGCATACTCATCTACCTTTTCGTAGAACTCCCCCGCGATCAATAGACGGGCATTCATATGCTCGGAAAGCTTCGCCATGGCGCGAATTGCCACATGCAGCCCTTTGTAGCGCCGTACATGCCCAAAAAACAGAATCACGATCTCCTTTTGGCCGATACCGAGTTTCACCCGCGCGTCGCTCCTTACCATGTGGTCACGAAACAAGTCGAAGATAGGAAGCGGGACGAGCTTGTGTGGCGCCTTGGGTCTCACGGCCAACAGATCGTGTTGTACTGACTTCGAGTGAACGAGGAAGGCGTCGACCAGACGAAAGCCGACTGCGGTCAGAAACCGATCTCCCACACGGCGCTCATGAGGAATAATGTTGTGGCAAATGAACAGGATTCTCGCGCCGGTGAGGAATCGTGTCAGGAGTGCCACGCTGGAGTAACATGGCAGGAAGAAAGGCATCCAGTAATTGAAGATCACAAGATCGGGAGCATAACCCCGTATTTTTTGGGCTGTCCTTATCCAACTGATGGGGCAGATGGAATCCAGGAGCGGCTCGCATGGAACAGGATCCGTTACCTGACTTGAATCCATCTGCGTGGTGCCCGGGAAGAAGAGCGAGGGGTACTGCCGCTTGAAGGAGAGAATCCTTACCTCGTGGCCACGCTTCCTAAGGCTCTCATAGAGGAGACCCAGGTAGTGCGCCATGCCCCCACGCATGGGGTGCGCTGTTCCAACGAGCACTATCCGCATTTGATTTTTCCCTTGCGCACATACGCACCGTGAGACCGACAGGCAGGGGTCCTCCTTGCGCTAACCGAAGAGTATTGCATGATGCACTTGGTGAATCAAGGCTAAGACCGGGGAATGGGAAAAAGGTCCAAATATGTGAATGCTTGATTGCAGGAATGAGGGGTTTTGGATAAACCTCGCGCATCCGTCTTCGCTCGTCAGCTTCGCCGTGACAAG
>JAUXFG010000191.1 GCA_030620115.1 Candidatus Fermentibacterota bacterium
GCTCCCTCAGAATGACACGCAGTGCCATATACTTCTGCACACCACCACTCTCATTCTGAGCGACTGCAAAGAGCGAAGAATCTCTATCCCTACAATGGAGTTCCCCTTCCCTTGATCTGCCATCTTCCTCCTCAGATTACAGATTGTCAGATTCCAGATTCCTCCCTCGTTCTGTCATCTGAACGCTGCACGCTCTCTTCTTCCCTCCCCCATTCCCCCATCCACCCCCCCCCTCCGTGTACCCTCACGAACTCCTTGTAGAAATCAAAAATATGCGGTGCGTCGCCAGGCACTAGATGCAGTTCATGCTCTGGCCGGATCCGCTGTTGTATGCCAACTGCCGCATCTCCCATGAGCCATACTTCCTTGGTGCCGATGCGCGGTAGTTGCCCAGGAAGGAAGCCGCCGACCAGAACCGTGACAGGATTCATATCATCGAGCCGCCCCTCGAGGCTGAGTCTGTCCAATGCATGTCGAAGCGCGGAGAGAACGCCGAGATCCGCCCCCCCCTCCACCACTTCCACGGTCTTATACACTGCCACGCTGGAAAGAAGGGCACGACGAAACGGGTGCATGACGTGCTCCATCGAGTCGCCCAAGAGCTTTATGTGCGCCAAGGACAGCGGCCCGAGACCACGAGCATGGGCTTCCCGCAGATGCGTGAGTTGATGTGGATCGAATCCCATGATCATGGCGCTTACGGCATCCACTGCCACCGGATTCACCCCTCCCACGAGTACGTTCATATCCCGGATCACGTCACCATAGAGAGGGGCCTGCCCTTCAAGGGCCCAGATGCCATCCACCACGGTGAGATCCGGAATCCTGGCACAAAGGATGTCCACCAACTTGCACTCGATATCCCCGCGATGAAAACAAAGGCGAGAATCATCTCCCACGAGACCATGGAGGTTCTTGATGCCCAGGGAAACACCGGTCAACATGTGCGTCTTCATCTTGGGAACATTGATAAAGAAATCCACGTCTGCCAGTGCTGCGGGCAACGCAACTTCAGGGAGCAATCTGTTCCGCCGTACTTTGACAGTGAAACGATCGGGTGTATCGAAGGGTACCAATGTCCCTCCCCACCGGGCAAGAAGGCCCGACTGGCCCCAATCCTGGTAAGCCTGCGTCGACGTAAGCCCCCATCCAGGATCATCGCCCACGCAGACGCTCTTGGCGCCTTGGTCGCGCAGCAGTCCACAAAGGGCCGCCACGACCCGCGGGTCAGTGGTGACGGCAGGGCCGTATGACAGGCCGGGACGTACCAGGTTCGGTTTCACGAGAACCTTCGATCCTTTGGCCGGGAGAAGAGCGCCCCCAAGGGAGTCGAACATCCCCGCAAGGACCGACGCGAGCTCACGTACCGACGTATCGGAGAACGCAATAGGGGATTCTTGGATCGTCTGTTTGGCGATAAAAACCGTGGCGTCTTTCATGGGTCAAGAATACCCTATTCCCAAGCTCGATGCAACAGTCCAGGGTAAGGAAACCGGGTTCCACGCTTGCTCCCTCTCAGGGGGATCTCTAACTTGACCCGGATTCCCGAGAAAGGAGAATGCCATGGTCGACACGCAGATTGTTTCACTGGATCGTTTCATCATCGAACAGGAGCGTCTCTATCCAGAAGCAACGGGGCGTTTCTCGAACATCATGTATGACATTGCCCTCGCCGCAAAAATAGTGCAGCGAGAGGTGGGACGGGCTGGGATTGCTGAGATCCTCGGACGCGCCGGTAGGACGAATATCCAGGGTGAAGATGTCACCAAACTCGATGTCTTCGCGAATAATGCATTCATTCATGCAATTGAGCATGCCGGCAATATCTGCATCATGGCCAGCGAGGAAAACGAGGATTGTATTGAGATTCCCGAGGAGTACCCGGTGGGGAACTATGCGCTCCTGATGGATCCACTCGACGGCTCTTCCAATATCGATGCCAATGTCTCAATTGGGACCATCTTCTCCATACACAAGAAGATCAGCGCCGGCGAGAGAGGAGCCATAGAAGACTGCCTCCAGCCGGGCAACCGGCAGGTCGCTGCTGGCTACATCATCTATGGATCAAGCACCATGTTGGTGTATACCACCGGATCGGGTGTTCATGGTTTCACCCTCGATCCTTCCATTGGAGAGTTCATCCTCAGCCACGCGAACATCAGAATACCGGAGCGCGCAAAAGTGCTCAGCATGAACGAATCCAACTACCCGAAGTGGCCCAAAGATGTCAGATCCTACGCGGATTCGCTTCGGAAACGATCATACACAAGCCGGTACATCGGATCGCTTGTTGCGGACTTCCATAGGAATTTATTGTACGGCGGTCTATTCATGTATCCACCGGACTCGCGGAAGCCCGAAGGAAAGCTCCGGTTGCTGTATGAGGCGGCGCCCCTCGCATTTGTAGTCGAACAGGCAGGCGGATACGCCACCAATGGACATATATCGATTCTCGATATCGAACCCACGGAGCTCCATCAACGGGTACCTTTGTACATCGGTAGTCCGTTCGAGACCAGGGAAGCAGAGGCCTGGATTAGCGGGAGGAAACAGCCCAGCACAAGCGCTGAGTAAGAGGTGAGCTGGTGAGCTGATAAGCCATTGAGCTGGTGGAAATTCCGGGATAGTGGAGCCACCCGCCGGTCCTTCGACTACGCTCAGGACAAACAGGACAGGCCGTCGGAAACGTTCAACATCGAACATTCAACATCCAACGTCGAACCATGGGAACAAAGAAGGTCAACCAGCTTCAGATTTCTTTCACTTCGGCGTTGGAGTTTGATGTTGAATGTTTGTCTCTCTTGGGACGCCTCTCGACACTGCATGAAGATTCGTGCCTAATCCTCTTGGGGACAGACGAACACTCGGTCGAAACGGATTATCCCTTCACCCTTGGCAACCAATCCCACCGCTGCCACAGGCAGCACATTCTGGGGACTCTCCACTTCGATATCGCGATGACCGTTGAGTTCGACCACAAGCTGAGATTCTTCGAAGATGAATGAGATGGAATTCCATGCCTCAGGGAAGAACAGCTGTGCCTCTTGGAGATCACCAGCCTCAAACCACTGACTCGTCGAGCGCTCGCGGGCAACAAGGAAAACATACCCTTGATTATCCACCGCCGCCCCGATCCTATCGCACTCTCGTCCTTCCATGGATATGAGGAAACCAGGCCGCAGCCGGAGACCTATGCCGCCGATCCTGTCGGCAAATGCATCGCCCGGCGCGGGAAGAAGGAGATCAGTCTGAATGAGGAGAGCGGTTGAAGTGCCGAGAGTATGTTCTGACCATGCGATCACACCGGGAAGGATCTGGCCCACGACGTATCTTTCATCGAGAACGCCCCATGTTCCCTGACCCGGCTCCGGAATCCACCCCTCGGCGGTTCCTGCATTGAAGTCCTCATAGTACACAGGATCATCACACCCAATGATGCCAACATCCATGGAGATGGGAATGCTTTGAGTGCCGCCATTCGATTGGATCACGAGATCGCCTGCAGAGGGACCTGGCGGCAACCCAGTACGGTCGACTCCGACAGTGACAATAGTCTGTGACCCTTCAGGGAGCAGTCCACCTTGCGGGAAGTAGATACACCACTCTGGTGCTGATTCCATATGCCAGCCTAGATTGCCGGTCCCGCTATTCGCCACAGTGAAAGACGTCGTGTCTTTATCCGCAGGAATGGTAAGTTGGCGAGGATCGAGAAAAATCACCGGAAGCCCCGGGACGTGCACAGAAACAGGAAGGATCGCGGAATTGTCTTCACCTCTGAACTCCACGGATGTATGAGTGACGCCGGAGGGGATGCGCATCATATCCGCCGTCACTTCGATGTCTTCACCTTCATTGGGGCCCAATTCCCCTGCACCGGGAGATACCTCCAGCCATAGAGGCTCCCATATCGCAACCCACGCCACCGATGCGCCCCCCGCATTACACAATCGACACGAACCGGAAAAATCGCCGGGACCCAGCACCAGTGAATCCTCATCCAGTACGACGACACCAGGCCCCTGAATCGTAGTCACCACCGAAATCGAGTAGGAATCGAGACCTATGGTCAGATCCAGCTCGCCTGGATGATCGCCGGCGGACAGCCCTGAAGTGTCGGCTTCAACAGTGACGATTTTGATGCCGCTCTCGGGCACCCTTCCCGATGTCGGATTCACCGTGAGCCAATCTCCCTGGACAACAGCGATTGACCATTCCAGGTCTCCACACCCCACATTCGTAAGCATCAGCGGATTCCGGTAGGCCGGAGCGGTCAGGAACAGCGAATCCGGAGGGGCGTTTCCCAGCTCGGGAGCCACCACCATGTCCACGTCGAGCCTAATCTCATAGCCCTGGATGACAAAGAGCACTTCACCTTCGGTCACGCCTGGGGGCAAGCCGGATCGAGAGACAATCGTCAGCGTCACTGGAACAGGGGAACGACCGAGGACACCGCTGGAAGGATCCAGTGTGAGCCACTCCTCATCCCACAGAGCATTCCAATCCAATGGCTGTGCGAGAAGATTCTGGAGACTCACTTCCTGCGTGCTTATCGAGCATGGAAACGAGACTGACGTGGAGTCTACGGTGAATACCGCGTCCGCCGTTCTGAGACTCCACACATCGGAGGCGGATTCATCATCGCCATCGTCCGCAACAACCTTCCAGTAGTGACGCCGACCTGCAAGGAGGGGGTCAACCTGGAGCGAATCGGCTGTCAGATCCATGGCAATGGCGGGGATTTCGGCCTGGAGCACGTCAAGGCTGTCTTCACCTAACCACACGTGATAGAACAGCGAATCCCCATCATCATCACTCGATGCCTGCCAGCAAAGAACCGGAATAAGGGAATAGAGAAGTTGATCATTCGACGGATACTCCAGGCTGGGAGCTGTCGGCGCCCTATTGAGTACCAAGAGGCTTGCTTCGGCCTCCCCGGTTGTTCCCTCTTCGTTCTTCACCTGTACCGCAACAGTCAACGACCCCTTCGTTTCCGGAAGGAAGGTATCCGTCGGTTCTGATCCCCATGAACGAAGCTCGACTCCCTCCAGCAAAAAACGGTACTCCAGATCCGAATCCGGCAAGTAAAAATCCGTGGCCCCAGAGGCATCGGCCACTACCGCCTCACCAAGGTATGTGGACTCAGGCCTCACTTCCAGTACCACTATGATCTCACTCTGCTGACGGAACATCTCAAGCGTGGCCTCGGTGGTCTTGCCTGCTTCGATGAGCACGGTGTCGCTCCCCGCGTACAGATCAACCCGCGGTGAGATGCTCCATGCACACGCCTCAACAACTCGATTTTCACCTGCTGGGATGTGCTCGATTCTTCCTGAAACGGCCCCGTTCTCCACGACAAACACCTGATACATGGGGTCCATCCCGGCTCCGCTGATATCGATGGAGAGGGAATCTACCTCCAGCTTCTCGGGGCTCATCACGGAGGGAAAACTATCCCGCGGACTTTGGACAAATGAAAAAGAGAGCTCCAGTGAACCAGATTGAGGCCCCACCGCCTCCTCCCCACACGAGGCGAGTAAAAGCATCAGCATTATCGCCAATGCAAGAAAACGAATCATCATGAGAGCCCCCAAGCCTTCCTGAGGTTTGTCGCGTTTCATCATGGGAACTGAATGTCAAAGGTGAGGGAGCCGGATTTCTCGTCGGCGCCATTGTCGCCTGACAGCGCCAATAAGGCGACGCCACCCGCCGCAACTCCGGCTCCAATCCACAGCCACGGAAAACGTCGTTCCTTCTGATCCATGAGTGGTGGCGCCTCCATAGGGATTTCTTGTTCTTCGGCCATAATCACGGGGAGTGAATCCGCCGGCGAAGGCGAAATCCGCACCGGTTCAGGTGGCGCGGGCTCAGGTTCTGGTTCCACAGGAAGCCGGTCCACCCATCTGGCAAATACCCACACCTCTCTCCCCTCTTCGTCACGCACCTTGAGCCACTTGTCTGCTTCATCCAAGATGGTGACCCTATCTCCGCTTTGAAATCTGCCCACCTTGTCGAATTCCACACCGGGACCAGACCTGGTGTTGACACCATCCCCAGTGATAAGGCCCATTTCCGTCCCGGCACTCGCACGCGGGAGAGGGAGCATCAACATGAAAAAAGAGAGGAATACGTTCAAAACGCGCACTGCTCGGCGCTTCACCGGCCATCGCATGACGTCTTACCTCCATCTAATACGGTCTGAAGGCCGTCCCATGATTCACCAATGCCCCGAGCAAGCCCCTCGAAGCCGCCTCTGGCGGACTGGATAAGGCAGTCAAAGAAACACGCCTCTCTCCCATGGCTCAGAGCATAACCTCCCAAAAGACGGCATATCGCTATCTTACAAGGCACATACCTCGATGCCTGATGTCAAGCACACAGAGCAGTCAGAGAGCAAATCCACCGTGGATGAGATTGCTTCGTCGTGGACTTTATCCTGAGCTTGCCGAAGGGCTCCTCGCAATGACAGGTGGTGGAGCTGGTCATCGCGAGCGACAGCGCGGCGATCTCGATGGGCGGATGAGATTGCTTCGTCGTGGACTTTATCCTGAGCTTGCCGAAGGGCTCCTCGCAATGACAGGTGGTGGAGCTGGTCATCGCGAGC
>JAUXFG010000252.1 GCA_030620115.1 Candidatus Fermentibacterota bacterium
GTTGACATGTAGAAGGGGATCCACGCGGATCCCCTTCCCGTATTTGCTGGCTCAGCCCAACCATCTCGACGGCTTTGCTTCGAAAGCCGGTGAGAAGTCCGGGCTATTCCTCAGAAGGGCCTAAATGGATCACCCCTGAGATGGTGAAGAGATTCTCTGTGAGCTCATGGTCAGTGATCACAGGCTTATCGTCAGGGCTCTCAATCGTGTAGAGGCTGTAGATCGCGCCAGCCAGCTTCGTTGTTGCACGTACGTAGCATAAGTCCACAGTGAGTTTGCCAAGAATCAAACCCCCGCCGATCGTGAAGGCATTGGTCTTTATCTGATCGTCATGCATATCCTTGGAGTTGAGAGGCTCGCTGTAGAAGCCGGCACGCAGCGGAATCACCGAGCTTTCGCCGATGAGCAGATACTCGAGACCTGTCCTCACCACGGTGGCATCTTCCCAGCCGGAATCCTCTCCGTCGAATTTAACTTTGGACCACGGATGATGTCGCACATCCAGGGCCAGGGTCAGAGGTGGAGATGGTTTGATGGCAATCCCCGCGCCGAAAAAAGCGGGCAGATCTTGCTCGATGTCATCGATACTCTGCCAGTCCTGATCCTGGATTCTTGCTTCCCCTTCTTTGATCGATAAGGTCCACGGAAGTGAGACTACGCCTCCTGCCCGTATCCTGGGCGTGATATCCACCAACACGCCGAAATCGGCGGTGAAGCCTGAGTACTTGCTTCTCGACTCTGAGGCAAAGTGGTGCACCTGCTCTCCATAGAGAGAGAGTTCTTGGGTTTCCTGACTCTCGAAGCTCCCTGTCATCATGCTGATGGTGGCTCCCACTGAGAGAGAGGGGCTCAGCTGTACGCCCAGGGAAGGCGAGATCGCGACCACTGCACCGACATTGTCGGATCCCTCCACTTCCTTGTCAAAAATGTAGGAGTCGTAAATCATTCCATAGTGGTAGGAGCTTGTGTAGGTTGTTTTCTGCGTATTATCCCAATATTTTCTATATCCCAATGCCGCTACGGCGTGGCGCTCCCCGATTTTGAACGGCACTACGCCGCTGGCGAAATTCAAGCTGAGACTGCTCTCCTCATCGATGTCGTATGACAGTTCTTCTTCCACATAGGGAGGGAGATCAACGCTCCACCCGCCTGACCCCATGGCCAAGGACAGCCCCGCCTCGGGTTCATCGAGCCTAGTGAGGCCGGCCGGGTTCCAGCTGATGGCTGTGGCGTCGTCCGCCACGGCAATGAATGCGCCTCCCATGCCCATGGCACGCGCACCGCTTCCCACCAGAGAACCCTGATACGCCATAAGCTGTGGTGTCCAGAGTAGGAGCAATATCACGACATGAGCGAGAATGCATCGGATCATTCGGAACCTCCTTGGGCCTGGTTCTGTATAAAAGGGAGCGCTGGCGTGCGCGTCACAACATAATCATTCGAACAAAGCCTATTGTGTGTCCCATGACAAGTCAAGCTTCTGGCTAAATGCAACGCCGCGGCAGATAGTTGGTGAGAAATGCAGATTGAGAGTCTTCAAAAGACCCTGAAAGGGTATTGGGGATACGATAGTTTTCTGCCGCTTCAGAAGGAGGCGATGGAATGCGTTGTCTCGGGGCGGGATTCCGTTGTCGTGCTTCCTACAGGCGGTGGCAAATCCCTTTGCTTTCAAGCACCTGCCCTGGCCATGCCAGGAATGGCTCTGGTGATCTCCCCGCTGATTTCATTGATGAAGGATCAGGTCGATGCTCTTACGGAATGGGGTGTGCCGGCAGCGCGCCTTGACAGCTCTCTGACCTCCAGCGAGAGAGGGGCGGTCTTCGCACGAATTAGGCAAAGCAAGCTCAGACTTCTCTACATATCACCTGAACGAGTCGTCTCGGACGGTTTCATCGCGTCGCTGGGGAAGATAAAGATCTCATTCATTGCAATTGACGAGGCTCACTGCGTGAGCATGTGGGGGCATGATTTCCGCCCCGAATACCGGGAGCTGGGATTCCTGAAAGAGACATTCCCTGGGGTTGCCATGCATGGCTATACGGCCACCGCCACGGAGCACGTTCGCGGGGATATCGTGCAACAGCTACGCTTGCGCGATCCCCAGGTCTTGGTGGGGTCATTCGACCGCCCGAACCTCGTGTACAAGGTCGAGCGTCGCGGGAACAAGATGAAACAGATACGTGATGTGCTCGATCGGCATAGGAGTGAATCGGGGATTGTGTACTGCATTCGGCGTGTTGATGTGGACGAGTTTTGTGTGGAGCTGACTGACGCGGGTTATCGCGTTCTGCCGTATCACGCGGGGATGGCGGAGGATGCCCGAAAGAGAAACCAGGACGCGTTCATCAGAGAAGAGGTTGACACCATTGTGGCTACCATTGCGTTTGGCATGGGTATCGACAAGTCCAATGTCCGTTATGTGATCCACACCGGTATGCCCAAATCACTCGAGCATTATCAACAGGAAAGCGGCAGGTCCGGTCGAGACGGTCTGGAAGCAGAATGCTGCTTGTTCTTCTCGAGCAGCGATTACGCAACCTGGAGAAGCATCCTGCGGAATTCTGAGACGCAAGCCTCCGAGATCGCCGTAGGCAAACTGAATGACATGAACAACTACTGCACAGGCGTCACCTGTAGGCATCGGGCACTCGTTACTTACTTTGGTCAGGATCTGGAAGAGGAGAACTGCGGCGCGTGTGACGTATGTCTTGGTGACTTGGACAGCATGGAAGATGCGCAGGTAATCGCGCAGAAAATCCTTTCCTGCGTCATCCGATTAGGGGAGAAGTTCGGCGCTGACTACACTTCCGGTGTACTCATCGGCTCGCGAGATCAACGAATCATAGAAAACCGTCATGATACCTTGAGTACCTATGGTCTCCTGTCGGATCACACGAAGCGTATCGTGCGCGACTGGATCGAACAGCTCGTTGCTCAGGAGTGTATGCGGAAAACCGGAGAATACAACGTGCTGAAGGTGACCAGCAAGAGCTGGCGAGTACTCAAAGGAGAAGAAACACCGCGCCTTCTCAAGCCTGCCGAGAAACGCCCGAAGGTTCGCAAAGTCGCCGCAATAGCGAGGGATTCATGGGAAGGGGTTGATAGAGGGTTGTTCGAGAAGTTGCGCGCTCTGCGGTGGCAGATCGCCAACGAGAGAGGCATTCCAGCCTACATCGTATTCGACGATGCCGCCCTGCGCGACATGGCCAGGCGACAACCGCGCACGGAAGAGGAGTTCCTCCAGGTCAAGGGAGTCGGAGCGAAGAAGTCCGAACAGTACAGCAAAGTCTTCACTGAGGCGATCATTGGATTTCATCAGACCAAGGTTGTTCAAGACTAGCCCGGATTTCTCACCGACCTTCGAGGCGAGACTGCCGAAATGGTTCTGAATGTTAGTCCGGACTTCTCGCCGGATTTCGTGGCGAGACAGAAGAGATGGTTATGGCTGCAAGGCTTGCGACCGAGGTTCCCGCAGGCGTATCCTCTGCGATACGGCGAGGAATCCGACAGAGCGTAACGCAGCAGACAGAGCCATATCGGCTGCTGCAGCAGGAAGCCGGTGAGAAGTCCGGGCTCGTCTTGCGACTGAAGACCTCGCAGGCGTATCCTCTGTGAGGAGCCCGTGCTGAGCGTTAGCGAAGTATCTGGAGGCCGACGGAGCGTAACGAAGCAGGCAGCGCCTTATCGGTGGTTGCAGTCCCGCGTCGGACGCGGGATTGGTGAGAAGTTCGGGTTAGTGTTCGGGGGATACGTGATCTCCATCAGATAGGACTTCACGGATGGTGGAAGGCGAAGAAATCGAGTCAGCCTGCGAGTAAATTCCTGCTTCTTTGACAACAACCTCTGATGCTTCTTGGGAATCAGGCACCATTACACCGTCAATAAAGTCATCGTTGGCAAGACATATCAGGGTATATCAAGAGACAATAAGGACGATGAAAGATGTGAGACGAAGCCGAGGATCTCGAATATTAAACATTAAAGATCTCGTATATTGTCTCTCGAACATAGTCTCTTCTTTTAGCAGGACATCTGGAGTGATCTGGAGGGCATGGTATGAGGTTGCCAGAAAGGAGGGCATGGAA
>JAUXFG010000147.1 GCA_030620115.1 Candidatus Fermentibacterota bacterium
CCGACGAAACAACGATGCCGGCCAATCGATTCAGAAAGCCCTCGCGGTCCTTGTTGGACCGGAAGATCTTGCACCGCTCAATCCCCCGCACCATTACGTGATGCAACGCGCCTGTCGCATCAAGTCTCGGACATCATGGCATAATGCAACCAACATGACCAGCTTCGAAGCCGACCGTAAGTTTAATATACTAGCTACGTCCCCATCCCACATTGGCAAATACGATACGGATGGCTCGGTGCGAGACATCGTCATACGAGATAATGTGGCATATCTGGCCGATTATCATAAAGGACTCTGTGTTCTCGACATCTCGGATCCGAGCGTGCCGGTGCAAATAGGAAACTATGACACGGGAAATCGTGCATTGGCCCTCACGGAATCAAACGATAATATCTTCATAGCCGATGACATGGATGGCTTGTACATCCTGCGGTACGATCCGACTCATGCCGACAACGACTTCCAGACCACATCTCCGCGTGTCGTGACACTGAATTCGATCTCCCCAAACCCGGCCCGCACATTCACGACGATATCCTATCACATACTCGACTCATGTAAGCACGATCTATCTGTATACGACGCGGCAGGTCGGCTGGTGAAGCGGTTATTCAATGACCACGTCGCAGACGGCTCACATACGGCGCCCTGGAATATCGGTGAAACACCCTCCGGAACCTATTTCATACGCCTGACATCCACATACGGGACCGAAACAAGGCGTTGTATCGTGATTGAATAACGCCTTCGCCGAGGACGGCAGGTCAACCCGAACTTCTCACCAGTCCCGCGGCGGACGCAGGACTTCGTTACGCTCCGTCAGCCTCCTCTGTCCCGCGTCAGACGCGGGATGCTGAGAATATCTGGAGGCCGACGGAGTCCGCCAGCTGGCGGACAGCAGGCAGTGCCGTGCCCCTCTTGTTCTACTGTTCCTGGTACTGCTCCAAGGTCTTTTGAAGGCTGTCCAATGCCGAGAAGTCCATGCCGCCGAGACCGGCAAGCATCTGGCCGAGATTGATACTGCCGACGATATTCACGAAGGCGACCTCATCCGGCTCCACGGTCATGACGATGAGGCCCAACATGTTTCCATCCTTGAATTTGATGCTGATGTTGGTGAGCTCATCCGCTTCTTTTGACCGAATGATGCGTGTCCATTGATCCTTCTGGAGGTCCTTCTCGAACTTCTCCATATCCGACCGAATCCTCTCGGCGTCTTCCGGTTTGACATCGAATGACCGCACGCGAATCGACGTGAGGCCTCGCAGAAGCGCGGTCAGATCCTCTTGGCCCTCAATCTCTGCGCTGACAAGCGATTGCAGCAACTCAGGGCCCAGGTCAACTTCAGTAATCTCCTCAGCATAGTCAGGGATCTTGAACTTCTCGATGTCGACGTAGCCTGGATGTTTCTTTAGGTCGTCATCGGCAGCGTACGCAACAACGGCTGTCGCCAAGAGAATGGTGAGACAGACTACTCTTCCTCTCCTCATAGTTCCTCTCCTTTGAAAACTTGGATTTCGTTCTTCACGGCGTGCCGGATTTTGCGGGGCAACCCCTCGACCAAGACGCCATGCACTACTTCCCTTTCGGATTCCTTGATGGTCTGTGCAACGTAGAGAAGACTCCACTTTGCCAGATCCCCGGCAATTGCAAGCTCATCCGGATGATAGGGACCGGGCAATGTACCATTTCGGTCTCCGAACGGATTCAGGAACAGAAGCAGCGCGATGGATGCGGCCGCCATCCCCGCCACTGCTGCTCTCCAACCAAAGATCAGATTCCAATCCCATTTTCTCTGTGATGCTCTCTCTGGAACACGCTTTTCGATGGTAGCTTCATACACAGCAGAAATGACTCGATCCGGACATACATGATAGGGCAATGTGCTCAGCGTATTCGCAATGGCCCGGAGCGTTCGAACCTCTGCCAGACACTTCGGGCAATGCTCGATGTGTGCGGCAACTCGGGCGGCATCTTCTTCGTTGAGCGTACCGTCAGCAAACGCTTCCAGCTTCGATTCACACTGCTTACATGCGTCGTTCATAACGATTCCACCACCTCCGGCGATCGCTCCAATAGGATCTCTTTCAGCCTCTTCTTGCCTCGATGAATCGTCACCTTCACGCTGCTGAGCGTCGTGTCCATAGATTCACCGATTGATTCATAGGGCATGCCCTGAAAATAGTGCAGGAACAGCATGCTTCTGGTACGTTCGGGAAGAGCGTTCATGGCCGACAGTACCATAATCCTCTGTTCGTTCTGCTCATACCTCGACGCAGGGCTTTCTTGATTATCGTTTGCTCCCGGCAGTAGAGCGATCTCATGAGGTTCGAGCCGGACATAACGAGCTGTTGACGTTTTCCTTTTTCGGAGCTCATCAATACAGCTGTTGTGTGCAACCTGCATGATCCATGCTTCCATCTTGACCTTCTCAATCCGCTCCCAGTTCTCCCAGAGCCGTAGAAATACAGTCTGCGTAACCTCTTCCGCATCAGCCCAGTTTTGCAGCATATAGGCAGCATAGCTGTAAACGCGATCCTTGTGCTGTTCCACCAGCTTTTTGAATTCCGCTTGCTGTCTCATCTCGAACTCTATGACGATGGGGATGATGGAAAGGTTACATGCATGTCTGACCTGAAGCTTCATCGGGAGCTTCGTCGACTCCAAGTGAAGTTTCTAACCCTGAATGGTCCCGCTGGCTTGCGGGTGGCGCCACTAACCCGCATTTCTCATCCCGCGTCCGCCGCGGGACTTCGTTATGCTCTGTCGGCCTCCTGATATTTCGCTGCCCGGTGAGAAGTGCGGGTTAAATCGCTGAAAAAACGCCAATAGTCCCACAACTTCCTGCGAAGTTTACGGTTCGCCCCAACCTTTGTGAGAAATCCAGGCTATGTCCTATGGTCGTCTCGCATAGAGGGAGGGGCTACCATTCGACGTCGACTGGATACCTCTTTATGATAGCATCGTGAGTCACAATACGGAGCTGTTCGGTTCTTGCCTGCGCGACAAGCATCCGGTCGAAAGGATCTCCATGAAGAGAAGGCAGCCCACCCAATTCATAGACGTGGGGGCATTGACGGAGAGGAGTCTGAGATGGTTTAGTTCCTGCTGAACGGCGATCAATTCCGGGAGCCGTTTTTTCAGCTCAATCTTGCCCAACTGCATTTTGATCTGAATCTCCCACAGACTGACGATGCTCAGCAGCAACTCGTTCTCTCGGTCCTGGCATAGGGCCAACGCCCGTTCAGACAACTTGTCGGGTTCGCTATCCCACCAGATGAACACGTGCGTATCGAGGAGAAGCCTCATCTTCCTTCTGTCCAGAACTCCTCTGGGAGCGGTGCATCGAAATCACTGCTGGTCCAGATCGCACCGCTGTGCAGGCCGGCAACACGGTCTCCGGATGGCAACAGATGGGCGATGGGCTTCTCGTTCTCGCTCAGAACCACATGGACCCCGCCGACAACCCGACGCAACAGATCCTTGAAGTGCGCCTGAGCATCATTGACATCAACGGTTTCGGTTTGCATTCGCGCCTCCTTCAAATTGTACACACCCATAATGCCACAAGAATGCCACAAGCGCTCACCTTTGTAAAGCGCTCTATTTGCTTGAGAGGATAGGGGGATAGGGAATGTTAACAGCGGAGCTGCTCGATAATCCTTGTCCTGGCCATCAGACCATATATACTCGTCGCCCATGGGATAAGATGCTATTCATTCCCGATCCCGATGATGCTGTGGATGAAAGATTGCCCCCGGTGTCGAGTATGTCCGAGTGACAGCTTTGCAAAGAGGGAGGAGGTCGAATGCCCAGACTTATCGAGAAGTTATGGTTTTTCGTCTGTCAGATCAGAGATTGCAGATTCCAGATTCCTCCCATCCCCGAGATTGATCAATCCCACATTCAAGCATTCCGCTTTTCTCCCCCTTCCAGCATTCCCCTTCTCCACCCAGATTCTTCGGTCGTTCTACTCCCTCAGAATGACACGTCTCTTCACGTCCAATGCCAACTGCCTTGTCATTCTGAGCAACTGAAAAGAGCGAAGAATCTGGCCTTGATCCCCGTTCTGTCATCTGCACGCTGCACGCTGTCTTCTTCCTTCTCCCATTCCAGCATTCCAGCAATTCGCATTTCCCCAAATCCTTCCCCCCAAATTCTTCAGTCGCTTCGCTCCCTCAGAATGACAGGCAGCACCACGCCCTTCTCAAGAAAACCCCTTTGGTTTTCCCATACTGTTATGCGACCACTGTCATTCTGAGCGACGCACCGGGAGCGAAAAATATCTCTTCTCTCCAGCGATCCGACCCGTCGCTCGCGTATGTATGCATGGTTGTCATTGCGAATGACATCAGAATCGTACAATCTCACGTGCCAACTCATCTACCCAACAGCAATGTCCACCCGCCACGGGCACGGGAATGAGAAGCCCGGGTTCACCACAATGGGAGGATGGCGTGGCCTACGTCGACATAAGGAATCTCACGGTCAAGTATGACGATGTTGAAGCACTCAGTGACTTCAGCATAGACTTGAACCGTGATGATCTTCTCGCCGTATTGGGACCATCGGGAAGTGGCAAATCCACATTGCTCCATGCCATCTCAGGCCTTATCCCCATCGTGTCTGGAGAGATCACCATATCCGGCAGGCAACTTGACAAGCTGCCCCCCGGAAAGCGGCATATTGCTATGGTTTTCCAGGATGGCGCCCTCTTCCCACACCTTTCCGTGCAGGCGAATATCGAGCTTCCCCTCAAAGCAGGGAAAATACCAAAGGCTCGAAGAAAAGAACATGTGCACCGGATCGCCAAGCTACTGGAACTGGAAACCTTGCTGGGGCGCAGGCCGAACCAGATCTCAGGCGGTGAGCAACGTCGGGTGGCCATGGCACGTGCGCTGATCAAGCGGCCGGACATTTTTCTCCTGGACGAGCCACTGGCCTCTCTGGACCCATGGCTGAGACACAAGATGGGGCAAGAGCTGGTTGAGCTGCATGACCGGTTAAATGTACCGATCATACATGTGACCCACGATCAAGCCGAAGCATTGGGCCTGGGCACCAGGATTGCCATAATCAATAAGGGGAGGATCCAGCAGATAGGCAGCCCGGATGATGTGTATGACCGTCCGAAGAACACCTTCGTTGCCACGTTTGTTGGTCATCCTCCCATGAATCTCCTCTCGCCTTCAGCGCTCTCTCCCGAGGAGATGAATCTTTTGTTTCCCCATGGTCGTAGGCCCTCCTCCGTCGATGTGCTGCTGGGGTTTCGTCCTGAAGATGTCCGAGTCGAGGAAGGCAGGGGCTTCGTGCTCCAGATGAGGCAGGTTCAAGGCCATGAACAGATCGCAGTATTCACCGCCCAAGGAAAGAGAATTACCGCTCGTTTGAAGCGTGGGAAACCATTGCAGCAGGGGAAAACCTATGACTTGAGTGTCCCGCATGGTCCCGTGCATGTCTTCGACGCCAACACAGGGAACCGGATGGGGAACATTTCCCCATGACTAACCCTCCCCGCGGCCTCGTGCTTCTCTCCCTGGTGGCGGTGGGTTTCATCGTGATCACCACCGTGCTCCCTTCATGCTATGTGCTGGGAATGAGTATGAAGCCCCTGGAGGTAAAGGCCCCCTCACTGGCGAGCTATCAACGCATATGCGCTGATCCGCTCTATGGGAAGGCCACGGCAAACACCGTTTTCTTTGCAATCGTTAGCGCGCTGGTGCAGATGGCGGCCGGCTTCCTTCTGGCAAAGGCACTTCTCGCCACGGGCACACGAATCCGAACGCTCTTCTTCGTGCTTCTTCTCGCCCCCTGGCTTATGTCGGAAATGGCATCGGTGATCATCTGGCGCTGGATCCTTGCGGCCCAAGTTGGCCCTTTGGACCGCCTCGTCACGTGGTTTGGGTTAGGCAGAATGAGTCTTCTCACGCACACAGAGACGGTGCTGCCTGCCCTCATTCTGGTGGTTCTTTGGCGAGGGCTGGCATTTTCCACCATCTTCTGCCTTTCCGCGTTGGTAACCATACCCCATCGGCTCTATCTCGCGGCGAGAATCGAAGGATTGGGCCGGTGGCGAACTTTCTCAATCCTGGAGTTCCCCGCAGTGAGGAAAGCGCTGATCTCTGTGACGGTGGTCCTATGCATCCATAGTGTGAGCCAATTTACCTTGTCCGCGCGGCTCACCGGCGGGGGGCCCCTGCACGCAAGCATGATGTTGAGCAACTATCTATTTGAGCAGCTCATCCTCGAGCAGGATCCCTCGATCTCTGCGGCAGGAGGTAGTCTAATCCTGCTGAGCCTTGCAGTTCTGGCGGCATCGGCGAGCCTCGTGTATAGGTGGAATAGGAACCGTGGGAAATGAATCGTTTCAGTGCCCTCCACGTCGCCACTTTGGTTTGTGCGGCACTCTTCCTTGCCTTCCCCCTGATCTTGGTCTTGGTGGTTACCCTCACGCCGCCCGCCGAACTGTTCGACTCCGTTTTCCGCCTCATTCCGAGCAAGATATCCCTTGTCAACATCACCACTGCCATCCAACGTGGGCATCTCTTGACATGTCTCAAGAACAGCTTTGTGCTCGCGTTCCTCTCGGCATCTATCGGAATTGTGATCGGCTTTCCGGCAGCATACATGCTGGCTCGATACAAACTTCCCCACAAGGCGCTGATACTCTCGCTCCTGCTCCTTCTGCGGCTCATGCCAAAGATGCCCGCCATGGCCGCGTACTACCATCTCGCGTCCATCACAGGGCTTCTCGATCATCTCATCGCCGTGGTGCTCGTCCGGGGCGGCGGTGTATTGCTCGCCTTGTGGCTCATGAAAGCAGCCATCGAGTCCGTCCCATTGAGCCTGGAACGCTCGGCACTCCTTGATGGCTTCTCGCGCCTTCAAGTCATGACACAGGTCACCATCAGGCTCTCGCTTCCCGGAATCGCCACCGCCTTCTTGCTGGAATTCGCTTCGGCCTGGAACAGCTTCTTACTTCCCTTGCTGTTTCTTGGAAAAGCGGAGAACATGACCGTCTCTTTGGGCATCGACCGATTCCTCTCCGAGAACGCCCTTGAACCAGGCCCGCTCATGGCATTTGCCCTTCTCGTGAGTCTACCTCTACTTATTCTGTTCCCAAAGATACTCTCGATGACGCTCTCGCCGTATCGTCATCGCCTCTCGAGGAGATCTACATGCAAGCAATGAAACGCACAGTTCTCTTTCTACTGCTCACCGTCATCTTACTCGCCGGGTGTGCGAGGCATGAATCCGCATCCAACGAGCTCGTGGTAATGCTCCCTCCATGGTTCTCGCCCGATGAATCGCGTGCACCGCTCAAGGAAGTATTCGACGTCTTTCGGGAACATAACCCTGAGGCCAAGCTATTGCTCCGCTTCGGCCCGGGCAAGAGTCTATTACTGTGGCAAAAGATACTCCTCATGGCCAAGGAAAAGCACCTCCCCGATGTACTCATGTTCAAGACGGCCTGGACAAGGGAGCTGACGGCTCGCTCCATACTGCAACCGCTTCCATCCCCATTCGCTGAGCATATCGTCTCGTCGATCGACCCTCGGTTGATCCCCCAATGCGTGACCGGGGACACGGTATGGGCGGCGCCATACGACCTTGATGTCCGGTTATTGCATTATAGGAAGGATCTTGTGGAGGAAGCAGGTCTTCCACACCCCCATGCGGGTTGGACCTATGAGGAGTTCATTTCCTGCGCCCAGGCGTTGACAAGAGACCTTGATGGCGATGGGGAAATCGATGTATGGGGCTTTGCGGCACCCGGTGCACGATCGCTCAGCACCGTTGCGCAGCTCCTGCCCTGGGCGTGGACCTTGGGCGCCGAGTTCCATGAAGGGCATATCTGTCGATTGGACCAAGAATCGCTGGCAAATGCGCTTGGAATCTATCGATTCCTTCGGGACAGCGTCTGCGTGGCTCCGCCGGACCTTCACATGCTCGAGCAGGCAGACGTGTTCCAGGGGCTCGTATCAGGCCGTTTTGCCATGACCGAAGGGGGCTCGTGGGAAATCAAGATGATAGAGCAGGTGAGCCCTCACGCGGGCAAATTCGATCAAGTCATTCTGCCCTCGATAAACACGGAACCTGCGATTACCGCAAGCGATGGATGGGCCTTTGGCATCACCACTTCCGAGCCAAGTAAGATTGATGCCGCATCAGAGCTGTTGGGGCTTCTTTGCTCCCCGGAACATCAGAAGAATAAACTCCAGGTCAACGGATGGTTGCCGGTTCTCAAGGCCGGCATTCCATGGGTCGAAGAAGAACTTGGTGCAGAAGTCGCCTTAGCCCTACGCTCGTACAAGCCTGTTCCTGGCGGTCCTGCCTGGCCCAAGACCGCCATGCTTCTTGCAGACGCTCTTCAGCAGGTCCTTGTGGGAGATGCACAACCGAAGGACGCGCTCCGCGAAGCACAGATTCGACAGGAAGGAAAAGCAAGATGATGATCACGCAGACCCCGCTCAGGATTAGCCTGGCGGGAGGTGGGACTGATTTCTCCAATTTCTTCGCGCATCATGGTGGCGCCGTAGTGAGCTCGGCAATCGACAAGTATGTATACGTCATCATAAAGGAACGATTCGATTCATCGATTGTGGTGAATTACTCCAAGAAAGAAATCGTTGACTCCGTCTCTGACATCAGGCATGAGCTTGTGCGGGGCGCCATGGAGATCACCGGCCTCTCCAGCGGTGTGGAGATCACCACATTGGCGGATATTCCGTCTCAGGGGAGCGGCCTTGGCTCTTCGAGCAGCGTGACCGTGGGCCTCCTCCACGCATGCCACGCCTATGGCGGAAGACTCGTGGACGCACGCAGCCTTGCGCAAGAAGCGTGCGAGATCGAGATACAGCAAGCACACAAACCCATTGGTCTTCAGGACCAGTATATCGCGGCCTTCGGACATCTCTGTCTGATACAGTTTCAGAAGAATAAGACCGTTGTCATACGCCGTCTGCAGATGACCGAATCAGCCCGCCGCAGGCTGGGGGACAATATGCTCCTGTTTTTCACAGGTCGGACCAGATCCTCCGCCAGCATCCTCGCGGAACAGAAAAGGAGAACGGCCCAGAATACACCGCTCCTTTGCAGCCTCGCATCATTGGCTCTCGAACTTGCCGCCAGTCTGGAGAAAGGAGAGGTGGAGGCAACGGCGTACGCCCTGGATGAAGGATGGAGATTGAAGAGACAACTTGCTTCGGGTATTGCGGACGAGGCTTTGGATCGACTCTATGAACGCGCCAAAGCTGCCGGCGCTCTGGGTGGCAAAATCGCCGGCGCCGGCGGAGGAGGATTCTTGCTCCTGTATGTTCCAGGTCCCCGGCAGGAAGACGTACGCGCAGAGCTATCTGATCTCAGAGAGCTGCCCTTTCACCTCGAACGGGATGGCAGCAAGGTCATCTTCAACTACCGGGGATACGAAACAAAGTAGCTGGGAATCTCTTCGTCCCAGGTACACATTTCTTTCTACTCGTCGTCCCCATTGGTCTTGCTCAGATATCCCAACCTAAGTTCACCTCTTCAAAAAGCGAACATCCTTATGTATCAAGGGCTTACGCTGTTCGACTACCGGTTATGGGCACTACAGATTTTCATATCGTGAAAATTCTGCGCCCACGTGGC
>JAUXFG010000216.1 GCA_030620115.1 Candidatus Fermentibacterota bacterium
AGTTACGGGATCCTCAGGCAATCGCAAATCTCTCCGACGAATCTCCTCCAACGTAACCCCACATCCCAGAACGCACCCTAAGGTGCGACGATCTCACCCAACATGCAACGTCAATTGGATGAGCCGATCAGCTGTTGAGCAATTGAGCTGATGGGCTGATAAGCGAGCGGAGGGGGAAGGTTATGGCGTTCAGCGTTGAGTGTGCAGATGGCAGAATGAGAAGCAAGGAGAGATTCTTCGCTTCCGCTCAGAATGACAGGAGTTTGAGACAGAAGGATGGAGGAGAGGAGAAACATCGAACATTCAACATCCAACATTCAACATCGAATTGGAGAGATGGAGGACGAGGAAGCTCCCGACAAGGCTACCGATGAGGTTTGGGGAGGATGGAGAGATGGGGGAATGAACATCGAATATCGAACATCGAAGTTCGGAGGGGAGGAGAGGAGGGGGAAGTTCGGGATCCCGCGTCCGACGCGGGATTCGAGACGAAGTCTTTTGGGGGGATGGGATTGGGAAAGTGATGAGCTATTGAGCCGGGGACCGCAGGGCGGCAATGCCGAATCCGCATGATTGCCTGGCTCCGAACGCTTCCTCAGGGCTCCAGAATGACGTGGCCACCATCCGGCCAGACACGTTTGAAATCCGAAACATTGAATGTCAGCAGCTTGTCTACCTTTGTTTTCTGGGCAGCGATCGCCGCCAGCGCATCGTAGATGACTCCCCCTGTGAGCGCAAGTTCGGACATGCTATCAAGAACGCGCCGGTAGTCGCTTGGTCGGAGCGCAATAACCTGACCGACGCGTTCCACGTCTTCACGAATCAGCCGTCGGGCAGTTGCGGGGCCTATCCTTGGACGCAGAGGAAGTGTGGTGAGAACTGCGTAGAGTTCCGCCAATGTATGTGTTGCAACAAAAAGGTCGATCTCTTTCTCTCTCGCCTTCCTCAACCAGGGAAACGCACGTTCGTGCCTGGGATGCATCTCAACGATAGCCGCCACCAAAACCGAAGTCTCCGCCATGACCCTCATAGCGCCGCTACTAAGCCCCTGCTGCGTGCTTGATTCGTTGCCGGCGGTGTCTGTCAATAGCCTGTTCCAGATCTTCTGTCGGGCTCCCAGAGAAGACCAAGAGTCCGTCTTTCTCCAGCACCGGGCTTCTCTCCCGAACAGGTCTGAGGATGATACACTCCTCTCCTATTTCAACCTCTAGGGCCGCTCCAGACTCCAAATGCAAATCGTCTCGAATAATCTTGGGGAGCACCATTCTGCCAAATTTGTCCAATGTCAATTGCATGGTGCACCTGACCTTCTTGATTACATCTAGCGAAGCTGCGCCTCAAACCGACGAGTGATGCTGCCGTAGCCCATTGATCAAGGCGCAGCGATGCTGGTTGCTGGTCACTAGATGGAAGCCGGATCGTTCCGTTCTCCTTCCAGCATCCAGCATCCAGCATCCAGAAACCAGCATCACCTCGCAGCCGACCCACACATATCGTCACAAAACTTGACTCGTTTGTGAAGTTTCCAACCTATTGAAAACCGATAGAGGGCAACTCTGTCCAATCTTTGGCAATATCAGTCACCAATTGGCAATTGTCAATGGCAAATGGGGGAAGAATCTGGAATCTGTCAATCTGGAATCTGGGGAAGGGGGGAAGAGGGATTGTGGGAATGGGGGAAGGAAGAAGAGAGCGTTCAGCGTGCAGCGTGCAGATGAGGGAGGAAGGATGCGGGAGAGATTCTTCGCTCCATGGAAATCGCTCAGAATGACAGGAATTGTGGGGAGAAGGAAGGAGGGAGGAGAAACATCCAACATTCAACATCGAATTGGGGAGCTGGGGGATTGGAGATTGTTCTCATGTATCCGTCTACGCTCGTCAGCTTCGCCGTGACAAGAAGGCGCCCTTCGACCATGCTCAGGATCTTCGACAAAGGACGCAAAGGGGAGGGGATGAACGAGATTGCCGCGTCGCGGCTGCTCCTCGCAATGACTTCGGAGAGAAGGGAGGATTGGGGAAGCGGGCAGCGTTGAGCCGGCAGCGTGCAGAGGATGGAGCGGGAGGGAGAGTATAGCGGGCAGCGTACAGATCTGGGAGAGGGGAAGATCGCAGGCAGGGACGCCTGCGCCACTTCCCTGCGCCATCAGGCGTTTGGCGTGACAGCGAGACCAGGGGTACGCGAGATACCGGGTTATCGCTCTCGCTCGGAAGAGTATTCCCACTCTGTGATGAGGTCGTCGATGCGGGTTTGGAGGGTCTGTTCTTCGCGGTGGACCTGGAGCAAATACTCCCACTGACTGGCGATCTCCGGGTCGGCTTGCTTCATACGCAACTCCTCCAATTTCCCCTCTAACGAATCGATCTCGCGTTCAATGGCATATACAGGGCGAATCCGCTTTCGGCGCCGGCGCTTTTCGCCGTCATCCCTTTCCCGTGTGCCTTCTGTGCGGCTGCTCTCCTTCTTTGGCCCGGCGGGCTCCCACACACGCTCAAACGGCGGACGCACCAGCTCGGCTCGACCTTCCCTGATCACCAATGCTTCCCCTGCTGCGCGGGTAATCATTCTCCGATCGTGGGTAACCATGATCAGCGTTCCGGGATATTGAGCCAACGCCGCTTCCAGGGCTTCGCTGGATTCCACATCCAGATGGTTTGTCGGTTCATCGAGGATCAACACATTGGCGGGCGAAAGAAGCAGGCCTGCCAATGCCAACCGGCTCTTCTCTCCGCCTGACAGCGAGTCGATATGCTGGAATACATGGTCACCACGAAACAGGAAACGCGCGAGATAGCTTCGTATCTCCCCTGCCTTCCACGCAGGCATCAATGCCTCGATTGCCTCGAATGGATCCTTGCCCAGCAGCTCCGGCTCACTTTCCTGGGCAAGATAGGCGGGCTGCACATTATGCCCCCATGTGATGGTTCCTGATGCCGGTTCGAGCTCACCAAGAAACGCAAGGAGAAGCGAGGTCTTGCCGCATCCATTTGGACCGAGGATGGCCAACCGTTCTCCCCGCTCGAGCTTCAGGTTGATGTCGCTGATGAGCCTCTTCCCGCCTCGAACCACATCCATATGAGCCACGTCCAGGACAACTCGTCCTTCACGTTTCGAGTGGGGCAGGTTCAGCCGCATGGTCCGCGCCTTGGGCGTCAGATCGGGCAGTTCCTGGGCTTTGAGCTTCTCCAGCCTCCGCCGTCTGCTCATCGCTTGTTTGTGACGTGTGCCGGCGATATTCTTCTGAACGTAAACCCGAAGCCGCTCCTTCTCCTCGGCCACTTTCCGGTGCAGCTCCAATGCCTTTTCCCGGCGCTCCTCTTGCTGGGGCACCATTGCTGAGTAATTGCCCTTGTACAGAAAAAGCCTTCCTCCTTCAAGCTCCGCCATGCTGGTGGCAACCCTATCCAGGAAGTAGCGGTCGTGACTCACTAACATGAATGCACCATCACGCTTCAGGAGCTCTTCCTCCAAGAACGTCCTCGCCCAGATGTCCAGGTAGTTGGTGGGCTCATCAAGAAGCAGAATATCGGCTTCCTGCATGAGTGTTTGTGCCAGGGCCACTCGTCTCTGCTGCCCTCCGGACAACTCCCCCGCTGGCCTCGACCACAACGAGGGATCAATACCGAGGCCGGTGAGATAACGTTCGGCCATGTGCCGGGCTTCATAGCCCCCCAGAGCCTCGAATCGCGCCTGTAGCTCGCCATATGCCGCTATCAGATCCGGAGTACTCTCCTTGGAGAGCCTCCCCTCCAGGGATTTCATCTCCGCTTCCAGCGTCGAAAGCTCACCTCGCATGGAGCACACCACCTCAATGAGCGGCGTATGGGCAGGCCAAATCACTTCTTGCTCGAGCAACGCCACTCGCGAACCCCTGGTGAGGGAAACGCTTCCTGAGGCCGGGTGGTGCACGCCGGCCAAGAGCATCAACAGCGTGGATTTTCCTGATCCATTGAGCCCCACCAGCCCCATCTTGGTTCCCGGGGCAAGCGTCAGACTCACATGATCAAGAATCATGGTTGCGCCGTAGTAGAACGTTACATCACCGGCAATGAGTTGGCTCATGGGGCTAGTCGTTCACAATCACAGGGACAGTGGGGAGAAGGAACGAGATTGCCGCGTCGCGCTGCTCCTCGCAGTGACTTGGGAGGATTGGGGCAGCGAGCAGCGTTGAGCGGGCAGCGTGCAGAGGATGGAAGGGAGGATTGGGGCAGCGGGCAGCATGCAGCGGGCAGAAGGCGGAGGGGGGAAGGGATTTTGAGGAAGACGGCAGGAGAACGCCGAACATCGAACATTCAACATCCAACGTCGAAGTTTGGAAGGGAGAAATCGACGAAGCTCCCGATCCCGCGCAGTACGCGGGACTCCCGACGAGGTTCTGGGGATTGGGGGAAGTTCGGGATCCCGCGTCTGACGCGGGATTCGAGATGAAGTTTTGGGGGAAGTTGATGAGGAGACAGCTAGGGATTGAGCGAGCATTGTCGATAGCACTGGTCAGCTATTCAGACAGGAACGATAGACCTGGGCGGTGGCCTCTGCCATGGCATCGAGCGAGAAGTTGGCTGCCACATGCGCCTTGCCGGCCCTTCCAAGCCGGCGGGCTTCTTCGGGCGAACGCAGAAGCCCGGCTATTGCCTCGGCCAGGGCCTCTGGATTCTCCGGAGGGACCAATATGCCGATCTCCGGCTGAGAGAGCAGGTTGGGGACACCCCCCACGGCGACAGCAATCACCGGCACTTCCATGCTCATGGCCTCCAGTACTGAGATGGGCGTACCCTCGCCCCGGGAAGGGAGGATTAATGCCGTGGCGTGCCGCAGCAATGGCGCCACTTCTTCCCTGAAGCCCAGGAAACGAATATGATTCTCGATCCTCAGTGCGGATGCCTTTGATCGGAGTGTGGATTCCAAAGGACCTTCTCCAGCCAACCAAAGAACCGTGTCAGGAAACATCATCGCCACCTTTGCCATGGCGTCAAGGAGAATATCCTGGCCCTTCTCCACGCTGAGCCTGCCCAAACAGAGAAGCACCGGCCCGCGCTCATCAGGGAGAGGAGGCCCTCCTTCGTCCATCATCACCATGGCGGGATCCACCCCATTGGGGATGAACGTCACATCCTTCCGGTCCTCCCCCAACCTTTGAAAAAGCGGCTTGGACACGGCGATCCACTGATCGGTCATGGAATCAGTTGCGCGTACCATGAGTCCGTACAACAGCCGTCGATTGCGAGGAATCTCCTTGGCGTCACTGAGAAGACCGTGGAGTGTGGATACCACGGGAATTTTCACAAACGGCTTCGCCAGCCTGCCCAGTACATGGCTCTTATGGTCGTGCGTGTGCACAATCTGTGCTCCAATTTGTTTCAACAGACCCACCAACCGTGGCATTGCCCGGGGATCAAAGGGGCCACTCATGGGAATCAATTCCACCGTGAGCCCGGCATCACGGTACTTACGGGCTACCAGACCGTCTCTGAAGCAAAGAAAAACGGGATCAGCCAGCTTCCGCTCAGCCAACCTAAGTCGGAGGCCAAGCGGTCTTAGGAAGACAAA
>JAUXFG010000183.1 GCA_030620115.1 Candidatus Fermentibacterota bacterium
AAAAATCACAGGCAGGGACGCCTGCGCCACTGAGCTGCGCCACTGAGGGGGGGCGAAGTTTGTGGGGGAGGAGGGAGGGGGAAGAATTGCTTGATTTCGGATTGCTGGAATGCTGGAATGGGGGAAGAATCTAGAATCTGTCAATCTGTAATCTATAATATAGAGGGAGGGGGAGGAGTTCGAGGCGAAGTTGTCCGGCTGACCTCTGGCGATTGCGGCCGGAGGCCGACTTAGGAGACATGGTGACATGTTCTACTGCACGAGATGGTGGGCAGTGAATGCGGGATAGGAGATCACACTCGATGCCGGGACTGCCGGCATGGGATCTGGATGGTGAGAGGGTCTCGGACGTGGGAGAGGATGGCCTTCTTGACCTCATCTTTCAGGAGCTTTCTCCGCCCCATTCTGGAGTACGGATAGCCGCAGGTGATGACGCTGCCAGCATTCGGGTCCCCCGAGGCAATGATCTCCTTGCCACCTGCGATAGCCAGATAGAAGGCGTCCATTTCAGGAAGCAGTGGCTGACCCCGAGGGAACTGGGTTCCCGAGCGTCCAATGTCAATCTCAGTGACTTGGCAGCCATGGGTGCCAGCCCATACTGCGCCTTGCTGAATCTCGCATTGGAGAGTCACACACCCGTTGGTGTAGTGCTTGAGCTTTTCCGTGGGGCGCTTTCTCAGTTGCGACCTGCCGGCGCATCCATCATTGGAGGAAACCTATCACGCTCGGAGTGCGGCCTCAGCGTTGATATGACTCTGATGGGTATATGTCGTTCCGGCATGGCGGTCAAGAGGAGTGGAGCTGCTGAGGGAGATGCGGTCTATGTCTCGGGCTATCCCGGCATGGCCGGCGCCTGCGTGGGCCTTCTCGAGCGTGGACTTGCAGTCCCTTCACCCCAGCTTCTCGGGGCATTCAAAGCTCCTGAACCACGGATCTCCTTAGGACGGAAACTCGCTCGCAAGATGCTTGCTACGGCTATGATCGATATCTCCGACGGACTTGCATGCGATCTAAATCGTCTAGCATTGGCCAGCGCGGTTCGAATACGGCTTGAAGAAGAGCTAGTCCCCCTGGGGCAGGGGCTGGAGAGCGCGGCGCTCTCTCTGGGATTGGATCCTATGAGGTGCATCCTTGGCCCTTCAGAGGATTATGAGCTTATCTTCACCATCAGGCCCGAACATGAGGCAAGGCTTCTTCGGATGGCGGAGCAGGGTGAGTTCGGTGTTCACCTCACCAGGATTGGGTATTGCGCGACCGGTGAACCAGGATTGGAGAGAAGCGCATGCTTTGGGGATCCTGTTGGGTGGGATCATTACCGAGGGGATCCCCGGGGGATTTCCGTGTCAACGATGGAGTGAATGTGATGTCAACATATGCCCGGCATACATGTACGATGAGAACCACGAGCCGAATCGCCATGACCGATGTCACCTCTCTCATTGAAGCACGGATTCATCAGGAGGGGTTTCATGATGGGTTCTGCCATCTCTTCTGTCCCCACACTACCGCTGGTTTGACCATCAACGAGGGTGCGGATGCCGCGGTGGCGCACGACATCCTCGGGGTATTGAATGACCTGGCGCCTGCGTCGCCGCGCTACACTCATGCTGAAGGCAATTCTGACGCGCACATGAAAAGTACTCTTGTGGGCGTGAGTCTTTCGATTCCAGTGGATGCGGGGAGATTGGTCCTTGGGAGATGGCAGAGAGTATTCTTCTGTGAGTTCGATGGGCCACGTCAACGTGAGATATGGCTTCGTTTCACTGAGCACCCGAATTGAGCGATAGACGGGATCCACCGGGCGCACGAGGCGCGGATGCCGATGGCGCCCGCTCCGAGATGCCGTTTCTCGATCACTTGGAGGAATTCCGCCGTCGGATTCTGTGGAGTTTGGGTACGCTTTTTCTTGCAGCACTTGGTTCCTATGTCGTCTCAGGGAGATTGCTCACCATCTTGGTGAGGGCAGCGGGGCAGCTCCAGGCCATCAGTCCCCTGGAGACCCTGACCGTGCGGATCAAGATCTCCGTGGTCGCCGGTTTGGTGATCGCACTTCCGGTGATTCTCTATCAGGGATGGCGATTTGTCGCTCCGGGGCTCCTGCAGAACGAGAAACGTATCGCCTCGGGTCTGATTGTTTCTTCAACCCTCTGTTTTATGTGTGGCGGCATTTTTTCTTTTCTTGTGGTGGGTCCCGCTTCGTTGCGGGTCTTGGAGGGGTTTGCCACGCCCGAGATAAAGAATGTGTGGAGCGTTTCGAAATATGTCGCGTTCATCCTGAAGCTTATGCTCGCATTCGCCATCGTGTTTGAGCTCCCTGTGGCGATATTTTTCCTCAGTAAGCTCGGCGTGGTGACCCCAAAGCTGCTTCGGGCAAAACGGCGGTACGCCATCGTGTTGATATTCGTCATGGCGGCAACCATCACCCCACCCGATATGTTCACTCAGATAATGCTCGCAGTTCCCCTTGTTGTGCTGTACGAAGTTGGTATCTTTGTGAGTGCTGCGGCTCAGCCCAGGCGGAGGAAAACGTGAGATCAATGGAACTGCTCGAAAATGCGCAAGCTCTCGTCAAGAGGGAACTCGTGTTGACGGACAACGTCCTCGCACAAGTACGAGCGGAATTCCAAGGTACGCTGCGCTCACTGGGCGATCACGTTCTCAGCGTTTCGGGGAAGCGGTTGCGGCCAACCATACTGCTGCTTTCGGCAAGGCTCAGAGCACAGTCTCACGGTATGGCGCCCAGAGTTGCCGCGGTGGTGGAACTCATCCATACTGCGACATTGATTCATGATGACAGCATTGACGAGGCACAGTTGCGGCGGGGGCGATCGACGGTGAACGTCGAGTGGAATCACCAGGTCGCCACCATGCTGGGGGACACGCTCTATTTACGTGCGTTCGAGCTACTCACTGAGTTGGGTGAGGATCAGGTCACCGTTCTTCTTGCACGCGCATCGCATACTATGTCTCGCGGTGAGTTGCGCGAGTTTCTATTTCGTGACAATCTCATTGAAGAGTCCACCTACTTGGAGTTGATCTGGTCAAAGACGGCTGCCTTCATGGGAGCATGCTGTCATGTCGGCGCGATACTGGGAAGACTGGACGAAGCCGAATGCCAAGCTATCCGCCAGTATGGAGAGAAGCTTGGGATGGCGTTCCAGATCGTGGATGACATGCTTGACTATTCAGCAAATGCCGATCGATTGGGGAAGGAGACGTTGACCGATCTGAGGGAGGGAAAGATGACACTCCCTCTCATCGCGGCCCTGCAATCTTCCGGCAGGGATGGTGATTTCCTGAAGGAGCAGATCCAACTACTGCGCAGCGGGGAGCTTTCCGGTACAGAGGTTGCCGAGTTTGTAGGCATTCATGGTGGTCTGCACTACGCACGAGACAGGGCATTGTCACTGACACAGGATGCCAAGTCATGCCTTTCGGAACTACCGGAATCCGAATCTCGGAGTTCACTTGAGCTGATTGCCGATTATGTGGTCAAACGGGAGAGGTGATAATCATGAGTATTCGTTCGCGCCCCATAGGAATCCTCATTGTGATGCTCGTCGTTGGTTGCGTGCTCGGCAGCCTCTTCGGTGAATTGCTTGGCGTCATCCTTCCAAAGGGTGTGATTCGTGATTTCTTCGTCACTGGAGTCCGCCCCGGGTTCAACCGGCTCCATGTCGATGTAGGGATTCTGGCATTCTCCATCGGGTTGAGGATCAAGGTCACGGTGACGAGTGTTCTGGGTATGATGCTCGCGGTCCACATGTTCCGGTGGTATTAAGGGAACGATTCATGGGACTCGAAGAAACCATCTCCGCGAACATCAAAAAGGCTCAGAACCTTCGGGAGCAAGGCATAGAGCCGTATCCGATTCGGACCCCTGAAACAAGAGCGATTGCCGAGGTGAAGACGCGGTTCGAAGAGAATCCTTTGGACGATGTGGTAGGTGTGGCCGGGCGGTTGACCGGACGAAGAGCACATGGCAAGGTGGCTTTTGGAGATATTCAGGACGAAACGGGGAAGATCCAGCTCTTCATGAGGTCTCAGGAGATTGGCCCGGAGGGTATGGATCTGTTCAATGGACTTGACTTGGGTGATTGGGTATGGGCTCGTGGACCGGTGGTCAGGACTCGACGAGGAGAAATCAGTGTGGATGTGAGAGAGCTTGTGCTTCTCTCAAAGAGTCTCCGGCCCTTTCCCGACAAATGGAAAGGCATCGCCGATCCCGAGATTCGGTATCGACAGCGGTATGTGGATCTCATGGTCAATCCCTCCGTGAAGCAGGTTTTCAGAAAGCGCGCTACAGTGATCGATTCACTCCGCGAACTGCTCCAGCAAAGGGGTTTCCTCGAAGTGGAGACACCGGCATTGCAGCCACTGTACGGCGGCGCAGCGGCACGGCCATTCGTCACTCACCATCATGTGCTCGACAGCACTCTCTATCTCCGAATCGCTTTGGAGCTTCATCTGAAAAGGCTTTTGGTAGGGGGACTGCGCCGGGTCTTTGAGATCGGGAAGTGCTTCCGAAATGAGGGGATGGATCGTCTCCATAATCCCGAGTTCACGCTCTTGGAAGCGTATGAGGCCTTCAGCGACTCGGAAGGCATGATGTCGCTGACAGAGGATCTCATCCGCGCGGCTGCGTTGGCGGCCTGCGGCCGGCTAGACATCGAATACCAGGGTACGCCGATAGATCTTGGCGCGCAGTTTGAATGTTTATCCATGATCCCGACGCTGAGTGAGAGGCTTTCGCTCGATCCGATGACAGCGCCGCTTGACGATCTCGCCCATGCCTGCCATGTTCGCGGTGTGGAAGAGATCCCGGAAAAGGCAGACCGTACCTGGTTTATCGACCGGCTCTTTTCCGTGGCCGTGGAGCCCGAACTGGTTCAGCCCACGTTTGTCACGGGGCATCCCCTCGACATGTCTCCGCTGGCAAAGTCCGGTGAGGACGATCCGGAACGTGCTTCACGATTCGAGTTGTTCGTGGCGGGCCGGGAGCTGGTGAACGGCTATTCGGAATTGAACGACCCTGTGAAACAACGGGAAAGGTTGCTCAGACAGCGCCGGAACGAGACATTCGAAGAGCACCTGGTGGACGAAGACTTTCTGAGGGCCTTGGAGTATGGCATGCCGCCGGCCGGCGGGTTGGGTCTTGGGGTGGATCGATTGGTCATGCTGCTGACTGATCAACAGAGCATCCAGGATGTTATCTTGTTCCCACAGATGAGGCCCGAAGCGGAGAAAGCCAAAGGCGACGTGCCATTGGTTGGTATCGATGCATCGGCACTAGTACCGATCCATGTCGATCAGATGAGGAGAGCATAATGATCCGTCTGGTTCTTCCTATTATTGTCATCTTTGCGCTCATGACCGCATGTGGTGATGACACATCCGGTGTCACGCCACCTCGTCTCTATCTTGAACGAACGGCGGTTCAGCTTTCCGTGGCGCAGTATGAAGAGACAACTGAATCGTTGCGCATGGTGAATGAAGGAGAGGGAGTTCTGGAGATCATCGGTATCGCCATCGATCTTGATTGGATCAGCGTATCCGATACGAGTTTTCAGATCGATGCCGGCCACAGCAAGACGCTCCTGATCACTGCAAATCCTCTCTTTCTGTCGGAAGGCTTTTACTCTGCCAAGCTCACATTCTCGACAAATGACCCCGATCATAAGAATGTATTGATTCCGGTGGAAGTGACTGTCTTGCACGGGACCTACTCACCAATCACCATAACTCCCCTCCAGGTGACCCTCACCCTCGAACCGGGGGGGAACACGCAACAGGAATTGACCGCAGAGAATCCTGGGACCGTGGCGAGACAGATCACCGGGATTCAGCCGAGCTGCCAGTGGGCCAGTGCCGAGCCAACTGCATTCACGCTCCAGCCCGGTGAACAGAGACAGATCGTATTGACAGTGACGGCGGAAGACCTTGCCGAGGGCCAGTATTCAGGTGCCCTCACCATTGCCACGGATGATCCAGTCGTCCCATTCATCACGGTTACGGTTCAACTGACCGTGACCACGTCAGTCACCGTTACCCGCGTGGTGGTTGCCGAGGAATTCACGGGTACGTGGTGCACACATTGTCCCGACGCCATGCGGGGGCTGCATGAGTTGAGGGCAGTGGTAGGGGAAGATCGGTTGGCGGCGGTGGCGTTTCATATTCAGGACGACTTCGATATTGCAGAGAACAGCGATAGGGCGGCATACTATGATGTTTCCAGTGTCCCGGATGTGCGTATTGACGGTGTTCTCCAGCATTTGGGCGGGAATGATGGGAATCCTGTTGACTACACGTCATACTATGATGAGCGCGTGCTTGTGCCCCCCTCACTCTCTATAGAGCTGGTCTTGGATCAGTATGAGGCGGCTACCGGACTGGGGCAGGTGACCGCTGGTCTGGGGAATATCTCAGACAGCACGGTGGACTTCAATCTTCTGGTCTATCTGACCGGCACTGACTCCAGTTACTCCTGGCAGGGATTTGATCACCTCTACTTCACGGTGCTGCAGCACGTGGCGGGGAGCCAGGGGGCTCCACTTTCCTTGGCTCCAGGCGAAGATGCGCAAAGAACCTATGACTTCCTTGTGCCGAACTCGTGGCGAGGCCGGGAATGTGAATTGATCGCCATGGCCCAGGATAAAACGAGCAAAGAGATCCACCAGGGAGCTATCCTCAAGTTCTAATAGCCTCCTGCTCGCCCGCAGCCTTGAGTGCCAGACTATACGCCTCGGGGTTCGCCTCCGGTGGGCACGGTCCGCCAGCTGGCGGATGCTCCTACATGGGACAGAATGTACACATTCCCTCAGGAGGGCCATGCTCCGTCATGGCCGCCGTTTGAGCCAATACCGCGGATGCGCCGGAGCGCGTCCCTCCAGAGATGCGATATCCATGTGGTTGGGGGTTGAGAGCTCGATCGAGGAATCATTAGCATCAAACGCTGATGGATCCATTATGCTGATAAGCTGTTGAGCTGATGAGCAGGAAGGAGGGGGGACGGAGGGAACCGACGAGTTTCCCGATGAAGCCCCCGATGATGTTTTGGGGGAGGAGGGGAAGTT
>JAUXFG010000048.1 GCA_030620115.1 Candidatus Fermentibacterota bacterium
AAAAAACGCGAAGGCAGTGGCCACATCACCCTACCATTCATCCCAAGGGAGGGACTGGTCGAGTCGCTTGTGAAGAACCGATTCGACGGATAGTTTCAGGACGAGGGAGTGGTGGGAGATCCGAATCAGTCAGCCCACGGACTCTTCGGTCGGCTCAATCCCTTTTTCATCTTTTTCTCGAGCTCGGCCATTCGCTCCTTCTGCCTATGCCTGATCTCTTTGGCAGCAAAGGTTGCATCCAGCTTCTTCTGTTCCTTCTTCTTTCGAGCCCGCACCTTCTGTATTTCCTCATCGAGATCAGGTATGGCCTCCTCGGGCAAATCCTTGAGCTTGTGGGGTGCTTTCAGGTAGTACTTTGTTTCGAAGCTGGTCTTGACCGAACGTAAGATCCCCTCCCTTTCCAGACGATTCGCCATGTGATAGATGAGCTCTGTGCTAGTTTTCAAAAACTCGGCAAGCTCTTCCGCAGATGGCGGCTTGCCTTCCCGATGAGTGAACACACGGATGCCTGCGACAATGAGATAAGCTTGTGACAGAAACGAACGATCCTCGTCCTTCGACATCGCCGAACCTCCGCGGGATTGAGTGAAGATCTCAACAGGGTCTGCCCCGGACAGTCCCTCGGAGCCATCTCGACAAATTCACGATCAAAGAACGGCCCAAGAATGAGATGGACAAGAGATAGGTTCTCTAGGACTTGACTGGAGCGAAAAATCTGTTACTTAGGGTTCGTGCAGGAACAAGTTTGCAATCTTGACGCACAGATTTGCCTTAGAATTGGTCTCCCCGAGGGAGTGGAACCGGCGGCGTAGCTTAAGCTACGTCGAGGATTACGCGATCGAGGCGAGGCCGATCGATGGGGCGAAGATGGGATGTCAAGATGTGAAGTTATTCCTGCGCGGACCCTTGGTCCGGAGAGCAACGGAAGCGTGTATGGCACGGTCATGATCGGATCTCGCTCTCGTTCATGGAGGCAGTGACGTATGGATCTTTCGGCACTTGATACCGACACATACCTACACATGCCAAAGGAAGCCCCCTGGTCCGCTCCGTTTCACCTCATTGCGCATGCATTCGATCTCACGACAGTGAATCATCATCGTTTCCCGATCTACCGCGCGTTCAGGGCCACAAACGATTCCTCCACAAGAAGAGTACCGTGATGCCTAAACGATTTGAGAAACTCGAGGCGATACACAAATTAAATGAATCCATCCTCACACTCCTCGATTTCAATAAGCTGCTTAAGACCGTATTGGATATAATGCAAAACACGTTCAATTTGGACAATTCCGCCATCTTATTGTACGACGAGAAATCTGAGGAATTATACATAGGGGCGGCAGTTGGATACAAGGAAGAAATGATAAAGAATTTCAGGACCTCGATTGGCGGGAGAGGCATTACCGGAGCTGCGGCAAAGAACAGAGAGCCGCTCTATGTCCCCAATATTGCCGAGGACAGTCGCTATATACCTGGTATCGAAGGAGCCAAATCCGAAATTGCCATTCCTCTCATCGTCAAGGACCAACTGATTGGGGTTTTGGACGTAGAGAGCAAGGAAGAGTATTCGTTCAGTCCCGATGATTTCGAGGTGATGCGCATCTTCTGTTCACACCTCTCAATGGCACTCCACAATGCCCTAGTTTTCGAGAGGGAGAAGAAAAAAGTCAGCCAGTTGGTGGTGATGAATGAGATCCGAAAACGGATCTCAGTGAGCTTGGACCTTAATCGATTGCTCCAAATCGTGGCACAATCCATGGTCGAGTTCCTTGGCTACTACAAAATCCTGATCTTTACTCGGCAAGAGGATACAAAAGATATCAAGCTCATGGCTGAGGCTGGTATAGAGAAGCTTCGAATTCGCTCTGACATGCTCAACAGTAGCGCCAATCATATCATCCAATCGGTTTTTGGGAGCAATGAGAAAGCAATAATCAATTGTGTGTCTGATAGCCAATTTGATGTTATTTCGAAGGAAATACGATCTGAGATGGCTATTCCTATATCAATCAAGGATACATGCATTGCTGTCATATATATCGCAAGTACGACTGTCAATGCTTTTGATATCAAAGACATTCATATCATGGATGCCATCGCTGATCAACTCTCGTCAATTATTGAAGATGCTGTTACATATGCCAAAGCAAATAAAAAGACAAGACATATGGCAATTATCAACAGAATCAGCAAGGTCACCATTCAGAACTTCGAGCTGAAATCGTTTCTTGATGATATCGCCGCTCTCATTCATGAGATATTCGGGTTCTACCAAGTCGGGATCTTGACCTATGAGGGTGTCTCCCAACAACTCGAATTGGTTTCATTTGCAGGTGAACCGATGGAAACCTTGAAAGTTGGAGACAAGATCTCGCTGAATGAAGGGATCGTTGGCTATGTTGCTCGCTCAGGGAAATATTACATGTGCAACGATCCATCAAAAGCAAAGGAATATCGAGATATTCTCCTAAACACGAAATCGGAACTCGCCATCCCTATCAAATTGAACGATAACGTCTTGGGTGTTCTCAATTTAGAAAGCACAAAGCTGAACCAGTTTGATGAAACAGATATCGAGATATTCGCGGCGATAGCGGATCAGGTAGCCTATACGATGATGAATGCTGAATTATTCAGACAGAAGAGCAGTGCTCATAATTTATTACTCGAATTGAATAAACTGAGTCGTGAAATCAATTCTACATTTGACCTGAATAAATTGCTTCAAATAGTTATTGGCAAGCTGCCAATTGCAATACGTTGTCGGCTTTCTTCGATATTCTTCTATTATCCTTCAAAGGGTCAGCTACGATTGATGGTGCATAACCTACCTGATATAGACCAGCAACGGCGACTCTCACTGGATACGCGTGAAAATATCCTCATGGCACGCGTAATCAAGCTTCAGCACTCAATCCACGTGAAGGACATCGAAAAAGAACTCCATATCCCCAACCGACCTCGATATGAAACAAGATCATTTCTTAATATGCTGATTCAGCATGAGGGGCGGACCATCGGAATTCTCAATCTAACGGATAAGCTCGACCATAGCAACTTCACGCAAGAGGAATTCTACCTCGCAACCAGCTTCTGCAGTCATCTCTCGACTGCAATCGTGAACTCCGAGAAGTATCATAAGATCCTGGAGCTTTCCATAAACGATGGACTGACTGGCCTCTACGTTCATCGATTCTTTCAGGAGGCATTGGAAAGAGAGATCGGCAGGTCCCGCCGCTATGAGCTCCCACTCTCCCTCGCATTCATAGATCTTGACGACTTCAAGATGCTCAATGATCAGTTCGGTCATCAGATTGGCGATATCGTGTTGAGGGACATGGGTTTGCTGATACGAAAAGAGGCACGGAAGGCTGACATCGCGTGCAGATATGGAGGCGAGGAGTTCACTATCATCTTGCCCTCCACGTCCCTTGCTCAGGCAGGCGTAGTAGCAAGAAGAATCGTGCAGAAAATCGCAGCCCACAGAGTCTTGATTGGAAGAAAAGAGATAGGAATCACTGCCAGCATAGGTGTCTGTGAGTTTCGGAACGAATTGACAAGGGAAACCTTCATCAGAGATGCGGATCGCGCCCTCTTGATTGCAAAGAAGGAAGGCAAGAACAGAGTTATTCTCTGCCCATCCGGCTGATTCCAAGAACCGCCCTCGCACGCCAAGCATTGGAGCAATAACCCTCGCTTCATCGCGAACTTAGTCCATCCTCAGCTCTGTGGTTCTACTTGTGGACCTGATGGGCAAGAGGCCCCGAATCGGGATCGGCATCGCGATCGGAATCGTCATCGAATTGAGGTGTAATCACATGGCCCCCAGTGACGAGAATCCGGATGGCTGATGAAGGCGAGAGCTAAGGCGTAGCTGATTTCGATAGCGATGCTGATTCCGATTCCGATTCCGAAGATGTTGTGGAGGCAAAAGAATAGCCATGGCGTCATGTATATCCAATAGTCAGCTCTGGGATGGAGGGATTTGTCGTGAGAAGATGTATTTATGCTGGCCTCGTATTGCTGGTGGTTCTTTCTCCGCTATTGGCCACTCCGCCTAGCCTCGATGACCTCGAGCTCTGGCCTGATCCGCTATTTGTCGACCTTCCCATCAGCGGGAGCGCACAATACGTGGATAGCGATGGGGATCCCTGGGCTCAGGGGGAGTACCAATTCTTTTTGAACGGTATTCCTGGAGACCTGGGTGATTTACCCGCCGGCCTCGTGCTCAATGCCGACTGGACGGCACTGGCGGATGGCTTCCATGTTCCGGCAGACTCAAGCTCTTTGAGCTACATCGACGGCGTCTGGAACGGCGCCTTCCACTTTGCCGGCGGGCACCAGCTTCGTTTCGACGGGGGACCACTCAGCAATCCCGCGGATGGCGGTGTGGATTTCTGGTTCCGTTTGCATGAAGACCTCTCCGATAGCTCGTACGCCCATTGGAACACATTCTTCTGGCTGGAAACCACCACGAGTGACGATATCTACATCGAAACACAGGTGGGGACGATCTACGGCACCAGCTACTCAGGCGGCCAGTATGACGGTGTGTGGACCGGCACCTTGTCTCTGGAGGCTGGTGATTGGCATCATTTCGCGTATGGCTGGAATGCGGTTGACTCCACGGCGGTGGTCTGGCTCGACGGCTTAGTCGTAGGGCGGAACAGAAACTGGCGCGGCGTGACGGGATTGAGCGCAGAAGTGCACATCGGGAACGTCCCATGGGGAAATCAGGCAACGCTGGCCGATATGGACGCCGTGCGTCTCTGGATGAGACTCCCCACGGATGCCGAGATGGCGTGGGCCGCCACATGTCGCGCTCCTCCGACCCAGTGTTCAGTCCTGCTCGACAGCACCGACATCCCCGAGGGAACCATCGTTCAGGTCGCACTCCGTGTGGCGGATGACACAGGCGCGTGGAGCCAATGGACGAGCAGCGATCCGGATACGCTACGCCCGGCCCTTGTGGAATCGCTCTATCCGCCGGTAAGACTCGCGGCGTACGACCAAGCATGCATCCCGCTGGAAGTAAGGACCAGCATTCCCTGTGATTGCCGGGCATCGGAGCAGTACGTGCTCTACGCCGAGATGGAGACAACGCTCCAAACGCCGGACGGCCTGACACATACCGCCTTTTGGCTCGTGGATCCCACGGACGAGTACCATGAAATCGCGGTGCGGTGCTCAAGCCTCGCCGGGGATATCGATCCCGATTTGGTGGAAGCAGGCACCGGGTACCGCCAACTTAGAGACTACAACCCCACCTATCCCCGGGTCGCGCTTCTCTGGGGTGACTATGATCCCTCCCTTGGTACGAGTTTCTTCAGCCGATACGACCTCATCATCACCTGGTCACTGGGCAACTTCACACACGAAATCCAGCGAACCCTCCGCGCACTCAACCCCGATCTGAAGATCCTCACCACCGGGTACCTCTCGTACGGCGGCCCCCCCATGGACGAGTGGGCTGCCATCACCGACCCAAGCGATCCTCATTTCAACTGGGTGCTGCGCGACCCATCTGGAACGGTCATTCTGGAGTCATACTGGGGCCACCCGTTCTACAACCTCACCGATTCTTCCTGCGTGGCATGGCTCGTTGACTATAACGCGACCGAGTGGCGCAAAACCAAGCTACGGTTCGACGGGATCTACTTCGACCGTATCCATGACTTCATCACGCACATATCCGAGGATATCGATGCTGATCAGGATGGATACGTCGACAATCCCGTAGTGCTCGACAGCCTCTGGTCCCTGGGGATGGAGTACTACCTCCAGCTCCTGCGAGAGGAACTGCCCAACGAGGTCATCTGCGGCAATGATACCCCCCTCCACTTCGGCCCGTATATCAATGGCAGGCTCTTCGAGATGGGGCTCGCGTATATCATGGACGAGGGGGGAAGCTGGATGCCGTTCTTCGAGGAGTACTCCGCGTGGGAGGATGTACATCGCGAACCGTACAATATCCCCATCGTCTGCAATCAGGCCCCGCTGGAGCTCCTCTGGCGATACGGGCTTGAACCGTGGAATTCGATCCCACCTGATTCACTGGAATGGGTCAAGACCAGATACCAGCGTATGCGATTCGGTCTGGGAACCACCATGCTTTCAGACGGCGTCTCAGTGTATGACTTCGGCACCACATGGTGGGGCAATCCATGGTGGTACGATGAGTACAATCTTGATATGGGCTATCCCACTTCGACACCCTACCGCCTGACCGACCCGGGCGCCACAGAGGCCTTGGATGATTTTGAGGACGGCACGCCCGGCAACTACAATCTCAATCAATGGAGCCCCATGTGGGCGGAGATCACCAATGATCCAGACGAGGTCATCAGCGGCCAATACTCCCTGAAGGGCGGGAATGACAGCATGGGCCAGGAGTGGAACGAGTTCGCTCATTCCCGCACAGCGCTCTTGCCGCTCCAGGGTGATTCGACGTACACGGTGATCTTCAAGTATATGGTTCTGCAACCATCCTGTCCCAGCGGGTACTTCTACTTCTTCGCGCGCTCCGTCACGGGAGGAGTCCCCTCGGACGTCGGCCACCATAGCTGGCGTGGGACAAGCGGTGATCTCGATAGCGTGAGCGTGACGTTCACCCTGGAATCGTACGACGATTACTACCTCGTATTTGGCTTGAAGTACACCGGCGAATACGCCGTGGACGATATCCTCGTCGCCCGTGGTGGCGGTGGCATGTGGCGTCGCGATTTCGAGAACGGGGCCGTGGTGATAAACCCCGCCGGGGCGCCACAGACCGTGGACCTCGGGGATACGCTGTTCCGATTCCTGGGGCAGCAAGATCCTTTACACAATGACGGCCTGATGGTGACGACCCTCACGCTCCAGGGCCACGACGCCATCCTCCTGCTGAGAGATTCACAGAGTGAGATCCCTCCTCCGGTGCGGCTCACTCTTGCCGTAGACGAGGCTGATGTGATACTGACATGGAGCGCAAGCCCGGGCGCCACAGGTTATTATGTGTACCGGGGGAACAAGGCTTGGTTTGCGCCATCCATTGAGGCCAGGCTAACGCTCTATCCGCTTCAGCAGTTCAGCTTGCGCGATCCCAGCACTGTGGGAGATCCCGTGGAAAACTGGTACTACCTTGTCAAAGCAGTTGGACCAACGGGCCTGGAATCACCGGCGTCGAACAGGGTTGGGGAATTTGATTATGAATCCGGACTGCCGACGAGAAACATGGGTTGTAACCGTTCAGGGGTTCAAAGGTTCATGGTTCAGTCAGAAGAGATGCAGCTCCATCACGGCATGCCGAGACGGATAAGGTCAAACTATGGGACTTCGTCTCTCCGGAATCCTGAATACTGAAACCAGTGAATGTGTGCTGATTCCTGGCAACCTATGAACCTCTGAACCTCCAAACCCGTGAATGGCTACGGATAGGCGGGATAGGCCAGCGGAAACGTCCAACATCGAACATTCAACATCGAACGTCGAACCATGGGAAGGAAGCACCCGCATCCACCTTCTAATCTCTTCCACTTCGGCGTTGGACGTTCGATGTTCGATGTTGAATGTTTGTCTCTTTTAGGACACCTCTCGACACTGGATGGAGAGGTTCGTAGTTGAAGTTTCGGGCTAGAGGAATGCGTCCATCTGTGTCTCTTCGTAGAGACGGAGGAGCTGCGCTTCGAAATCGATAATCTCAAGGCGATGGGAGAAACATCCCCTCCGGGTGCAGCCCTCTACGCTCCCTCCATGGGGAAGATGCATGAGGAACAATGGGGCGGAACAGCTTTGGCACATCTCATCTTCATGCTGGAGTGAAACCCCACAGTGTGGACAAAAGAATGGAATCACCGCACCTTGGTCGATCTCCTCCTCTGACTGAATGTCGAAACTCCCATAAGTCGCATCCAAGTACAGATTCCACTTCTTATCTCCCAAACGCGCCTTCACGTGAATCGAGGGGTGGCCATTGATGGGGACTTCGGGCTCCATGAGGAGACAACCATGAGAGCACCGTGCATGGCGTATCACGAGTGACGCAGCGGGAACCGTAACTTCGATTCTATCTGTGGCGATCTCGCGATCTTGTTTTACATCATCCGGCATGGTCCAGCTCCTTATACTCGTGACCAAGGGCTCGCGCAGAAATAACTTCACATTCTTGCATCCCATCTTTGCCGCATCTGTTTGCCTCGCCTCGATCGCGAAATCCTCGACGTAGCTTAGACTACGCCTCCCGTCTACGCCAAGGCTCCGCCGTGGCAAGCCGATTTCGCTCCCTCGGAAAGACCAAATCTACGGCAAATCTGTGCGCCATAACTGCGAACTTATTCTTGCGCGAACCCTCAGGGTGAGAGTGAGGATTTATCTTCAAGAACCTTCAAGAACTCGCTAATCTAGAGCTTCCGGCGGATGGGGTCAATTCAAAGGGGCCAAAAAAGGAGGGGGGCCGGCTGGGCTTGGGGTCCAGCCGGCCCGAAAGAAAGCCGAATTAACGGCTTGAAACACGATGCGATTTTGTGGCTGAGGCATCGGCACTTTGCGGGGGTAGGTCTCGCATCGTGATTCGCCCCCATTGTAGTAGTTGGAGTACTCCTTGTCAAGTATATTTGTGTGGTTTTTTAGTGCTCGGTTAGGAGCAACGCCGGCCGCTCTCTCGCGACCATCCACAGCACGCGTCGCAGGGCGTTTCTCTGCGCCTATCACGCACAAGAGTCGCGGAACTTCTCTCGAAGCCGGACTCGTGAATTCTCCGGGCAGGTGGTATCTTCCCCGCGAAGCAGAGTACGCGTGATGGAGGTGGAGAATGATCACGACACAAGAGATTCTCTCTGATCGAATTGGTGGGCTCCTTTCCATAGGCCGGAAGTCCGGCGGCATACTGATCGGCCTACGAGCCACGTTAGGGGCATTGCGGATGAGACAATGCCGGCTTGTAGTGATTGCTCGTGATGCCTCGCCGCGAACCCTACGAGCCATCAGCCTCCCCACGCGCGACATCGACATACTGGAGGTTGAACATGCCGATGATCTCGGCAGAAGGCTTGGGAGGGGTCCCGTGGCTGTGGCTGCAGTGGTGAATCCGCACCTTGCAAAGGGCCTCCTCAAGCTCGTCTCAAGCTCTGATGATCAGAGGAAGAAGCCCTCTCATCCGCCCCATGCTCGAAACGAGAAGTGAATGGTCCTTGCCCAAAAGACGGTGCATTTGAGGATAGCCGCGAATTGAGTAGCCCGAGGACGAGGTTCCAAGGAACACAATGAAAATCGCCTTCGTGAAATCGTACTTCCTCTGGGCGTTCGCCACAGGCGGAGAACGCAGTCAGATCGCCGTGCTGAGCGCCCTGGCCAGGGCCGGGCACGACGTGACCATGCGGTACGCCATTCCTCCTGGTCTTCCCGAAGCCGCCTACCGCTCTTTTCTCGAGATCATTGAAAGCTTCGAGCTGGAATTAATCTCAAGTACAGTAAAGGGTGTGGTGTATTTTGCTGACGGTGTACGCGTGGAAGCCCTTCGGGTCGCCTCGCACCCCGGTATGTGGCTTGGTTCGTGGCTTGATGAGTTGGAGCCCAAAATGATCCTCGCTTCGGCGAAGGATACGCTGTTCCTTCCCATTCTCGCGGCCTTTTGGCCCGGGCGGGGCGGTATATTCGTGCAAGACCTCGAGAGCCTCAACTCTGCAAGACGGCTCTTGAAACCCGAATCCCTGGCGCACTTCTTTTCACCCAACTGGACCTTGATCGCCTCATCGAGATTTCTCCAAGGAAAGACGCGAGACATAGTGGGGTTGGATTCTGAGATTCTCTATCCTCTCGTGAATATGGAGATCGGAGAGCACTCTTCGCCCTCCGCGAATACCGTGACTCTATTTGGTACAAGCCGCGGCAAAGGCTATGATCTATTCCAAAGTGTGGCTTCTGGCTTGCCCCATCGAGGATTCAGGGCCGTATTGGGGTGGGAGGAACAGGCGACGAGATGCCCGCCTAATGTCGAGTTGGTTCCGTTCTCTCTCTCCCCTGAGAAGCTCCTTGGAACAACCGCCGTAGTGGTGGTTCCCTCCCGGCTTCCCGAAGGATTCGGGAGAGTGGCTCTCGAGTCCATGGCTTATGGACGTCCAGTGCTGGTCTCAGATCAAGGCGCACTGCCAGAGGTCGTGGGGGACGCAGGCATCATTGTCCCGGCGACCACTGAAGGACACGAGCCTGCACGCTGGATAGCGGCATTACGATCCTTGGAGGATCCGGCTCGGGCACGGAAGCATGTCGACGCGGGGCTTGGGAGAGCGCGAGAGATCAGAAACCTACAGAGCCATCAATTCAAACGGCTCTTCGGCGACTCTCTCGTCCCGTGAGGGCTGGCAGATTGCACGAAGAGGCGGTCGTTTTGCAATGGATACTGAAGCATTCAGAGCAGATTATCCCCGTGGTCAGACGCGGGGAATCTCTACCCGGTGCCGGTCGAGAAACTCCAGGTAGTTGAGGAAATCAGTACAGAAAAGCACTGTCTCCGGGGTGGGGTTCCTTTGCATCCGTTCGATGGCCAATGCACTGAGCCGATCCTTGTGCTCCCTGCAGTACGCCTTGTCATATTTCGGGAGAAGCGATGCAACCATGCGGCCCAACTCTCGACGAAGCGCATCATGCTCGGCGCCTCGGTGCTCAGGCAGGATCTGCTGATGGAGGAGCTGATGAAGGAGTATCGGTGTGTGCTGCCCTGCATAGTCGATTCTTGGGAATCGCTCCTCGGTGTTTCCTAAACGAACAAGCGGGCCGGGTTCACCCTCGGTGGCCTGAAACACTATGAGCCATTTGTCGAGAATTCCCAGTACATCCAGTTGGCAATGCTTCCCGGCAAGCAATTGATCCCGAATATGAAGTGCCGAAGCACCTTCCAAACAGAGAAGCATGGTGAGTGGCGGATCCTGTCCCGGTCTCCATAGTACCCGCAGTTTCTCAAAAAGCTCGGCCGTACGGGATACGGCTCCCGCAGTAAGGACCCGGTCGACCTCCACAAAAGCAAAGACAGCCTGGGCAGGAACAAGAATGGTACCTCGGGCCGTGGGAAGCCCCGCCCAGACACTACTATCATAGAGGGTAAGCTTACACACGGGACCGACCACGCCATCTCTGTTGAACACATGGCACGGCGCCACCTTCAGCCCTTCCGGAAGCATAGAGGTGAGGAGCCTGGCAAAAAGCTCCTCCACACTGGCCTGCCGTAGCTCGACCTCCTTGAGCATCCCTGCCACATCGTCCCACACGATTCTCGCGGCGTCCGCCAAATGCGCAGCCAACCCCCTGAGGTCAGCCCGTTTGGACAGAGGGAGAGCGCTTGAAATGCCGGGGAGAACGTCTTTCGTCATAGACCTTGCGCCTCCGACGCGGATTCAACTGTCTTACGCACGATTTGGGTGCTCGGAAACGATTTCGGACCGCATCCTTCATCACGCATCAAATCATCATATCGGCTGCCGCTGAAGAATGCAGGCAAGCCCGTCAATACGAAATCCGCACGTCAGTGCGGTACTCATGTCAGACGGGACTACTTCGACTCAACAAGTTGTTCTAGCAAGGTGCGTGCCTGATCAGAATCGATCCGCACCAGAACCGCACTCATGGCAGCCCTGACCCTGGAGTTTGCCGTGGGGATCAGCGGCGAGAGGACTTGGACTGCCTGGTCACCTGCTTCCACCAACCCTGCAACTGCGGCAACACGCATTTCGGCATTCTCGCTGTCCAAGTGTCCAAATAACGTGTGCAGTGCCTCAGAACTACCCATTCCGCCGGCCGCACCCAGGGCAGCACAGCGAACAATAGCCGAAGTGTCGCCAGCAGCCAAACGGAGCAACATAGGCATCGTTTCCTGCGCCTCGAGGCGTCCCAGGAAGATAGCGCCTGCCTCTCGTGAGAATTGATTGGGGCTTTCCAACATGGATTTGAGATAGGGCCACGAAGCTTGACCAAGGAGAGCAACGATGTCTTCAGCACACCAGAAGGGAATAGCCCGCGGCTTGCACAAATGAGTGTCATGGCGCATGGCAATAGTGGCGAGAAGCCCTGGGACCTCGGCCTCCCTGATTCGGGTCAATGCAAGAACGAGATTCCTCCTGAAGGAGCCGTCTCCATGGAGTCTCTCAGCCGGCGCCTCGTCCAGTGCTCGCACAAGGATTTCACGGAGTTCCGCCGGCCGCGCCGCTTCCAACACGGCCAAGGCAGCTTCAGCCACCATTGGATCGGCATCACGCAAGGCCGCTTTGGCCAAGGAGATGCCTTCAGACGGAAGTCGGGCACCGCATAGTTTCCTGAAAGCGATTCTCCGGATGGGCGCCAGACGATGCTCCGCCAGTTGCAGCAAGCCCGGCACCATCTCACTGGTGGCAGGCTCTTCATCCGGCGCATGCAGCAATAATTCCTCCTGCTCAGTGAGCCCCGCTTCGGAAAACGCCATAGGCTCAAGGAGCTGCATGCCCTTGATGTGCCATGCCAAAGCCTGCATGATCAGCCGCCCTGCTCTCTGCCGTACGGATTCGGAACAATCTCCTCCCATGAGCATGTCCCCCAGTGGCCTGAGACTCTCGTCAGCCTCACTGGAGAAGTGGACAGCCGCCTGCAATACGCAATCCTTGTGATCAGGTGAGGTTTCGGCGACCCATCTGAGAAAACGGACAGCCATCATCCTTCTTGTCACCCACCGATTGACGATGGCGCCTATCTCAAAAAGACGCGGTGGAGATTCGGTTCTGATATCAACGAATAGCCGTTTATATGCACCAAATCCTTGCGCGAGATACGGATCATCGATGGTTTCGACGCCAGAAAGGCCAGAAGCAGTGGCAGCGTGCGCATAGGAGAGTACCTCAAGAATCGCCCGCCCTGCAAGCCGCTGTTGCTCCCAAGGCGATCGAGGGCCCTGGGCCTTGAGGATAACAAAACATCCGTCCTCCACGGGCGGGCTCTGTGCTCCGTTCCCAAAATGACACCGGCCATCACTTCCTTCCCAGACCCAGAGTGCAGGCCATCCACTATCCTTTGCCTCTTTGAGCCTCTGGCTCATCTCCTCCCAAGAGGATTGGCCATTGTGAGAGAGACCGGGAGCCCAACCCAGTGCCTCCAGAAGCCATGCCTGCCGAGGCACGAGAAGCCAAGGTTCCATGGCCGTGCTTCCCTCGGGCCCCGCCACCGCAAGGAATGCGTACCCAACCAATCCCGAAGCCGTTGCCGCATCCACGCTCATTCGAGGACTCGACAAGGCTTGCGACAAGACATCAGCCACGTCCTTTTCCGAAAACAGATCGGACGTCGCCGAACTGAACAATATCATGAACATGAATAGGATCATGTCCGCCTCCTCAACTCTCTTATCACGATCCCCAATCCCGCCGCGACCAGTAACAGAGGCCAGAATCTCCACCATGCACTCTGTCGGACCAGGATGATAACGCCCCCGCTCAACAGGCCAATACCAGGCAGCATGAAACTCGTTCCTTTGGGACCAAAGTAACTCATGGACAGGAATCCGATCCCGGGGGCGATCACCAACAGCGGCCAGAGCTCTCCCATGAGGCTCCACTGAAAAGCGCTGCAAATCCCAAACACCACTCCGGCCATCACAAGAATCGTAGTGGGCATAAGCAAGAAGTATTGGCTGCGATCTGCCAAGAACATGGCCCCAAACGCCAGCCCAAACAGAACAATGAACCATGGCCAGATTTCGCCCATGCCAAGCCCGACCCCAAGATTCCGGAGGAGGAGAAGGACGCCCACAATAATCAGCACCATGCCCGTGATATCTCTCTGCGGAGTTTCGCTACGCTGCAATCGAATTCCCTCCTTCTTGATGAGATGCGCGGCGCCTGCGGTCATCTTCCTCGCGGCGCCAATCGCCGAGGGCTCTATCGGCGAGAGATCTTGCAGTCTTCATATTCTCCTTGCACGCACCGACAATGTCAAGCATATGGAAAGAACATATGGTGAGAAATGCGGGTCAGCCCGGACTTCTCACCGGCTTTCGAAGCGAAACGGCCGAGATGGTTCTGAATGTTAGCTCGGACTTCTCGCCGGCTTCCGTAGCGAGACAGAAGAGATGGTTGTGGCTGCAAGGCTTGCGACCGAGGCTTCCGCAGGCGTATCCTCTGCGATACGTCGAGGAAGCCGACAGAGCGTAACGCAGCAGACAGAGCCATATCGGATGTCGCAGCCGAAAGCTGATGAGAAGTTCGGGCTCGGCTTGCGAACGAGGACGCCGCAGGCGTATCCTCTCCGATACGCCGAGGAGGCCGACGGAGCGTAACGAAGTCCCGCGTCGGATGCGGGATGCCATATCGTCGGTTGTAGCCGAAAGCTGGTGAGAAATGCGGGCTTAGACTGCAAGTTGTTCGAGTCGTACTGTTCCGCAGGAGGTGATTTGTGTTCAGGCGCTCTCGAACAGAGGTCTCCAGTCCGGTTGACCTGGCAACTGTTGGACCTCCCTCCATTGCCATATCCGGGCATGAAGGCACGCATACGGTAACGCCTGCCCTCCTTGACAAAGAAGAAGTCCGGACCGCCATTGGGCGGATTGAAGAGAGAGAGCCTGCGCTCGCAGATATTTTGCGCGGACGCCTGGCCGAGACACTGCGTATCCGGAAACTTCTCCGCCGGCATGCCGATACCTTGGCTCAAATCGTCGGCGGCGAGAATCTCTCTTGTGTCTTCGCCCTGAGAGAGGGCTTTTCCACGGATTCCACCGGCCGCCGCGGGTTCATCACCGAGGCCGTGGTTTCGCCTCCCCGCGTGGATTCATTGCGACAATTCATGTGCTGGTGCTTCCGACACCGCGTGCCGATCATTCCCTATGGTGCAGGTGGGGGCTACAACATGGGCGTGGTGCCCATGGCTCCGGCCGTGACCCTGTGGACCGGTGCGCTGAGAAAACTGTGGGAGCCAATACCTCATCCCCACCCCCATGGAAGAGCGCGACGAGCGGTATGGGCAGAGGCCGGTGTTCCTTATGGAGAGCTCGTGGATTCGATCTCGAAACTCGGCATGGTGGTACGCTGTGCCCCCAACACACCGCGCGCCTCCGTAGGCGGTGTGGTGGCCACAGGAAGCAACGGCGGCAAACGCATTGCAGACATCCTGTTGGCCGGAGAAGCGGTGCTTCCCGACGGTCGCCTTGTCGAATTCGAAACCAGCGAACAGGAACGCCATTGCCTCGCTGAGCAACCCTTCCCGTTGCTTCATAAATTCTCCGGTGTGTCCCGCACGCAACTGAAAGAACTCAAGGTTCTGCTCGAATCCGGAGGCATCCTGCCTGCAAGCCTCTTTGTGGCGGCAGAAGGCACTACGGGCGTGATCACGCGTGTCCTGTTAGAGGTGGAGGATCAACCGGGATTGGGTCTTTCCGTCGGGATCTGGCTTCCATCACTCGAGCAGGTGCCGCCGTTGGCCATGCACGTACACAAGCTCCCCGAGGCTCTAAGACCCGTCTACTTCGAGCTCCTGACCGACCCGGCCATCAGCCATTACCTTGCGCCTGAGTACCCCGACCTATTCGAAGGAAATGAACCGGCCTATGTCATCGCCACATTCGAGGCCGATACCGCGACGGAGCTTGCGAGTGCACGCCGCGCCATTGAGTCGTTCTTGCACGAACAGGTGCGGACCGTTTGGGTCGGCCCCTATCCCACCAGCGAGGTGCCGCCTGAGGCATCGAGATTGAAGGAGCCCCGAGAAGCACTTCCCACCAAGCTCACCACAAAATGCAAGGCCGACATCGAAATCCGATTGGAGGCACTGCCATCCGCCATCCGGCTCCTCTCGGAGAAATCAACACCTAAGAACGAACGATTCGAATCCATCCTCTTCGGCCACCTCTCCCTCCGGGACTCGGCCGTAATCCACTGGAATATCGGTGGCGTCGATCTCGCGGTGGAAGAACAGGCAGAACAAGCATGGGGACATCTCGAGAAGATGTTGAAGGAGCTCATGAAACCCGACGCCACCGGGACACGACATGCAGCCTTCACCGGAGAGCATGGCGCCGCAGGCAAACCCCTTCTCTTCCGGTTATTCCTCTCCCGGCCCGAGCTCGCCCGCATGCACCGGATCAAACGCCTCCTTGATCCCCGAAGACTAATCAATCCATACACGCTCTTCCTGCCGACCCGGCTTTCGAGAAGCCTGGCCGCCCGTACTCTGGCGCTTCCCAAGTCCAAGGGGAAGGCCAACCGTGGAGCCGCAGAGCTCGTGCAGCTTTGTACTCGCTGCAATGCGTGCCAGAACTGCCTGGTACTTGACAGCCAAGCTTTGCTGAGAACATCCAGAAAACCTCGCGCCAATGGGGAATGGATCCTCGGCAAGCGCCATATTGTGCTCCTTCTCGAGCTCCTGATGAGCTCGGAGATCTCGAGGGGAGCCCAAAAAAGGCTGCTCGAAGAATCGGTACCCATGCTCCGGCAATGCATCTCATGCGGTCGATGTGATGACGTTTGCCCCGCGGACATCCAGCTTTCCGATCTCAAGGCCGAGCTCTGGAAGCTCTTGGGTAGAGAGCCGGCGCTTCCTATTCGATCTCGATTCCTCTATCGTTTCTTGTTGGCGCCAGCGCCACGTTTCTTGCCTATGGTGTTCCAGGGTTTCCTCACCCGATTTACCAACCCGCTCGCACGCTTCCTACAGGTTCGGAAACCTTCGTGGGGATCGCTGTGGGCCTATGCCGCCATGCCCCCCATGGAAGGAAGGCGATACACAGCGCCCAAAACAGCCACGATCCGCAACATAGGTGATGACCTGGCTCTCCACGGATCATCCTTCATCGATGCCGACCATAACCCCCTGGCCGTTCGCTTCCGGGGGTGCGTGGGAACCATGGGAAGGACGCAGGCGACTCGGAACGAGGATCGTTTCTTTTTCGAACGAGCCGGCATACCATTTCTTGATTTTGTGCCCGACCTCTGCTGCGGTTACCCCTATCAGGCTGCAGGTGCATATGACGAAGCCCGATCCCGAAGAGACAAGCTCATCCATCACCTCGCCGGGGCGATTGCCACGGCGAAAAGACTCCTGGGAGATCGGGAGTTTGTGCTGATTTCGAGCTGTCCTACGTGTCAGGAGTCGCTCCGAAAAGGCCTGAAGGAGAACCCGGATATAGAGAGGAGTCTTTCTGTAGCCGACCCAGCCGAGTTCCTCCTGCCATTCTTGCCCAATATGGTCGCACAGAGCGAAGATCCACGAATCAGGATAGGGCTCAAGATTCCTTGTCACGCAACACCTGAGGCCACGGAAGCCCAGCTTCGGCTCCTCAAGCGACATGGCGTCGATGTGGTTGAGTTCGACCAATGCTGCGGCATGGCTGGTACGGGTCGCATCATGCATCCTGAAATCGGGCATCTCTTGGCGACCAAGCTGGCCAAGGAAATCATAGAAGAACGAGTATCCCTCATTGTCTCGGGATGCCCTTCCTGCAGGGACGGAGTCCTCCTCCAGAGCACGCTCACAGGAACGGAGTTGACCGTGACCGACCTGTTTGGTTTTCTCCTCTCGTTGGAGAACACACATGACTGAAGCACAAATCATCCTCCGGAAGATCGCGCATCTGGTTGATCCCGACCAACGCCTGCAGGAAGCGGCAATGCTCCTCCTCGGCAAGCCATACGGTGATCGCCCTTTAGCTGGAGGACCAGGACTACCGGAATCGCCAGCCATCCGGCTCGATTGTATGGACTGTATGACTTATCTGGAGACGGCTGTGGGATTCGGTTTATCCTCCGGCCTGGAGGAGCTGCGACGGACCATCATCCGACTCAGATACTCATCACCCACACTCCAATGGGACACCCGCCTCCACTACTTCTTCTCCTGGCTTCGGGTAAACCAAGACCGAGGTCTTATGGAGATCATAACCCCTGCGGAGGACTCGACCGTGACGGTGAAGACGTTATCATTTGTGCCCGGCATCCCTACCCAGGAAGTGAGCTTCCGTGCCCATGCATGGCACATGGAAGCCATACCACCCCATGCCACCATGATCGGCTTTGTATCGGAGAGAAACGATCTTGACGTGTTCCACGTCGGCATCCTTTGCAGCGGAGGCACGACATTGCTGCACGCATCACGCAGAGAAGGATGTGTGATCAAGGAGCCGCTCCAGGCTTTTCTTGATCGCGAAACAGGTCTCGGGCTTCTCCTCGCGCATCTCATGACCAGAGGGTGATCACCATGGCGAGACAATATCTGTGGCTCAACAAGGAAGTCTCATTAAAAGGGGACCAGCTCATCCGAGGAGCCGGATTGGAAGTGATGGAATACGACAAAACCTTGAGCGCCAGAGAGAATCTCCAGAAGGCGCTCTTTGCCCGCGAAAGTGGTCGCATGGGCCTTGTCTGGGGCCCCGGTCGCGTATCGCTTGGCCAGAATGGCCTGCAACGCCTTCTCGCGATTGCTCAAGATGCACAGGCCACCCTGGCCTATGGAGACTATCGAGGGCCTCGTGGCGATGTACCACTGGACGATCTTCTGCCCGGAAGTCTTGATGATAAGACAGATCTGGGACCACTCTGGGTTGTGGACGCTGCGGCGGCACGAGCTTCACTGCATGAAATCCCCGCGCACGTGTCCTCAATGGAGGCCCTGGCCTACGGCCTCCGCCTTGGGCTCATGAGGCGTGGGATTTCATTCCATCTCCCCGAAATCCAATGCGCTATATCTCAGGCCCCAACGGACGACATATTTTCTTATGTACGCCAGGGCGCTGAGATCATTCAGGGTGAGCTGGAAGAGGTATTCACCGACCACCTTCGACGAATCAACGTTTATCTGGAACCGCGCACAGAGCCATTTAAAGATGAGGGCTCCTATCCGATTGACGCCTCAGTAGTCATTCCGGTCAAGGATCGCGCGCAGACCATTGCCGATGCCGTGGCCAGTGCACTCTCGCAAATCACGAATTTCACTTTCAATGTCATCGTGGTGGAGAATCACTCGTCGGATGACACGGGAGTGACTGCACTGAAAGCGGGCCGGCACGACAAAAGATTTCACCTGATCACCCCAAAACGTACCGATCTGGGCATCGGCGGCTGCTGGAACTTGGCCGCCTTCTCGCCGTGGGCGGGGGGCTTTCTCGTGCAGCTGGATTCGGATGACGTCTATGCGGACCCGGAATCACTACATCGACTTGTCGAGACCGCAAAGGCTGGGCCGTGGGCCATGGTGGTGGGGAGCTACACCACGGTGAACATGGAGGGAATACCGACGCCTCCAGGCGATGTGCAACATCTGGAATGGACCGAGGCAAACGGCCACAACAACCTGCTTCGCGTTGCAGGGGTTGGGGCGCCGCGTCTTATTGCCACAGGCTTCATCCGGCAATTCCCTATGCCCAACGTGAGCTACGGAGAGGATTATGCAATTGCCTTGGCCATATCCCGACGGTACCGGGTAGCTCGAGTGCACGATATTCTCTATCTTGCCCGGCGATGGGAGGGAAATACCGACTACCGGGTCTCTCCCGCACTATCCAGGGCCAGAGGACGCTATAAGAATCACCTGCGAACAGCCGAGATTCTTGCACGCCAGGTCTTGAACACATGACCACGTGGGAAAATCATCTCATCACGACCGAAGCCTTGGGCCATTCGTGGGATGATGGCCTTGGCCCCATAACCAGAACTCTGATCACGCAACAGAGACACAAGTGGCCTCGCCTGGCGCATGGGTTGACCAACCTGGAGAGCGCTCGGCAAAAACAACTCACCGACCCACGGAACCAGAAGGTCTTGGTCGATCTCATCCAGATCTCAGGAAGATACGACAATGCCGCCGCCATGCTGGACCCGCATGGTTTCTGCCCGCTCTGCATCGAGAATCTCCCCTCTGAGGAGCAAGGGATAGCCTTTGAGGAGCGCCTCGCTGTTTTCCCGAACCCTAATCCAATCCTCACCAACCATCTTGTCGGCGTGCACAAAGATCATGTTCCCCAAGAATTGAGGTCGTGCCTCCCACATATGGCCGATCTCCTGAAGTGGCTTCGCGAGGATATGATGGTGCTCTACAATGGGCCCACTTGCGGCGCCTCATCGCCCTTTCATCTCCATATCCAGATGGGAGCAAGGGAAGAGCTGCCGCTCCTGGAACAGATCCAAAGCATGGAGCCCGAACTCTCTCTCGGTGATTCCGGAGAGCATATCTATGCCCTCCAATCTTTTGGGCGCAGGTTCTTCTTAATCAGCACTGGAAAACCAATACAATTGAGCCCGATTATTGCCGAACTCATGGATATGTTGGATCCAGGCGAGGAAGCGCCTGTCAACCTTGTGCTTTGGCGAGACAAGAGCACCAATCTCGCCACGCTTTTTCCACGTGGTCGACATCGGCCGTCGTGCTTCTACCTGCCTGAGCCCCAGAGACTCGTGGTGAGCCCCGGTTCAGTGGAGATGGCGGGTCTCGTGGTGGTGCCGAGAGCAGAAGATTTTGAGCGCATCGACGCCTCCATCATGGAGACGATCTACCGGGAAGTATCGCTCCCCGATGAGGCATGGCACATGTTGCTCACCAGAGTTGAGGCAAGATTTGGCTAGCCCCAGTATTGCACACTCAGCTGTAGACCATCGCAGAATGGGCGACAGATTTCGTCTCGAGCTTTGTCGCCCATTCTGCCGTTCACCGAGCGATTTGTGCTGCACGAAACTAATTAAGTTCCTGCGCAGGAACTTAATTAGTTTTGCATGGCTCTGCCGACGCAGATTGGAGTCCGAAGCCAGGGCGCGCGTTTTGACAGGTGCTCTTCGACGAGACTCGGGACAGAGACCTCCAACTGATGTTTGTGCACTCCTTGAGCAGTATCTTGGTTAACCCGCATAGCAAGGACTCCGAGCCGGTTCTGCGCATCGGGCTCGTAAGTGATGTGCCCCAGCAACACCTTGTTTTCTCTTCTCAATTCCGTGTCCATGAGCGAACGCTTCCGGCTGGCCCCTGTGTGGCCCTTGGCAACGGGCCTGTCGTGGAACTGCGAGGAACGGACTGGTCCGTCAAACTTCCGGATGGCGCCGTGCTCTCTCCTGTTGAAACGGGAGCCTCTTTCACCATCACGGATATGCCCGTGGGCACCGGCTTTCACTGGCAGCAGAAAGAAGATCTGATCTATAACGGAGAGCTGGAGTTTAGCATGACGTCGGCAGGCATGCTGACCGTGATCAATCGTATTGGTTTGGAACAGTATCTGGAGAGCGTCATCTCCTCGGAGATGAATCCGCTTGCGCCGTCGGAATTCCTGAAAGCACACGCGGTTGTAGCCAGAAGCTGGGTGCTGGCTCAATTGGCACGAGATCATCTTGCCCCACATGAGCAGAAACCCCCTGGAGTCGACATATGGGAGTGGCAGGATCGTGAGGATCATGCGCTGTTCGATCTCTGCGCTGACGATCATTGTCAACGATATCATGGACTCACCCGGCGGATCTCCCAAGCAGCACGCGATGCAGTGAAAACCACGCGAGGCATCGTGCTCTGGGCAGAGGAACACGTGGTTGATGCACGCTTCTCCAAATGCTGCGGAGGGCTCTCAGAAGAGTACCACACCGCCTGGGGAGGTTCAGCACCGCCGGGGCTTGTGAGCATCATTGACGCCCAGGCTCCTCCTCAGGGCTTCGCGCTTCCTCTTGACTCCGAGGAGAAGGCAGCTAAGTGGATCAAAGGCAATCCGGACGTATTCTGCCGCGTGGATGATCCGGCCCTGTGGCGAGCGCTGAGCCTTCCCATGGACCGGGATACAACCAATTTTTTCAGGTGGACTATTCGCTACACCCAAGAGGAATTGGCCGCCATGGTGGAGCACCGCACTGGAGCGGGCCTCGGCCAGATCCTTCGCCTGACACCTCTGAAACGTGGCCCATCCGGCCGCATGTGGCTTCTGGAGATCAAAGGCCAACATGGAAACCTTACTATAGGCAAGGAACTCTGCATTCGCCGAGTTCTTTCCGATTCCCACCTCAAGAGCTCCGCCTTCGTGGTGGAGCATAGAGAGCTCCATCGCGATGTGCCAGGCGGGGTGATACTCCATGGTGCCGGCTGGGGCCACGGTGTGGGCATGTGCCAGATAGGCGCAGGCTCAATGGCGGCTCAAGGCTCTCCGTGGCGGGCGATCCTGACCCATTATTTCCCCTCTTGCGAACTGCGAACGCTGTTCTGACCCCCAATTCCGCGCTGTTTCAGGATAGGCCCTTCGACTGAGCTCCATTCGGCAGGCTCATGACTGGAAGCAGGACAGACCGGGAAGTGCTATAGCCCGCATTTCTCACCGGCCAACTACACCGCTTCGCGACGAAAGCCCGTGAGAAATGTGGGCAAGACTTTCGGAACCCTCCTTGCAATGCCTGAGACCATGCCGGGGGTCATCGCGAGCGACAGCGCGGCGATCTCAGTTGAGGGCATGAGATTGCTTCGTCGCTGTTCTCCTCGCAATGACTGCTGACGGATGAGCGTGAATAGCCATTATGCAAAACGGCCGTCGGGCCTAAGACCCGACGGCCGTCTGATCCTAGAAAGATCCGCTAGCGAAGGATCACTCGGAGGGTTGCGTCGCCATGCGATGTCGCAGCACGCAACATGTACGTCCCCGGAGCCACATCGCCACGCTCCCAATTAAACGTATGCGTGCCGGCATCCGCGCTGCCCTCCCAGATCGTGGAGACCGCGTGTCCCTGAAGGTCATACACAGAGAGAGAGACCATCCCTTCAGCGGGGAGGCTCAGCTCGATAGATGTGGCGTCGTCCACAGGGACTGGAGATGCGCCAAGAAGCACTGCCTCCGGCATGGCCGCGGGTATGGCGACACTCACCGGTCCGAACATCTCGGTTGTCCCCTGGAAGTCCACCTGCTCCAGCCAGTAGCGGTAGGTCAGCCCTGCCGCAATGTCTCGGTCCACATAGGAGTAGAACATCGGTTCGAGCGTCGTGCCTGCGCCGGGTACCATGGAGACATTGATTGCCGACCGTTGACCCATCCCCATCGCTCTCAGGATATTGAAACCGAGATTGTCCTGCTCAGAAGCCGTGCTCCAGGTCAGCTCCACCTCCTCGGGCGTCGCGGAAGCAGCGAATGTGCACAGCTCCACCGGCACGTCGCCGGCTGCGTTGTGGATGATGGCTGTGCTCGAACTTGTCCAAATATAGGCCTCATCGACGTAGAGAAGACTGTCGTTGGATCCGGCTGAGCCGCTGTAGATACGAGCTTCGACGACAAAACCGTCGTTGGTAAACGGATCGGGTATTTTCCACCCATATGAGAGCTGCTCCCAGCCAATGCCCGATGTGTACGTGCTATTTCCTCCAGCGCTTCCGCCGTACGATGTAACATCGCTCGGATCAGTGGTGTAGTGAGCCCAAATGCGACCGCGGGGGTAGTAATCCGGATCGGGTGTATCGTCATACATGTAGAAGCTGGCAAAGATGCTATCGTTCGCGGCGCACCCCGTCACCCACCAAACATACGCCTGCGGCGTGCCGCTGATGGGATCTTCCCAGTACTTCAGGGAGCGAGTTCCCGAGGAAGCCCTATCGCCGGAGTTCGCGACATTCGCGTTTCCGTACGTACCGAGCACGGTCGCGACCCCGTCCTCCCAGTCGAAGGTCATGCTTTGCTGGGCGACTACGGGAAAGGAGAGAATAAGCAGAATGGTGGTAGATGCGAGAGCTACACGCTTGATCATGGTTCCCCCATGTGTTGGAGCCTGAAGATGACTACTGCGGACCGATCTCGGACTATGCCATAGGCGAAAACCTCCTCATCAACACTCAAGGAGTAAGACATAATGCCATGAAATCTCGATGCATAAGAAATCTCGCAGGTTCACAATACCTCGATTTTCTTGATTGTCAACCACCATGGCATCTTCCTGCAGCAGGCCACTCAAATGGTCTGCTCTGCCTACCTGATGATGACCAGTCTCTCCCGCGCGCTACTCCCCGTCAACCTCGCCAGGTACACGCCGGAAGGCAACTTCCGCCCACCGGATCCTCGTCCGTTCCAATGCAGGACAGGCTGGTTCTCCTCGCCCAGGACCGTGCTCACGAGCCTTCCTGAGATATCATAAATCTGTACTCGCGCACTGCCTTCGTGCCCATGAATGAAGAAGGTCACCTCACCGGTGGAGGGAACCGGGCTCACGCACAACACAGGACGATCGGGAAGTCCTTGTGGTGACCCAAACGAGGCGCTCGGATCGGACTCCACAAAAACATCATCAAGATACACACCGGCGTCGACTCCTTCCTCGTCGCTCACGAGTCTGAAGCGTATCAATACTGAATCAGCTCCTTCACCAATCATGTCGCCCAGAGAGGTCTCCATCCTGGTCCATGAGAGCTCCCGCCCCGTGAAGGAAAGCAGCTCCGTCCACGTT
>JAUXFG010000059.1 GCA_030620115.1 Candidatus Fermentibacterota bacterium
AAAGGAGCGAAGAATCTCTCTCACATCCTTCCTCCATCATCTGAACGCTGCACGCTGAACGCTTCCTTCTCCCCCTCCCCTCTCCCAGATTCTTCGGTCGCGTCGCTCCCTCAGAATGACACACACAGTACCTCACCTTCTGCGCACCACCGCTGTCATTCTGAGCGACTGAAAGGAGCGAAGAATCTCTCTCACATCCTTCCTCCATCATCTGAACGCTGCACGCTGAACGCTTCCTTCTCCCCCTCTCCTCTCCCAGATTCTTCGGTCGCGTCGCTCCCTCAGAATGACACACACAGTACCTCGCCTTCTACGCACCGCCACTGTCATTCTGAGCGACTGCAATGAGCGAAGAATCTCTCTTCGTCCGTTGCGCCGGTTGCGAAGCGGAGCTGACAAGGGAAACGGGAACCTGATGAGAATGTGACAGGCTGGTACGCCCAGGAGGAGTCGAACCCCCAGCCTTCTGGTCCGTAGCCAGACGCTCTATCCAATTGAGCTATGGGCGCAAATGAAAAAACACGGCAACAAAGTTGGTGCTCCCCAGAGTTGTGTCAATAGGGCTATCCCGATCATGGATCCCGCTGCCTCTCGTAGGAACTCTCTTCCCGGATCATGATGGTCACCTCGGGCCACTCCCGTGCGAGTTCTTTCTTCATACGCCCTGCAACGAACCAGGGCAGTTCGATCACTGTGCCGGAACACCGGATGCTTTTCGAATCGACCGCGCGCGTGCCGATAACATGCGCCATCACCTCCTGCGCAGTATCCTCGGTCCCACAGATAATCCTCCCGAATAGGAGCCGCCCCGAATCAGTAACCTCATCGCAGGACCGGGCCACGGCAGCGGCTCGTCGTCGGTCACGGTTGGTCTTTTGGACAAAAAACTTTGACTGGGAGGAGCAAAAATGAAGCCACGGTGATCCTTCAGGCCAGGATTGTGATTCGCCGAGCAAATCCATGGCCAATTCCCTGCTGCCCACCACCTGTGTCTTGGACACAAATCTCAGATCTGAGAGCATCGCCTCACGCATCTCCAGTGTGACTGGCGCCCCATCCATGGATTCCGGGATTGGTTCGGCGGGATGGAAACCGCGATCCACGAGCTTGTCATAATTCGAAGGAGCCATGTGGAATTCATTGAGGTTTATGAGAGCCACGCCACGTTCTTGTGCCATATGAACGATCTCCGGTACACATCCCGGGGGACTCGGAATACACGGAATCTCCACGCCTACACGCCAGGGAAGCTCCAAGGCATGAGATAACCCGGATGTTTCGTGGGGGCCATGAAGATGGAATCGTATTTCGTCCAGACCGGCTTCAAAAAGTGCTTCCAGGGTTTCCGGAGAGGCGTCGGCAACGCAGGTATACAGATGGAGGTGAAACGCCCGCCCCATGCCCTGCTTCAGCGTTCTGATGAATCGGATGGCCCGCTCCAACTTCATGAGTGGCTCGCCCCCCGTGATACATGCGGCCTGCGCATCAATGAGCATAGCCTCCCTGATCAGGTCCTGATCCTCCTCCACCACCAGATCTCCCGCGTAGGAAGTATCGGTTCGTTGGGGAGGATTGGGGCAGTAGTAGCAGCCTCTGCGGCAGATCTCCGTCACGCCCACCACCAACATCCGTCCCTGGAGACAAGCATGACATGACGGCGAGATATCGCCGGTATAGTAGTTCGCGCCAAAAAGCTCCTGGATTTCACGCACCATTTCACCGCCTGAATTCTTACCCGCGCAGACAAAGAGTATGGATGCTATGGCGGTATCCTGCCGCTGTCAACTGGCGTCCATGCCTTTCCGCGGGATGGAATGGAACTTGCGCAAAAGCTCCGATAGCCGCTTAGTATCAACCAAAGTCGTCTCTGCATGTGGAGTTGGCCATGGGTCGGGGCGACTATCCGCCATGGGAGGAGTTGCAAAATGCCAGACAAGTCAAAGATGAAGCTATCGCGAAGGGGTTTCTTGGCCACGACGGGAGCAGCGGCGGCAGGCGCATTGCTGAAGCCGACACGATTACTGGCGAACTCCGCCAATGGGCCGCGGCTTGGAAATCTTCATCCCGGTGTGGCTGCAATCGTTTTCGATCCAGATGCCACAACCGGAACCAGCGGCAACCTCGATATCATCCGAACCATGGTGGATTCCGGTCTCAAGGCCATCACAGGGGAATCAACTGCACCAGATGCCATGGCCCACCTGCTGACCGAAGGGACTGTGGGAAAAAAGGTTGCCATCAAGGTCAACTGCATCAATAGCGGCGTGCCAACCCGCTGGGAAATGGTTCGAGCAATACTGGAGAGGTTGGTCGACGCTGGTATAGATCCGTCCAACGTCACGATTTTCGACAACCAGAACCTGCCCAACAGCGGCTATACTGCCGCAAACTTTCCAAATGGAACAGGTGAGATATTCGATGGTCTCCAACTCCTGAGCAATCACGGGTCCTGCTCCTATTCGGTTCCCGGCACTACCTGTTCACTGTCGGAATATATCGTTGATGCAGACTATCTCGTAAACACACCGGTTCTGAAAGGCCATTGGGGAGTCACCGACAACGACTTCCACTTTACGTTGGGGATGAAGAACCACTATGGCTCAATCAGCGGTTTGACGCACGACTGGCCTCAGTTCAGAGAGATGCTGGGATGCATTAGTGCCGATCCAGTGCATGTGAAGCCCAAGACCATTCTGGTCGCTCTGAGCTCTCTGTTTGGATACTATTCCTTTAACTCTCCCGGCGGTTCGGCTGAGAACTGGACCACGTTTGGCAATACTCATCCGAAACGTGTTGTCTTGTCAACTGATCCTATCACCGCCGACCACATCGGCCAGGAGATGATCAATCACGAACGGCCGCTCCATGGTCTTACCGAGAAAACCGACACGTATGTTGAATATGCTGCCACCACCTTTGGGATCGGTATCTTTGATTTCGATGCCATGACCGTCCACCAATGGATCGGCCAGCCGCCAAACCTCACGGTCGAGCCTGTTGTCGGTACTTCACGGCAGCTTTCATGGAACCGCATGAACGGCGCCTATGGTTACCGAATCTACCGTTCCACAAATGCCTACTCTGGATGGGCGCAAGTGATGGAAATCACGGACCCATCGACATTGACCTGGGACGAATCGACGAGCCCCCCTCTGTCGGGATATTTCTATAGGCTACGGGCCTATAATGCCTTCGGCATGTCAGATGCCTCAAATACCGTGGGGATCTTTCCCTATCAGGTGTAGCATCCCTGCTTTGGTTGTGCCGATATGACGATCAAAGCGGGAATTCGAGGAAAAGCGCTACTCTTCTGGTTGAGGGAGCGAGAAAAAGAAGGTGCTGCCCTTCCCCACCTCGCTCTCGACGCCTGTTCGTCCTCCAAGCCGCTCCATGATCCGTGCCACAATGGAGAGCCCGAGGCCGTGCCCCTTGGTGGTGGCCTGATTCAGACGTGAGAATGGAGCAAAAATGCGTGATTGTTCATCAGCATTGAGACCGCGCCCATTGTCGCGTGTCCAGAAACGTACGATCCCATCCTTCTCTATCGTAGATCCCAGCTCCACCCGTGGCGGACGCCCACCATGCTTGACCGCATTGCTGATGTAGTTGACCCAGACCTCCTCTACCCACGGCCCGTGGCCCACGACTGCGGGCCATGCGTCCGGTACCATGATCTCCGCCTGGTGCTCCTCAATCATGCCGGAGAGACGTCTCGTGGCCTCGACGATGAGCGGCCTCATGTCCAGTGCGCCGGTTTCAACATCCGCCTGTTTCCGCACGCCGGCCAACACCAGCAACTCATCAACAATACTGCTCATCTTGAAGCCCGCCTGCACGATGAGCTTGAGGTACTCCCTGATCTCCTCTCCGCTCATGTCGCGGTGGTGATCTTCCAATACTTCGGAAAAACCAACAATCACACCGATGGGGCTACGAAGGTCGTGCGCCACAGTATGTGAGAATGCATCGAGTTCCTCGTTCTGTCGTTGAAGCTCCATCGCCTGCTCTCGCAGCGTTTCTTCAGCTCGTTTCCGTCTCGTGATATCACGCAATGTGGCAAGACTGGCTTCTTCGCCCTCCCAATCCATCTCGACCACACTCATCTCCGCAACACGCATCGCGCCGTCGGATCGGGGAATCTCGATCTCCGTCGACTCACCTCTTGATAGGGGAAGCCCCAATGTGCTCCCCTGCAGGTCTGGAAGTGATATGTCGAACAGCAACGCGGCGGCCGGGTTCGCAAACCGGACAATCCCTGACCGATCATAGACGACCATAGCGTCGGTGCTTTTCTCCAGAACTCTCCGAAAATGGGCCTCATGCGCACGGCTTGCCTGCTCCGATCGCTTCCGCTCTATGGAATACCGGATAACACGCGAGAGCATCTCCGGATTGAGCCGCTTCTTGTCCAAATAGTCTTGAGCGCCTTCACGTACGACCTTGTCACCAATGGCGCCAAAATCATCCCAGGCAAGGGCAACCACAGGAACATCCGAGGAATATGTACAGAGGCTGGTCAGCGCCTTGAATCCTGTTCCGTCAGAGGGATCAAGGCTGAACAAGATGATGTCCACCGGATTGTTCTCCATGGACCTGAGACCGGCAGAGGGCTGATCAGCGTGCGACACGTCAAAAGCAACGCCGTTCGCCTCATCCACCATACGGGAAATTAGCCCAGCATCGTTCTGGTCGTGCTCAATGACGAGAACCTTGATGGGTTCGGACACGGTCGCCCTCCAATGACAGCGTGACGTCGGATCTCTTCCCATGCTTCCGACCGAATAGTCCTCACCGGGTACAATAACCACAATGAGCTCTTCAAGCAAGTGACATTTATGATAACCGTTCAGATGTTCAGGACAGGCCAGGAAATGGTTTACGCTTTCGGAACCTTCCTTGCAATGACTGAGGCCCCGGGGGTCATCGCGAGCGATAGCGCGGCGATCTCAGTTGAAGGCATGAGATTGCTTCGTCGCTACTCTCCTCGCAATGACAGAGGGTGGTGCCACGGTTCTGGGATCTCTCTACGGGATACTGTATTCCTATCGTGAGCCGCGACGTTAGGCCAAGACCGTAAAACGAGAGAATGAAACATCCCAACCTCTGAACCCTGAACCTCTAAACCTTTGAATGGATAAGTTGCGCCACGACTTGTCTGATCTGAGCCGCCAAAACCTCCGCTTTCTCGCCTCCATCAAGCACATGGACATCAGCAAGTCTGCTGCCCCATTCCAGGTAGAGCTTCCGGACTGTGCGAAGGTATTCGATGTGTTCAAAGGCATCCGCGATGCGGGATGTGGTAATCCTCCGCAGCGCTTCGGAGGGATCGAGGTCCACGAGAAATGTGGCATCCGGCACGGGCGAGAATCGCAGACATGCCTGCAAGATCTCGGATGGATCCAGGCCGACTGCACCTTGGTATGCCACTGATGAAAGATAGTGTCTATCCAGCAGGACCACACTTCCCTGATGAATCTCTGGCAAAATCTGAAGACGCGCCTGTTCACGCCTATCGCGAAGGAACAGAGCGAGCTCTCGGGACGGTGACAGACGACGCCCGCGCTCCGCCAGTGTTCGTAGAATCCTTCCTGCCTTGGAATCTGAGGGTTGCACCAGCATCGTGACGGGGATACCTCTCTCTCGAAGCCAGCTCGCGAGCAGATCTCGTTGCGTACTCTTTCCTGAACCATCAATCCCCTCAAACGCAATGAGAGCGCCTCGTCGCTTCATTCATACTCCTCCACCAAATCCCTTATGAGATAAGCCCGAACTTCTCACCAACTTTCGGCTGCAGCAGCCGATATGGCATCCCGCGTCCGACGCGGGACTTCGTTACGCTCCGTTCCGTCTTCGCGATGGCTACGACGTGACAAGCAGCTTCCTCGATCCCGCGTCGGCCGCGGGATCGAGGATACGCCTGCGGAGGCTTCGGTCGCAAGCCTCGCATTCAAAACCATCTCTGCCGTTTCGCTTCGAAAGCCGGTGAGAAGTCCGGGCTAGACCTTGCGCTCGCCCGGCGATATTGGGCTCCCACTATGCGGCATGGCAAATGGCTCCTTCAGTAAGGAACCCCACATAATCTAGGTTCCTGGGTGCTATCCACAACTCAGCTCCGACGCCACGAATGGGGTTGACTGTGATGGTGCAGTCTCTCACATTGGGCCACTTCTTGTCTCTGTGTGCTGCAGATCTCAAACCCGTAGAGCACTGAGAGGTACGCTGTGCCCTTCGCAGATCGAATCTCCAGAATACAATCTTCGCTCACCCTCGAGCTTTCCGCAAAAGCAAAAGCCCTTGCCAAGGCGGGGGAACCAGTGATCAACCTCTCAGTAGGCGAACCGGATTTCCCCACACCCGAACATGTCTGTCAGGCGGGAATCGACGCCATTCGAGAGGGATATACAAAATACACGGCCAGCTCCGGCATCCCTGAGCTCAGGGCCGCGGTTGCCGAGAACTTCAATCAGATGTGGGGCGCCGATTACGGCCCTCAGAACATCGTCATAGGCTGTGGGGCAAAACACACCATCGCCAATACCGTGCTGGCAACATGCCAAAGGGGCGACGAGGTGCTGATCCCTTCGCCCTACTGGTTGAGCTATCCCGAGATGGCACACCTGGCCCATGCTGACCCTGTGATCATACCACTGGGCCCCGAAGATGATTTCAAACTCACTCCTGAACTGCTGAAGAAACATCTCTCGCCCCGATCGCGGCTCATCATCTTCAACTCGCCCTCGAATCCCACAGGAGTTGCCTATGGGTTGGAGGAGATGGGAGCACTGATTCCAGTGATCAAGGAATCTGGAATATGGTTGGCGTCAGACGAGATCTATAGCAAGATCATCTATGATGGGAGAACGCACCATTCTCTTGCAGCGTTTCCAGAGCTCCGGGAGAGGCTCGTGGTGGTGGATGGCTGGTCAAAATCATATGCCATGACGGGGTGGCGGATCGGTCTTCTTGTCGCCCCGATATCCCTTGCCACGGCCGTGGGGAAGATGCAGAGCCACACCACGTCCAACGCCTCGAGCATTTCGCAGTATGCTGCCTTGGCTGCCCTGAGGGGCCCGCAGGACGAGCTCAATGCCATGGTTGCGGAATTCCAACAGAGACGGGATATCGCCCTTGAACTGGTGACTTCTCTGGCAAACGTCCATTGCAGAAAACCTGAGGGCGCGTTCTATCTCTTCCCAGACGTGTCATGGTATCTTGGCAAGTCATGGCAAGGGAACAAGATCGAGACCACACTCGAATTGTGCCGGTATGTGCTCGACAGATTCAAACTCGCCATTGTTCCGGGAAGCGTTTTCGGAGGAGAGGGTTTTGTGCGAATCAGCTATGCCGCGAGCCGGGAGGAAGTAAGGGAAGGGATCGCGCGCCTTGGGGAGGCCCTCACCACACTCGAATAGGAGTGCCCACGGGATACGTATCTTCCAGCGGATACCCGCTCTCTCGTAGCCGTTCATGGGTCAGAGGTTCAGGGTTCGGGGTTCAGGCGGGAGAAGTATTCCTGCATCCGACCTGCAACTTCGTCTCGAACTTTATCCCGAACTTCTTCAATTCATACCAAAGTTTCGTAACGCTTTTACTCTGGCTCGACTATCACGGCGGTCCCATAGGCAAGGATCTCTGCGGCGCCGGACATCACGGCAGTAGTACTAAAACGAAGCCCCAAGACGGCGTTTGCGCCAAGAAGCGTTGCTTCATGAACCATCCGATCCAACGACTGCTCCCGCGACTCCGCGATCATCTTGGTGTACTCTTCTATCTCCCCGCCAGTGAGATTCTTCAGCACGGCAACGAAATCATGGCCGACATTCCGGGCCCTGATAGTGTTTCCTTTCACGAGTCCGAGAAGCTTCATGGTCTTGTAGCCAGGCATGCTATGCATTGTGGACAGCATCATCGCACTAACTCCTTATACCTATCATATCGCCGCGACAAGAGCTTCTCCCTGCTGGTAGATATGCAGAGAATAATCAAACCCACTCCCAATATTCCAATGCTCATCTTCAGCAACAATGAGACAGCCGGATTCAAGAACCACATGTGCAGAAGCTCGAAGAAACCATAGATGAGCAAGAGAGTGATCCCGATCCCCGCGAACAGGTATCCTATACGACGCTCAAGCTTATTATACAGACAGCTCCAGTGTTCTTCCCATGCCGCATCCGGAAGATCCGGAAGGCAGACCTTGCTCATCATGTCCTCCAATCGTTGAAGATCCCGAAACTCCTGGCTGCAGACCGGACACACCTGCACGTGACGGAGCAGATCCTGCTCTTCCGAGGAGGAGAGTTCTCCATCCAGGAGTGCAGAGAGAAGCTCTCCGACTTCATGGCACCTCACGTGTCATCCTCCCAATCCATCATCAGAACTCTCAGCGCTTTGCGCGTATTGTGGAGCCGAGACATGACCGTGCCCACGGGACATCCGATGACCAACGCTATCTCCTTGTATGAGAGCGATTGGAAATGTCTGAAAACGATGATCTCTCGTTGTTCCAGTGAAAGCTTCGCCATGGCGCTTCCCAAATCGTGCCGAAGTTCCACCATTCGATCATGCCCATCGGAGGCGCTTCCGTGCCGCTCTTGCAGTTCAACCGCCTGGGAACTCGCCTTGTTGCTCGCCATCCGTGAGAAAGAGCGGTTGCGGGCAATGGCATAGAGCCATGGAAAAACCGGTCGCCCAAGTTGGAATCGCGGCAGTGCACGCCATGCTCTCAAGAAAGCTACCTGTGTCACATCCAATGCCTCATCTCTATTCATGAGAAGCCCATAGACCACCGCATAGATGCGAGGTGCATACGCTCTGTAGAGAACACCAAAAGCATCCTTGTCGCCTGCCGCAGCACGACGGACAACTTCCTGCTCATTCGGCAGCTCATTGGCTCGATCCATCTCGGGATTAGCCATATCGGCGCCCTTCCCAAGACGGCGAACTGGCTGTCGCTATCCCATATACCTTCGAGATTCGTCTTCTATTCGTCGGAAGTTCCTTGCCATTGAGCATGAGAATGCTTATCATGGGCTTGTTCAGATTCATGTTCCGCTACGTTTCTCGATCAGGGGGTACTGCACATGAAGGTTGCAGAGCTCGAAGCCATGATGGCCGCTAAGACTGGCCTCACCCGGGCGCAATGCAAAAACGCCGTCTCCACCCTCACTGACATCATCATTGAGGCATTGCAGACCGATGACAAAGTGGCCGTACCGCGGCTTGGAACCTTCAAGCGGGTCACCAAAGCTCCACGGCGTTGCTACAATCCCTCGAAGAAAGAGCACATGACGGTGCCCGCACACAGTGCACCGAAATTCACGGCTGCTCTGGAACTGAGGAAATCCATCAAGTAACGCTGCCCGCTGCGCGCTATTGCGCGCTATAAGGAACAATGGAGAGGGAGGTTGATTGTCCAACCTCCCCTCCACGCGCATCCACACCTTGGTTTGCTCTCGCCGGGCTGACTTTCCTTATTCCCCGCCATCGGTTTCCTGAACGGGCGGGCTCTCGCTCTTGAACATGAGCTTTCTTATGCTCACGATTCTCCCGCGCCATTCATTGCCCTGCGCATCCGTCCCGAATAGGGAATCATTACCCCATAGGAGGCCCTCTTGGACTGATCCATCATGGAGCGTGATCCTGATCTCGTTGAGTCGCGGCTTCTTCTTGCACTCGGCAAAGTCGATGCATGCAATCTGCCCATAGAGAACATGAGGCGTATGGGCCTTCCCCACGTCATCGAGATAGCAAAGCTCTCTCACCGGCTGCCGCTCGAAGTACTCCCAGACATCGCTTACCGTCTCCGTCCTGCCATCGACATAATTCACTACTGCATCATATGTGTCCGCTATTGATGTGGAGATGACGCCGAAGACAAATGAGATCACAAGGGCGCCGGATAGCCGGCTCGATCCGATTCTCACAAAGACCTCCTTTGAGAAGTGATCCAAGACGCAACGGCCCAAGAATTCTCCTGGGTATGCAGCATCGATTCCTGGCTGTCATATTCCGTCGAGTAACTGTTGAAGCCCGGAGTCACTCTAATATACGTATCATGGACAGGAGGCAAGATGTTTGGTGCAGGGGCAATGGAGCCACTGCATGTCGTTGATGGCTCCGGCAACCGAATCCTCAATGGGAAACGCCGACAAAGGGCGCCCCGCGCGCTACTGGCCAGGCTTCCCTGGGCGCCAGCAGCATTGAGGATCAAGCCCCTTTTCCTCAGGATCGATCGCCTCCAGAATCGCCACCGCCGCCGGTTCCGACGTGAGATCGATCTCAATAGGCTTTGGCAGTAGTACGCCATCCTCGCCCAACACTATCCTGATTGCCGGCCTGAGTATGTGGACCGGATGAGTCCTGAGCACCAGTCCCACTCGACCATCCTGCAGTTGCACGAAAGTCCCTGGAGCAAAGACGCCTGTCATGGCCACGAATCGTGCAAAAAGCTTGTCGTCGAATCTCTTCCCCCTGAACTTTGACAGCTCCAGAATCGCCTGATCACTGCGAAGGCCCTTTCTCTTCGCAGTGCCTGTCACAAGATTGACAAAGCTATCGGCCAATCCCACGAGTTCAGCCACAGGATGTATCCTTCTCTTGCCGAACACCTTTGGGAAACCGCTCAGATCATGCCACATGTGATGCTCGAAGGCAACCACCACGGCCAGCTTTTCCACATTCTGGCCCGAAAGCAGGATCCTCGCCCCCTCGGTCGGATGCTTGCAATACTGCGGCTCATCGCGATCGATATCTTCGAGATCAATCCCGAGACCCAACAGACCGATATCATAGAGAAACGAAGCTGCGCCGAGGCTCTCTACTTCATGTTGTGTCAACTTCAGTTGTTTGGCGAAGGCCACAGCCAGTGTACTAACCTTCACAAGCCGCTTGACCCACCCTTCCACGTGGCTTTCCATCAAAGCCAGTGAGAGAAGTGGTGATTGCCCATCCACAAGAGCTTGGGTGAGCTCGTATGCGTAAACCTTCGCAGGATCTGCCGCGATAGGCTTTTGCCGAGACAGACTGTCCGCGAGCTCATGGAGCCCGCTGGTGGCTTGCACAATCAATTTGTTAGGGAGAGGCGCAGGGGTATCCGAACTGGGCAATATGTGTTCCATTTCGGATTTCTTCCTCAGTGCTGGAGAGGCAAGCCCCTCCAAGAGGATGCTCCTCACGCCTCTTGCCTGAAGAGCATGCTGAACCCCGCCAAGTTCCGAAACACTCTGTACGTCGCATTGGAGCACATCCACAAATTCCCCAAGATCAGCAGGGGTGCATCCGGACCGAATGGTGACTCGATCGACACCGTGGTCTCGAAGCATCTGAATGAGGAAGCCGGCGTACTGAGTTGACTGATAGACCGCTCGATCCCCGAATACGACTTCGTCTTCAAGAATACCAAGCTGCACTTTCTCCCTGGTCTCCAGAAGAACCCCCAAAGCCTCAGCAGCCTTGTGAAGACCCACCGCGATGGATTGATGACCACGAGGATAGAGCTGGGCAACACGCAGCGCCCCATTGAGTGCCCTGAGAAGCTCCTCGACATTCTGTAGCGATAGCCTAGAAACGCTACTCATCAGCCCTAACCTCTTCTTGGAGGACCTGGCGGCATGCCTTCCTGACCTTTCCTCTTCCCCAGCGTGCACGGCGGACCACAAAAGACCGGTCATTCGAATCTCCGAGCTGAAGCAATGCCCGGGCAGCAGGCACGAGTAAGGCTTCGTCTCGCGTGTATCGTAGCCAACTCCCCACCCCTCGAATAATTTGCCGAAGCTCCTCGGCGAGTTCCATGATACCATACTTCCCCGCAAGACGGATCGCCTTCCCCCGTGGACCCATGAAGGCAGCATCGCCTCTGTGACTGTTCAGGAGCATCGAAAGATGTGCGATGTAGCTCCCAAGTCCCGATTCCTCAGCAGCATCAACGGCAAGATCAACCACCAGGGGACTCGCATCCATGAAACCGATCTTGATCGCATCCATCTGCTCGTCACCGCCCCTCTTGACCAAAGTCACCAGTGCGGAAGCCCGTATCTCAGGATCACTGTGCCTTTGGAGGGGCACAATCCGCGAGACGATGTCAGCAACATCGAATTTCCTGATCAATATCAATGCCTCTTTCGCCACCCGCGAGTCAGAGTGCCTCAGCCACTGGAGAATCTCTTCCAAGGCTTCGGCTCCATACTGCGAGACTTCGTTTCTCAGTTCCTCCAACAGCTCCCATTCATCCGTTCGGGAGATAGCCTCCATGATCACACGGAATCCCTGGTCCCCAAAAAGGCGGGCCACTTCCCGGGCCAAGACGCGCTGTTCTTTCACAGGAACAATGGCCGCCTCCGCAAGTGATTCAATCAATGACACTCCAAGAAGTGGGGTAAGCGTCTCCGTGATGTCCTGGCCCGTGCGTCGGAGTTCCCCGGCGAGCTCTTCCAAAACCTGCCTCAGCGTAGCCACCTCGTGGGCATCCGCCAAGCGCTTGAATTCCACCTGATAGCTGCTGAGGGCGAGATTGATATCCTCAGGCTGTTCAGCCAGCCCGACAAAACCACGCAAGTCTTCAAAGTAGTGTTGGTCCAAACTTGAGCCATGAAGTTGGCCTCGGAACCAAGAGGTCATCATGGGATCCTCGCGGGGCATCGCCTGGGGCGCGGCATTCAACAGTGCTGAGAATAGGGGATCGCCGTGTTCATGCCTCTTGCTATTGGCAACAATCTCGTCCTTCCACCATGAACCGATCTCACGGCGCCGCTCGCCGGAGACCCCGTGTTCCACGAGCCTCCCTTCTATGAGAGGCGCAAGATCGCGTCTTCTCTTGGAAGATGGAACAAGATCACGTATCACCTCCGCAAGCCGCCCTCCCAATGCTTCTCGATCAGAAAGCTCTTTAGACAGAATGCGGGACAACTCGTCGTCATCCATCTCTCCTGCCGGTGTGAGGTCATGGTCCTCCGAACCGGATGGCCTGCTCAGCAGATCAGACCGTTTCCGCAAGAGGAGATCCGAGTCGAGCGAAAGCGCGGCCTTGACCAAGAGGCCTCTGACCTCTGGCCATCTCTCCGGATAAAGACCCCGAAGCCGCTCAGAAAGCCGCTGCACCGCCCCCACCGTACCTTCTACCAACACTCCTCCTCTATGGGAAGGGTGCGGTCCCTTCATGCTCAGTTCCACGAGTCGAGCCAAAGCCGACTGGTCCGACGAAAGCAACCCCAACGCCTCCACCTCCTCTTGGCTCATCTCCTTCTGAAGGCGATGCGGATCCCATAGAGTAAGGAGCCGGGCGAAATACTCCTCATCCCGCTGCCCCGCCTGAGCCGCCTGACCCAGGCCTTGTGAAAAAAGCCTTCCATAATCCAGGGGTACGATAGAAATCGACGTGATCTCGTGATCCTTGGCCAGGTCTTCGATCTTTCTCTCGCCACGAAGATCCTTGGCGTCAGTGCCGAGTAGTTTGAGGAAAGAGAGGAGCTCACCCGAATCAACCGCACAGGGAAAAACCACCGAGGAGATCCCAAGCCGAAGGAATCTCTTCGAGAGGCCCCAAGGGATTTCCATCTCCTCTTCGGGGGGTTCTTCATCCAAAAAACACTCTTGCTTGTAAAGCGTCAGCTTCAACGTCCCACGATCTGCAGCCAGCACGGAGAAGGTTTCCTGGAGTGCCTGCAGGGCTTCTTGAAGACGTGGATGCTTGTCGGGATAGAGCGAAGCAAACCTGCGTGCCAACTCGAGGCCGTTGAGAAGGAGAAGAAGTCGCTCCCGTATCGTATCCGGAGCATTCATCCAGACCGCCCTCCCGGGCTATCGGTGATTCGGCACAAGTCTCGCCACTTCACGGGCCAGTCGAGGTCGCAGTGAACAGCAGACCGATTCGACGCAGCATCATGAGCTGGAGAAGGCATGCTCTCGCTCATGATGAATCACTCATCGCAACAAGATCGCCATCTCGTTCTCGCGCCGCAAACCAAGATTCCGATGTGAGCCCTCTTAATCGTAGCGAAGCTGCGCCTCAAACCGACGAGTGATGATGCCGTGGCGCATTGATCGAGGCGCAGCCATACTGGTTGCTCGTTACTGGATGCCGGTCTCTGGATACTGGATGAAACCCGGAGTCGTTCCGTTCTCCTTCCAGCATCAAGCATCCAGAAACCAGCATCACCTCGCAGCCAACCCACATATGTCGTTGCAAAACTTGACTCGTTTGTTGGATTTCCAACCGATTGAAGACGACTAGATCAAGCCGGCTGTTCGAAGTATATCGTTCCGATGTTGTGGACACTATGACCGGTTGTCAACCGCCCAGTGTATAGGCGCACGGCACCTCCTCCCTTGACAAATAGGCCGCCTCACCTTTCCTCTTACCTCGTTTCCGTCTCCAAGACCAGGCCACGGGAGGGATTTCGACACGGAAACAGCCTCACGCAATCGACGACAGTGGACATGCTCATGAACTCGCATGGCGGTGAATGGTGACAAGCACAAGAGCATTGATCGAGCAAGGATTTGGAGTGGCAGAGGGTCTCGCATTGGGGCCCATACATCTTTATGCGGAGGATCTCTCATGTGTTATCAGAAGTGAGCTTTCTCCTCATGACGTTCCCAAAGAAATTGTTCGATATAAGGCTGCGCATGATTCTGTGACGGAGTACTATGAAGTTGCTGTAGAGGAAGCTCAGCGAGAACTTGGCGAAGAAGAAGCCGCCATCCTTCGAAGTCATCAGATGATATTGGAGGATCCCTACTTCAAAGAAGAGCTGCCTCTCCTCGTGCAAAAACGACTGCTCAACGCTGAATGGCTCGTGCTAGAGGGAGTGCAGAGGTTGGCGGATACGTTGGGGAAGAGCCCGGACCCATATCTTCGAGAACGCGTGGCAGACGTTCAAGACATTGGCAAGCAGCTGATTCATCGCCTCCTCGACATCGATTGGGAAGCGCAAATGCCCGGGAGGGAAGGCGTGGTGATCGTGGCCCGAGACCTGGCTCCTTCCGACATCGTTCGGCTCAAGAGCGCCAAGATCCTGGCTCTGGTCACCGATCAGGGAACTCCCACATCTCATTCTGCGATCATGGCACGACTGCTGGGCATACCAGTGGTCATGGGGGCGGGCGAAGTCTCGAAGACGGCTCTCAGCGGAGATATGCTCTTCGTGGACGGGAACTCCGGCCTCATTCACCTCAACCCCGATCCCAGAGCAATACGACGATATCATAGAAAAATGCAGGCCGCGGAAAGCCGGAGAACCAAGATACTCCTTGCCGCCGCCGAGCCCGCGATAACTACTGACGGCGTGCGCATCACCATGCTGGCCAATATCGTCGAAGCCGAAGAAGCTTCGGCCGCCTTGAAGGCGGGCGCCGAGGGAGTTGGGCTCTTCAGGACGGAGATGAGCTTTCTTGCACAGGGGCGATTGCTTTCTGAGGACGAACAATACGAGATCTATCGGGACGCAGTGGAAGGTATGAAGGGCGCCCCTGTGGTCATCCGTACATTGGACCTTGGTGGTGACAAGCTGATCCCATTCATGGATCAACCGGCGGAAGCGAACCCGTTCCTTGGTTGGCGATCTCTCCGAGTCTCTCTTCACCATAGCGATGTTTTCAAGGTACAACTGCGTGCGATTGTGCGCGCCTCCTTGCATGGGCCGGTGAAGATCATGTTTCCCATGATTTCCACCACTGATGAGTTAAAGAGGGCCATGGCTATTCTGGATGAGGTGGAGGAGGAATTCGCCCATGAAAGTCATGGACACGCGGGTCAGATGAACCGTGGCATCATGATCGAGGTGCCATCCGCAGCTATCATCATCGATGCTTTGCTCCCTCTGGTCGATTTCATAAGCGTGGGTACCAATGATCTGGTTCAGTACACCTTGGCGGTGGACAGGAATAATCCTCGGGTGTCCTCCTACTACCGGCCGGCCGACCCATCAGTGATACGCCTCATTAGACGCACTGCGAGATGGGCTCGACGGCTGAACAAGCCTGTCTCCGTGTGTGGGGAAGTCGCCGGTCAGCCGCGCTTTGCTCCGCTCCTCATTGGGCTGGGCATCTCCCAGCTCAGCATGACACCCTCCCTCATACCCGAGGTGAAGCACGTGATCCACCATTCGAGCCACGAGCAGTCGGTGGCGCTCGCTCGTCGTGCGTTGCGGTGCTCCGAAGCCTCCGAGGTGGAGGAGATGCTCCACGAACACTACCGCAGGATCCCTCCCATGTAGCATGAACATGGAAAAACATACACTACTGATCTCGTGTCTCTCTGCTGCCATGTTGATGATGGGCACCTCATATGGCCTCGTGGTGTATTGGGATCCTCCTTCGCCGGCTCCTGGTGACACCGTCCGGATCCACTACAATGTCGTGGAGGGCACGCTACCCGACAACACGGATCCGGTCTACATCCACCTGGGTGTCGATGGATGGCAGAACACCCACGATTACGAGATGACCAGGAGTACGCCGGGAGGTGAATGGTGGGAGTACGCCTACGCCATCCCCACAGACATCAGCGTGATAGACTTTGTCTTTACCGATCTTCAAGGGAACTGGGACAACAATGGCGGCATGGGGATCGACTGGCACATCAGCCTCGATCATACATGGGACCCGTTCAGTCCAACACCCAATGACAGCGTGAGAATCGTCATCCGTAACAGCACGCAAGGAGGCTCTATCCTCTGGTATGTCCTCAGCAACGGGCATGCCTTCCCTCCCGTACCCCAGTACCGGCCGATAGGCAGTCTATTGACGCCGGATGGCGAGGCGGTGGAATCACCATTGCTAGGTCCGGATCAGGATGGCAGCTACTTCCTCTTCCTCGGCCCCTTCTCCAGCGCATCACAACTGGTTGACTTTGTGAAATTCAAGATCCACTGGGCGGACGGCTCGTGGGAGAGCAGCCTGTATGAAATCCCCATAGACTACTCTCCACAACCAGAGGATCCGCTCGTGTCCATCGTTTCCCCGGCTGAGGATGAGACCATAACCGGCCCAGTAGAGATCGAGATCTCTGCCAGCGATGCTGCTCAGGTGGAAATCTGGGGCGGCATTGACTCCCTTGGCGTGTTCACCAACGATCCATATCACACCTTGTGGAGTCCAAGCACCAACAACTTCGGTCGTGTTCTCGTCATCGCCAAAGCCCTGGCAGCGAACGGTCGGATCTCCTTTGATCGCGTTCAGGTCGAGGTGGTGCCGACCATCGTGCATGAACCCGCCCCGCCGGGAATCGATGATGGTCTCACCGTGACAGGACACGGGATCACCTTCGCCTTGTATGCACCCGCCAAGGAGTATGTGGCAATCTGTGGCAATTTCAATCGGAGCTTTCCCAACGGTGAGCTTATGAAGCTCTCGGGTGATACGCTGTGGTGGACCTCGCAGCGTCTCTCAGATGGCGACTACTGGTACCAGTACAATCTCGAGGGCATCAAGCGTATCGCGGATCCATGGAGCGCTGATGTGCAATGGAAACAGCCGGGAACCATGGATGAATCCGGCAACTACCAGCACGCGAGAAGCCGCTTTTTAGTGGGAGAGATTCCATTCCAATGGGCGGATGGAGATTTCGTTCGGCCCTCGGTTGAAAAACTTGTTGTCTATGAGCTCCATGTGAGTGATTTCGCGGCGCGTCCGGATGGGAGCATCGGAACCTATCAGGATGTCTTGGCCAAGATCGATGAAGGCTACTTCGACAGCCTGGGAATCAATGTGGTGGAGCTCATGCCCCTGAATGAGTTCGAGGGTGAGAACAGTTGGGGGTACAATCCCTCCTTCTATCTCGCTCCCGAAACGGCGTACGGAACACCTGGCGAACTAAAAACTCTGATCGATAGATTCCACCATCATGGTATCGCCGTCCTCCTTGATGTAGTGTTCAATCACCTGTGGGGGAGTGCCCCTCTCTTCCAGCTCTACCAGCCCCTCGACGAATGGGATTACCGTGAACACGATTACGACAACTGCCCCTACTTTCACGATCAACCATCCCAATGGGGCTACAAGCTCCAGCACTGGCAAGAAGTCAACGGGCGGCGATATCGAACCTGGAAGCATGTGACTGATGCACTCAGGACATGGGTGGAGGAGTATCATCTCGATGGATTTCGGTACGATGTCGCCTGGGGAGTGGGATGGGACGGCTACAATCAGAATGGCATGTCGTTCTACACGTGGTATCTCAATAACCTCGACTCAACACTCATTCAGATCATCGAAGAAGACAATGCCTATCGAGTAAATACCACGGAAACGGACGCGGCATGGAATTTCAGCTACTTCCATGCACTCAAGGCCAATCTGCAGCAGATCAATGATTCCGGGCATAGTTGGGGCAATATGAGCAGTCTTGGCCACGAGCTTTCCTACGCCTCCCAGGGATTCGATATGCCATACGGGCCACTGAACTACCTGGAAAGCCATGATGAGACACGAATCATCTATGAGGCCACCGTGTATCAGGACATGGACCATCAGACTGCGATCAAGAAATCGAAGCTTGGCGCCACCGTGCTGCTTACCGGCACGGGGACACCGATGCTCTATGCAGGCCAGGAGTTCGCGCAAAACGGGATAAGTCGCGACGAGTATGGGAATATCATGCCGCAACCCCTGCAATGGCAAAATCTCCAAACAGCCCCGGGCGTGCAGCTTTTTCAGCACTATCGACGGCTCATCTGGCTCCGACGTAACCTCGGTATTCTTACGAGCAACAGCTTCGCCATACGTTCAGCAAGCAATGCGACAAAGCATATCGTATACTGGCGAGGCGGTACGGAGGATGATGAACAGGTCGTGGTGGCTGCAAACTTCGATACCATGGATCACGCCATCGATGTGGAATTCCCCGATTCCGGCATCTGGTACGAGTTTACCGAAGACGATTCCATGCTCGTCCTGGAAGGCGAGCTCGCCGGTTATGTGCTTCCCGCCTCATCGGCGAGGGTATTCGTGAACGAACGAATCTGGCCGACAGCAGTTGACGGCATAGGAGACGGTCTTCTCCCAGAGAGCCTTATGCTTTCGCAAAACTATCCAAATCCCTATGCACGAACGACCCGGATCGAGTGTGCCGTGCCCAAGTACGAATACGGACCTGTGCGTCTGGAGATCGTCAATCTATCCGGCCAATTGGTATCAGTCTTGACCGGGAAAATCCAAGGAGCTGGACACTACACATTCGAATTCACCGGGAGAGACAGCAGGGGGCGCCGTCTGCCCAGCGCCGTCTATCTCTACCGGGCGAGAGGCAGGAAAGAGGCTACTCCCTATCGACGCATGGTCCTACTCAGGTGATCTCCTCGCCTATTGGTCGCCAGTGGCCCAGGTCAGTGGCGCAGGCGTCCCTGCCTGCGATTCCCCCCTGCCTGCGACCATGCCGCGCATCCCCCGGTTGGCGGACCATGCGCAGGGCGCAGGCTTTGATCTCTCCGCCATCCGAGTGTGACAGCACGCTATCACACTCGGTGCCGCGGACCTATGCGCCGGCTCTTTCTTCCAAGACGATGGTCCCCGCGATATTATCACCGATTCTCTTGCCTTTGGGATCAGTAAAAACCTTCACGATCTCGACAATCCCCAGGGCAAGTGCCGCCAATCCGAGCAAGAAGACCACGATCCATCCTATTACGGGAACAATCCTAAAGACGGAGTAGAGAGGACCCAGCGCAAACATCCAATTCCGCTTTGCAGAGATCGCATAGTCGATCTTCGCGTCTGGATTTCCTTCTATCTGCACGCGCAGACCCATGACCTTCTTACCTACGCTCTTGAATTCCAGCGCCTCAACGGGAAGTGCGTCCCGCAGCAACATATATGCCGCGCCGATGAGACCTCCTATTACAGGAACAAGCGTAGGGATGAATGCAATCACTGCATCGATGACGAAAGCGATTCCCCGCTTGACAGGGTCGACCTTCTTGGAATCCGGACTCGAACCCGCCACAGTGGTTGGGGTCGCATTTTCCTCGGGCATGTCACACCTCCTCAGGGGCTGTACAATCACGACGTTCACCTGATGCTCATGGCGAAGTATAGCGCTTGACGGGGAATTGCACTCGCAGCGTGCGACACAAGTACCCGCCAGTGCGTGATGGTAGAAGAATCGCCACGAGATGTCAAGAGCAATGCGAGGCTTATGTTGATTTGACAAGAGGCGGCAGGGACCTGCAGCCAAAGCTCCACAACGACAGGGTTGACCCTTTGCGAGCGAATCGCAAGGAGGAGGGAGTTGACCGGGGCCCGTCATGGCCTTAGACTTGTCCGCCATTGTTCTGGCCCCTTTTTCTCAATTGGCGATAGTTCCTACGGAGGATTCCAAGTATGCTTGAAAAGATGCTCAACCGAAACAAAGATGTCGCTTGGAGAGTCATTGAGAACGAGGCCATTCTCATTTCTGCCGAAGATAGCATGCTTCACTCGCTGGATGAAGTCGGAACTAGGATCTGGGAACTAGCTGATGGTTCGAATACCGTCGGAGCCATCGTGGAGAAGATCTTCGAGGAGTATGAGGTCGATAGAGAAACAGCAGAAACTGATGTGGTCGAATTCGTGACCAACTTGGCCTCAGAGAAACTCGGTCTTCTTCTCCTCTCGCAATCAGAGTAGTCGACCCCCCACTGGACCAGCCGAGAATCCCATGCAAGACCAACTCATCCCGCTCCTGTATCGAGCTGATCAGGTAGCGGTCGACAAGCGAATCCCCTACAGCGTGATCTTCGAAGTGACGAGACACTGTAATCTTGATTGCCGGATGTGTTACGTAGTCGGGCATGAATCGGCAGATCCGGAAGAGCTTTCCACTGATGAGGCAAAGCATGTGCTTGATCAACTTGCCCAAGCGGGAACTCTCCGGCTTTCTTTCTCCGGCGGAGAGCCGTTCCTGAGGGCGGATCTCCTGGAATTGATAGCCTATGCCAAGCAGCTCGCCTTCAGCGTTGATATCATGACCAACGGCATTCTCATTGGTCCGGAAACCGCAAAGAGGCTGAAGAAACTGGTTGTATGGCAGGTCAGCATAAGTCTGCTCGGAGCGACACCCGAAACCCACGACTCGATCACAGGGCGAAAAGGCTCATTCACGCGAGCATTGAATGCTTTGAAGCTCCTCCGCGAAGAAGGCGTTCGGGCACGAATCAAAACACTGATCATGAAACAGAACTTCCATGAGTACAAGCAGATCATCGATCTAGCAAAGGACCTCGGAGTCCCCTTCTCAATGGATCCGACGGTGAGTTCTCGGAATGATGGAGATACGGATACGCTGAGCATGAACCTCACGGATGATCAGTTCAAGGAACTCCTGGCGAACCCCTCTTTGGGGCCACGTACCCTCTCGCTGAACGGCGACGAGCTGGAGGCGAACAGGAAAGTCCGGTTGGACGGTTATCTCTGTAAGGCAGGGATCAGCTTCTGCGATATCTCCTGGAATGGAGATGTACGCCCATGCATGCAGTATCCGGAGTCTGCAGGCAACCTCAGGGAGGATAGCTTCGCGGATATTTGGAACGAGTCACCTCTGTTTGAGAAGCTTCGAAACGCAAGAAGAACGCACCTTCCGGACTGCAAGGATTGTGCACTGCTTCCTCTTTGCTTCAGATGCCCCGCCACGGCTCTCCTGGAAAAGGGAGATCCGTTTGCTGCGTATGAGACCGCCTGTCACCGCGCTGCACTCATGGAAGAGGTTCGTTTCGCGCGAATAGAAGAAGCATCTATTGGTAGTTGACTCGCAGATGCCACAGGAGGGAAATCCAGTGATTGCCTTTGATGAATTCAAAAAGGTCAACCTTCTCATTGCCCAAATCGTGGCAGCCGAACGTATCCCAAAGACAGACAAGCTTCTCAAGCTCGAGGTGGATCTCGGGGACGAAAGACGAACCATAGTAGCCGGCATT
>JAUXFG010000025.1 GCA_030620115.1 Candidatus Fermentibacterota bacterium
GATGAGACATCTCCGGATTCTGCGACACGGGCGCGGGTGGGTGACATTGCCGGCTGCTGTGAAGGATGTAGAATTGCCGGAAACAGGTACAGAACCTCTGAAACACGATACTAGCTCACCAGCAAGACAACCGACAGTGGCGCTCATCGGCGTCTTCCCTCCTCCATCAGGCGGACAGGGATACTACAACCTCTATCTGGCCGAGGAACTCAAGCGGCGGGGTTGGTCGATAGTGGCCATCGACGTGTCTTCACAGCCATCTGATGCCTCTTCTCAGGCCTTCTCTTATGTGTATGCGCCGACACGCAAAGTACTGACGCGAGCCCTCTTGAGCGGCCACTTTGACCTCCTCCATCTCACGGCCAGCGATACACGGATCATGGGATTCGAGACAATCGTAGGTGTTGTTTCCCGCATCAGGCGGATTCCCTTTATCTACAATCTCCTCGCGGGCGGTTTCGGGCAACGGCTCTCTCATTACGGCCCGCTCAAACGATGCGTCCTGGCGGTTTCACTGCGAGGCGCTCGGTGTTTCCTTGTATCAAATGAAGGGCAAGTGGATGACCTCCGTTCCCTCTCCTTGTCAGTTGACGCGCCCTTCATTACTGCGGGCTGCTTGGTTCCTCTCACCCAAAAGGTAGAGGAGGATCCGGAAATATCGGCCTTCCTCGCGGGCGGAAGGCCTTCCATCATCAGCGTTGGGGCCCTGCGCCCGGTCTATGCCTTCCCATTCCTTGTTGACGCATGTCGGACCTTGACCAAAATAGGTCTGCAACCCAGGCTCTTGCTCATCGCCGCCGGAGACGAAGATCCATCAACCGTAGTGGAGCTTGAAGCAGCAAGACAAAACGCACAGCCCATGGTTCCTATTCGTCTTGTCCGGGAGATCCCACGGGGCCTGGTCTTGGGCGCGGTTCGTGCCGCAGATATCCTGGCTCGTCCCACGTTGGCTGATGGTGACAGCCTCAGCGTACATGAAGCGCTTCAGTTGGGGACCACCGTGGTGGCCAGCGATGCGGCGCCCCGTCCCGACGGCGTCGTCTTGTTTCATGTCGGAGATAAGAAGTCGCTCGCCGAAAACCTCCGGAAGGCATATCTCGAACCAATGCCTGCCGGTGATGTTGCTCATTCCGAGCAGGAGTCGTTGGTAGACCGAGTCATAGGCTGCTACGAAACCGTGCTTGGCATATAGTCCATGATTACTGCAGCGTCGTGGTACATCAGGCAGTCAATGAAGCAGATGATTGCCATGGCGCCCGATCATATGAGAGAACCTCCGGGCCTGAAGCGCAAACGGGCGTTTCTGGATGGCTCCCAATGGTGGCCCCGAGAGAGAATGCTCCGCTACCGGCTCGAACAGCTGAACAGAATACTCCGCTTTGCGGCTGAACGAGTGCCATTCTACCGAGAGCGAACACCTCGCACTCGGCTTCCTCTCGGCGATATCCGAGAGCTGGCGGAGTGGCCGATCATTGACCGCGAGCTTGTTGCCAGCTCACCATCCATGTTTTTGGCTGAGGGACTGCCAACGTGGCGGCGACGCTCCGGGTCGACCAGCGGGCGCTCCGGTCGGCCCCTCACCGTGTTCTGGGACTGGCCCTCGGCAGTATGGTGGGAAAAAGCATTCGTTGCGCGTGCCTTCTCCTGGGCAGGATTGTCTCCTGGGTTCAGACGGGCGGTTCTCCGTGGCAATCTCATCCATGGTCCATCCGGTATCGAGACCCGAGAAGCCCAAATCATCCCCCACCGGAATACGTTGGTGCTTTCCGTCTACCAGCTTTCATCACAGAATGTTGACAGGTATCTGGATCGGATGTGCCGATTCCGTGTCGAGGCATTGCAAGCGTACCCGTCCGCCGCCCTCAAACTCGCTATGCTGGCAGGTGATTCTGCACACGAACTCCCTGACCTCAAAGCAATACTCACCAGTTCTGAGCAGCTCACCCCCTCGGCCCGAGAGACAATCGAATCAAATCTCGGCGCACCGGTGTACGATCTCTATGGCCATGCAGAGCGCGCCGTTGGAGCCGCTCAATGTGAGCGCCGCCAAGGCTACCATCTATTCGAAGAGTACGGAATCTTGGAGGTGCTCTCCCAAGATGGAACCCCGGTTGGGCCCGGCCATGAAGGCGAGCTGGTCGCCACAGGCTTCCTCAACCGGGCAATGCCGTTCATCAGATACCGGACGGGTGACTTCGGCACGCTCTCGGATGAACCATGCCCTTGTGGCCGGAGCCAAACAATTCTCTCCGGCATCAGTGGGCGACATTCCGAGTATGTGGTCGACGGGCGTGGTCGCCACGTGAGTATCAGGCTCGGATTGGGATCCGAGCTACAGGAAATTGCCCAGATGCGTTTCGTCCAAACACGCCCTGGCTTCGTGGATCTGCTCTACGTGGCGAACCAGGATGTCTCCGATGCCGAAGATCTCGAGAGACGGCTCATCGGGGCAATTGGCCGGCGGCTCGGGAAGAAAATACACGTGGAGGCACGAAGGGTAGAGGAGCTCCCACTTGGCCCCGATGGCCGGGCATTCCTTGTAGACCAACAGATAGAGCGCGGAGTCTCGCGTTGAGCCGCTGCAGAATTGGGGCTATGGAATGATGGAAAAAGAAGAAAAGCGAAATGCGGGATTGCTGAAGTGGATAGAGATTCTTCGCTCTCTTCAATCGTTCAGAATGACAGTGGTAGTATGCAGATGTATGTGGTATCATGTGTCATTCTGAGGGAGCAGAGCAACTGAAGAATCTGGGTGGGAAAGGGGGATTGTGATTCTATCATTTCATCTCTCCGAGAATTCCTACCCCAACATTCCATTATCCCAACATTCTTCAGGAAGAGACCGAATCGTGAGTCGACACAGAAGAATCTGGGAGCCAAGAACTTGTAGAGTTTCCGAGACGCTGGATTATCAACAATGAGACCACGAGCGGGACTCCTGGTGATGTGTACCCTTGGGGTGGGCGACGTACTCCTGGCACAACCTCTACTGGCGGCACTACGTGCGTCTGGGCGATTTCAGAGAATCGTTGTTCTTGCGCGGCGTGGCTCTCCGGCGGCTCTGATGCGGCGCCTTGGTGTAGCGGATCATGTGAGGCAGTACACCTCCGGCGCCAAGCATAGACTTCTTGGGGCTGTTTCCATTGGCTCCTGGATCGCTGCCCAACGATTCAAGGCGGTCCTCACCACCACAGGCATGAACCCATACTACACCGGCGTCATGGCCCTCCTGAGTGGAGCACCAACAAGGATCGGCGAACACAGAGGAAGAATGGAGTGGGCGTGGACCGTCACGGTGCCCACCTCCAATAGGTGTCATGTGGTGGAGCGGAACAGGGCTTTGGGCGAGGCATTGGGAATCCATGCAGGGCTCGTGCCCAAACTGATTCCCACCGGAGAAGAGTTCAGACGGGCGCGATCCGTTCTCCCGCACCGGAACGATCTTTTCGCTATCGCTCCAGGAAGCAATAGAGAGCTCACACACAAGAGATGGGCGGTGAGTAAATTCGCCAAGCTCTCAGCCATGCTGATCCATCGGGGTTGTCATCCTGTGATCCTTGGCGGGCCGGATGAAGCCGACCTGGGCCGTGCGATCATAGCAGACCTCCCTAAAGACGCAGTGACGGATCTCGTGGGAAGGACCGATGTAGGGTTAGCGTTGGGCGTGCTCGCCTATTGCTCACACGCAGTGGGAAACGATGGGATGCTGCTGCATCTTGCGGCCGCAGTCGGCACCCCAACCATTGCCTTGTTCGGCCCATCAGATCCCGCATTATACCGCCCCATGGGATCCGGTCATGTAGTGGTGACATCCGGACGGAACTGCGCGCCGTGCTACGCGATCACACCAAGGGGTTGCCATAAGGCAGAGTGCATGGCTAATTTATCCGTTCAGGATGTTATGGTCGCAGTGGAGAATGTCATGGACAGGGTAGTCGAGCAACCAAGAAACCTTTCCTGATGCGGGAAAGGAATTTTTCGTTGACTTGGACGCCGTTGCTACCTAACATCCGCTCACTTTTCGAACCTCAAGGATACCTGCGCCCTCTTCAGCGCGTTGAACCCGGAGCCGCTCCTTCCCAGGAGACATAGTATGCCACAAAAGCAGTTTAGCCCACTCAAGCTCCTGAAGCATATGGATCGGGTTCAGGGGCTGCTTGAGGGGAAAACTATCTTTCCTGTTACCGTGGAACTTGATGCCAGCAATGCCTGTAACCAGGACTGCATCTGGTGTACCTTCGATCATTACCGCAACGTGCAAAATCATTTGATGCCGGAAGACCTCATGCTGAGGATCGTGCATGAGCTCGCGGATTGCGGGGTGAAAAGCATCCTCTGGACAGGTGGCGGCGAACCACTGATGAATCCTGCCACCATGAACGCCATGGAGGAGACCATCCGGCTCGGCATGAAAAACGGTCTTTACACAAACGGTACGCTCCTTGACGAGAAAAAAGTCGACCGCGTAATCGATACATGCAGCTTCGTGCGTTTTAGCATGGACGCAGCTACGGCAAAGACCCATCATGCACTACATCAGACCAAGAAGCCCGAAGAGTTCGATCTCATTCTTGCGAACATTCTCCGACTCGTTGAGAGACGCAATGCCCAAGGGCTAGAATATCCAACTGTTGGGTACTCTTTTCTTGTACATAGCGAGAATGTCCATGAGATTCTTCCCGCCGCACAGCTCACCAAGAAGATGGGGCTCGATTATTTCCAGCTAAAGCCTGTGGTCAACTACGACGGCCCCCAGCTGCCCCCGGATTCGCTCAAACTTGCTGATCAAGAGATCTCCAAGGCCGAAGAATTGAATGACGACGGGTTCGATGTTATCAGTCTCGACTACAAATTCAGCGACATCTCCGATCACCATAAACGCTATGGAAGAGACTATCCGACCTGCATAGGTCATGCGTTCCTTGGAACTATTGCCTCCAATGGCGACGTATTCGTTTGCTGCCACAAGCGCGGCATGCCTCGATTCAAGTACGGCAACCTCAAGGAGCAGTCCTTCAAAGAAATTTGGGCTAGTGCCCAACGGAAACGTGCTATTGACCGCATCGATGTATCGCGCTGCCACCCCCTCTGCAAAGCCCATGAATTCAACAAACTTCTTCACAGGATGAGTGGCGAGCAGAAACATCCGGACTTCCTGTAACCCAACGCATCGAAAATCCTACAACTCCATGGCACACAACGTCTCTTGTGTTAACTCACGCTTCGGTTTCCTTCATTGCAGACGTGGAATAAGTAAATGGAACGACGAAATCCCCATTCCTCCCCATTACCCCATCACCCCAGTGCCCCAAATGCACCTGCCTGCCGGCAGGTAGCGCAGCGAAGCCCCTTCTGAATGGAAGTACTCCTCTGGGCCTCTCTATGCCTCATCTTGTATGGATATCTTGGCTATCCGATCCTCATTAGTATAATATATAAAATCAGCAGCCATCCAATCAAAAAAGACCCAGCATTCCTACCCACTGTCTCTGTCATAATCCCCGCGCATAACGAAGTAAAGATAATTGAAAAGAAGCTCAATAATGCTCTCGAGATAGACTATCCAAAGGATCGACTTGAGATTATTGTCGCATCGGATGCGAGTACTGACGGAACGGATGAAATCGTCAAGGGATATGAGGACCGAGGCATCAGTATCATCCGTCTCGAACCAAGAGGCGGCAAGAACCGTGCGGTGAATGCCGTCGTACCCCAGGCCAAAGGCGAAATAGCTGTCCTCTGTGATGCGAACATCATGTTCGATCCTCTGGCAATCCGCAACCTCGTGAGGAACTTCGCTGATCCCGTGGTTGGATGTGTCTGCGGGAGGAAGATCTATCAGGACAATGAAGCCATGGCGACAGGAAAGGGCGAAGGACTATACTGGCGTTTGGAAGAGTACCTGAAACGTTGCGAGAGTGCTGCCGGCTCCGTGACAGGGGCCGATGGGTCCATGTATGCGATTCGCAGGGAGCTATTCGTTCCTTTTGACATCGCTCTCATGGACGACTTCCTCATTAGCCTGAATATCTTTCAGAAGGGCTATCGTATCGTTTCGGAACCGGAAGCGCGAGCATTCGAGAAGGCGACCACCCTTGCCAGCGACGAGTTTCGACGCAAGAATCGAATCGTAGCCACAACCATTCGATCGCTGACCCGCTACCCCCATTTCCTGAATCCATTCAGGTCAGGTCGCATGGCATGGCAGATTTGGAGCCATAAAATATGTAGGTGGCTCGTACCCTTTTTCCTTTTCACGAGCGCAGTAGCATTGGTCAGCTTGGCAATCCAGGGACGATACGTCTGGATGGCCACCGCAGCAGCTCTGTTGCTCCTCGCAGGTGGTATCGGAGGTCTACTCCAGCGGGCGGGCAAACCAAGCGGAGGCTTCAGTCTCCCCTTCTACTTCCTCCTTGTCAACGCGGCAGCAATGGTCGGATGGGTGAAATATTTGGTGGGGAAAGTCGAGACCACCTGGAAGAAACCCGAATCCTCACGAGTTTGAGGGCGCGTCCCTCTTCCCTGTCAATTCCTTCTCCCGATACAGACAACAGGGACATAGCCATGCCCGGTGAACCATGAAGCATCACCAACGCCCTGCTCAAAGACCCGTGGTGGTACTCACCGTACCCTTTGGTTCGGCGCACACCCGGACTGCCGAGGCGATCCGGCAAGCGTGGAACACCAAAGATCGACCCACAGAACTCCGGATAGCAGCCATGGAGGACTATTTGCCCCACGCAGCGGTGAAGGCCCTCGTCTCAGGATACCTCACCCTTGTCCGTCGCATGCCATGGTTGTTTCAAATGATCTATTCCCGGGCCCGAGAGCCGGGAGCGGGCGATGGGTTGCTGCGTTTGGCGGTGCGTGCGGCCAAACCCGCGGGACGTCGATTGATGGAATTCATCGGTGAATGTCCTCCCTTGTGGCTGTCCACTCACCCGTTGACCAGTATCCTTGCGGAGGCTGCTCGGACGAATTCCACGGCGGATCCGCAAGCCAAGAGATCATCGATGGCAGTACTGGTTACCGATTTTCACTTCCATGCATTTTGGTGTTTCCCCACTGTCCGGACCTATTTCGTGGGCCGGCCGGCCATGAAACGATCCTTGGTTGCACGGGGGATTCCGCAGAGCTATGTGCGGCTCTCCGGCATCCCTATCGATCCGGTTTTCCACTCGACGAATTCACGAACCCATATTGAAGAAACGCTGGGCCTCCCAAGAGCCAACTTCAGGATATTGCTCATGGGAGGAGGATTGGGCATCGGCCCTATTGAACGAATTGCCTCTCAGATCTCCTCTCTGAATCTTGACCTCCAACTCATCGTGGTGGCCGGCTCCAATCACAGGCTGCGCCACCGCCTCTCAGGCCTTGGCAAGAACACGAGGGTATATGGATATGTGGACACCATTCATGCGCTCATGGCCGTCAGTGATCTCTGTCTCACAAAACCCGGAGGACTGACCATCGCGGAAGCGGCTGCAGCCGGTTTGCCGGCACTGCTATTCGGAGCACTTCCTGGACATGAGGAGGCCAACAGCGAAACACTCGTCAGAGCCGGTGTCGCCTATAGGATCGGTAGTCCTGACCGAGTGGGCGCGCTTATCACTGAACTCCTGAAACGCCCGAGACTGCTCAAGAAAATGGGCCGACGCATGGCGCGGTTTGGCAAGCCGCACGCGGCCTTTGAAGTAGCCGATGCGCTGGAGGACCTGTGGTCTCGAGCAGTCAGATAGGGACGGCGGGCGGTCGTCGGATCGACCGCGCAACTACAGTTGTAGTAGAACCGTATCGAGAGACAGACCGTCCGCTTATCCGTCAACTGTGCTGCGATGCCGCTTGTGCCGGGAGACCCTTGGAGGAATGGCTTCCTATGGAGAGAGATCTGTTCGCAGATCTGTTCACGGCCTACTACACGGATATCGAACCTTGCAATAGCTTCGTCGCTCGGGTGGGGGAGGCATTTGCGGGTTATGTCCTCACCACGCCGGATACCCGGAATCATGCACGGATATGGAGAAGAAAAATACTGCTGCCTTGCATCTTCAAGGTTCTCACAGGACAATACCGGCTGCCCCTGCGCACCCTTCGGCCCCTCATGGGGCTTGCCTTGGCCCTCGCTAGATGCCGTGGACTTCGAGTCCCCTTGGATGCCTATCCCGGCCATCTCCATATCAACATCAAGGAATGCTTTCGAGGTCTCACCGGCGCGTGGCTTGCTCTCGGGAGTCGTGCATTCTCCCGTTTCCACGAGCTGGGAGTGGAAGGTATTCACGGTATCGTGATGACGTCTCGATCACGGATGGAAGCCAAATACGAGCGGCTGGGGTTCCGCGTCCTTCAGCAATGTGATGCGCCAAGGCCTCCGGTACGAGGGCAAGAGAAGAGCCGCTGGCTTGTCCTGGCAATGACCCGGGAAGAGATGCCAACTGAACCGCTGTCCATCAGCTCGTTTCGGATTGCGAGGGGCTCAATCCCCCGGAAGTAGGGGATCCGCGCATCACGCATGGGGCATTTGAAGACAGCAAGACCAAAGAAGGTTTCAGGATTCAGTGTTCCGGCGGGAGAGCTATTCCTGCGTCTGACCTGAAACTTCGTCTCGAACTTTGTCTCGAACTTCTTCAATTCATGCCAACGTTTCTTCCATGAATGGTCCCGCCGACTGGCGGGTGGCGGCATTGACCTGCAAGTTGATCAGGATTGCGCTTCCCAGAAATCTGACACCTGAACCTTTAAATCCGAAACCTGACGGAGGTTTCAAGGAACATAATGATGTACCCCGAGGCCTGCTCACCAAGATTCCAGGTGAGAAAAGCGAACAGATCGTATTAGTTAGTTCCCGCGTCATAAGGCAAGACAAAGCCTAGCCCGGACTTCTCACCGGCCTTCGTCGCGAAATGGCTGAGATCCCGCAAGGCTTCCGATCGAGGCCGGCCGAAGGCGTATCCTCTGTCCCGCGTCAGACGCGGGATTGTAGTAGAAGGCTGGTGAGAAATCCGGGCTAGCACGGGGAGCATTCAAGGGGAATCACATGCAAAGACTATTGACCGTTCTCATCGCCTTCCTCCTGATGATGATGTCAAGCGGGTGTACACCCTCACTGGATCTTCGCAAGGCAGAGAAGCACATGAAAAAGAGCAGATGGAGCGAAGCTGAAAGGCTGCTGCAGGAGATTGCCGACGCGCACAAGGGATCCAAGTGGGAGCAAAAAGCCCTTCTGCTCAAAGGGTCTGCCCAGTTCCGTCAGTCAAGACTAGACGAAGCGGAAAGAACATTCAGGGCAGGGCGAGATGCGTTGCCTGAGGGCGAGTGGGCCGATGATTGCGAGTACTATCTCGCTCGTGTCAACTTCCGGCAGGGAGACTATAGAGACGCCTTGGCCGGATTCAAGCGCGTCTTGACCGCGTATGGGGATGATCCAAAACGCTCGAATATGAAGGTGCTGGCGCTGCAGGAGATGGAATTTATCCAGAAACAGGGCCTTGTTCATGGGGAAGACTGAGAAGACCGACGAGAAGACCCCAGGCTTCAAGACGACTCGTCTGATTTGGGTTCTTCTCCTGGCGGTTCTGGTCTACGCGGGCCTCTCCATCACCGCCGATTGGGCCGATCTATCAGAGGCCCTCTCTGCAATACAGTGGGAGTATCTGCCCGTGATACTCTTGCTTGCATCCACAAACTACCTGATCCGATTCACGAAGTGGCACTACTACACTCGCCACCTGGGCTTCCATGTGACCGCGCGAAACAATCTCATCATCTTCCTTGCGGGCCTTGTCATGTCGGTGACTCCGGGGAAGATGGGGGAAGTACTCAAATCGTACCTGCTCAAGCTAGTCGATCGAACTCCGATGAGCAGGTCAGCCCCGGTTGTCTTTGCGGAACGACTCACCGATCTCATAGCCCTCATGATCCTGGCGGTTATCGGTGGCTATGCCCTTTCGGGAGCACGGGCAACATTGGCAGCGGGAGCCGTGCTGGTCAGCTCCATCGTAGCCGTGATCAGCAGCAAGCGGCTCCATTCCGTAGTCCTGGACAGACTCGCCAGGATTGGCCGCCTCCGTACGGTGGCAAACAAAGCAGAGACGAGCCTCGAATCAGCAAAATCCCTTGTTGAACCAAGACCCCTCCTTCTCACCAGCGCTGTCTCCATTCCGGCCTGGTTTTGTGAGTGCCTTGGATTCTGGCTCATACTCAAGGCCGCGGGGGTGACCGACATCGGGATTGGTCAGGCCACAGGGATATATGCCTTGGCCGCGGTCATTGGCGCCTTGAGCATGCTTCCAGGCGGGCTTGGAGCAACCGAGATCACGATTACCGGCCTTCTCACCGCCTCGGGAGTCCCCAAGGCCCAAGCTGTTGCCTCAATGTTGGTGATTCGCGCGGCCACACTTTGGTACGCAGTTGTGGTGGGAGCGATATTCCTTGCGGTATTTCGGCTGAGGCTATCACAATGGCGGCAGACCGAGCAGCAAGTTGAAGGAGGCGAGCACGCGTGAATCGCAAGATCAGGAAGTATCACGTGAGCTTCGTGGTGGCATTGCCTCCTATGGTCCGTCGGCTTCTTTTGGGCTCCATTGCGGTCTATTGCTTCCAGCTCCTCACCATGCACAGATGGGATCATCTCTTCGGCCTTGATCCGACCCTGGTTGTGTCCAATGGCGCCGTCTGGCAATTGGTGACATATATCTTCCTGCACGCAAATCCCCTTCACCTCTTCTGGAATATGATCGTGCTTTGGATGTTTGGTGCCGAGCTGGAAATCATATGGGGAAGCAGACGGCTCATCTCGTACTACATTCTTTGCGGAGCAGGTGCAGGTCTTTTTGCGATTCTGCTCGACCCCCGGGCCACCACCATCACGGTGGGAGCTTCGGGCGCCATCTTTGGATTGCTCCTTGCGTTCGGATCGACCTTTCCGGAGCGTCCGATCGCTTTCATGCTCATTCTCCCGATCAAAGCGAAGTACTTTGTCGCGGTCCTGGGCGTGCTCCAGCTTTTTCTGTTCGTACAGGACGGCGGTGGAGGCATCGCCTATGGGGCCCATATAGGCGGTCTCCTCACCGGTGGGATCTTCCTCTGCATCAGACGAAAAGGGTGGCGTGGACTGCGAAAGATAAGAATCGTGAGATCCGGCCGCTCTCGGCATCTTCGCGTCGTCCCACCCCTGAGAGGAGCTGGTTCGGATGACATCCAGCAGGGACACGAAGACTCCGCTTCCCCTGAGGAAGATATCGACAAGATCCTTGACAAGATTTCGGCTCTGGGGCTCCGTGCCCTCACCGACCACGAGCGGACCCTTCTGGAAGAAGCCAGTAAGAATCTGGGAAGCAGACGGGAGGAAAAAGACTAGGCACACATCCTCGGGACGGCTCCTACCGAGAGCACATCATTTGTGAGCGGAGGGCAAACTCCGTTATTTGTATGAGTCCAACATTAGGGGAGCATGGCGAGATGTGCCGGCTCTCGAAGCATACACAGCCTGGTGAAGGGATTATTCCCTTGTCTGGCCATCGAGTTGATCATAATTGCCTTCCCTGAAACCTGATCACTAACAGACGATACGGGGAACGGAATGAAACAAAGGTGCACCATGTCGGTTGATCCGAGTATCGAACACGCTCTATCTCATCCGAGGAGTCCGGTACCATGAAATGGAAACTCCTTGTTATTCCCCTCGTAATCCTGGCCTGTGTGAAACCTCGAGCCGGCGGTGACTATCGGGAGATTGCGGTCCTGGCAGACGAACATACGTGGACCGCGGTGGAATCCACATTGGTTGGAGCACTTGAAAGACACGTCACCCTGCTCGAAGAAGAGAGCTTTTTCTGGGTGCATTGGTATGCACCCGATCAGCTCGAAGAGGCCCGTCGACGCCCGGCGCTTCTCCTTCTGGGAGAAGTGGAGAAGCCGGGCATCATTGGGAGCGCCATCGCTTCTATAGTCGGTGATAGTCTTGGGATCTGCGCGGCAAAGAAACCCTTCATGAAGCTGGAGGATCCTTGGGCCAGGGGTCAGCTTGCCTTCATGCTGGTGGGCCATAACACAGAGAATCTGAATTACCTCATCGCGGGAACAGGCAGCAGGCTGTTCGACGAATACAAGGCCAACTACTTGAGATATGTGAGGGAACGACTCTACTTCCGGGGCCCGAATATCAAACAAGCAGAGCGGCTGAGGAAGAAATATGGATGGTCCATTGAGACCCCCCGGCCATGGCAGATGATCGAAGTGGAGGAAGAGAACTGGGTTCACTTCGTAAAATCCCAGCCCGACCGCCATATCTTTGTATTCTGGCAGTCTTGGGAGGACAGTTCATTCAGGGCGGAACACTGTCTGAGGTTGCGCAGGGAGCTCGTGTGGAAATACTATGATGAAGACGAGATCGATGACGAGAGGACTTATTTCTCGTGGACCGAGTTCCACGGCCGAAAGGCCCTCGAGATCAAAGGCGCCTGGATCAATTGGAAGCACACGGGAGGGGGACCGTTCAGAACCATCTGTTTCTTGGCGGAGGAGCAGAAGCGACTCTATATCATGGATCTTCAGACATTTGCGCCGGACCGCCCCAAGCTGTATCCAATGACCCAGCTTGATTTGATCGCTGAGACCTTTAGAACCGGAGCAGATGAGGGCCCATTTGCCTCCGGGCAATGGTAGAAGCTGCCGTTCAGGGTTCGGCGAAGATCCGAGCCGTTGATTCGTGAGTTCTGAATGGAGAAGGCATGAGAATAGAACGATTCGAGGAGACCCATGGGAACAACTGCTGATATCCGTAACGGTATGGTAATGATACATGCGGGAAATCCTTGGCTCGTCGTTGAATTCCAACACGTGAAGCCGGGCAAGGGAAACGCATTCGTAAGAACAAGATTGAAGAACTTGAAGACGGGAAGAGTGCAGGATGTTACCTTTCGTTCCGGCGAGCGCATAGAGGAGATACGTGTCGAGCGCAGGAAGATGCAATTCCTCTATCGATCAGGTGATGATCTCTACATGATGGACCTCGAATCCTATGAACAGATGCCTGTGAGCATAGACATCATTGGAGATGCCTCTCGGTATATCCGGGAATCCGATGAGGTCTACGTCGCGTGCTCTGGTGATGAAATCCTCCAAGTGGAGCCATCCATGTTTGTGGAGCTCGAGGTTTCGGAGACCGATCCCGGTTTTCGTGGCGACACCGCCACCGGGGGCACGAAGAGTGCGACGCTTGAGACGGGCCTTGTGGTCCAGGTTCCGCTCTTCATTGAACAAGGAAATGTACTCAAGATCGACACACGAGATGGACGCTACGTTGAGCGTGTCTCGAGAGGCCGCTAGCGTTTAGGAGAAGGGTGAGGCTGTCATGGATTTGAAGGATGTCGAGCATTTGGCTCGACTCGTTTCTGAGCTTGATATCGCTGAGATAGAGATCAAGCAATTCGGCAAGAAAGTGCGCATCGTCAAGCATGCGTACAGTCCCCAGACAGTGATGGTCCCTCATGCGGATACTGTTCCCATCGCACCGCCGATTCAATCTCCCATGGCGATCGGAGGGCCATCGCAGCCAGAAGAGTCATCAAGAAGCGAGGCAGCGCCTCCTGCACGTCCTCTGGAGGTAATAGCGATCAAGGCCCCCATGGTGGGTACCTTCTATCGCGCTCCGGCGCCCGATGTGCCTCCCTATGTGGAGGTAGGCCAGATGCTTCACTCCGGGCAGACTGTGTGTATCATCGAAGCAATGAAGCTCATGAACGAAATCCATAGTGATGTAAAAGGGAAGATCATTTCCATCAAGATCGAGAATGCCGAGCCGGTGGAGTTTGGCCAGGTCCTCTTGGAAGTGGATACTTCGGCGCGAGAATAGAAAGGCGATTGGTCGGGATGTTTCAAAAGATCCTCATCGCGAATCGTGGGGAAATTGCTCTCAGGATCATCAGGGCCTGCCGCGAAATGAATATCAAAACCGTTCTTGTTCACTCTGAGGTCGATTCAGAAAGCCTGCCGGTCAAGTTGGCAGATGAGGCGCTGTGCATCGGAGCGGCCCCAAGCACTGAGAGCTATCTCAGCATGGCGCGGATAGTCAGTGCCGCGGAAATCACCAACGCCGATGCAATTCATCCCGGCTACGGCTTCTTGGCAGAGAATGCGGAGTTCGCCGAAGTCATCGACTCATGCGAGATCACTTTCATCGGACCGAAACCAGAGACCATTCGGCAGATGGGAGACAAGGCCTTGGCACGTGACGTCATGCGGGAGTCTGGTGTGCCGGTGATTCCAGGGAGTTCTGGACCGGTGGAGGGTTTTGCTCAGGTCCTCGATGTGGCGAAGGAAATTGGATACCCTCTCCTTCTGAAAGCGTTGGCCGGGGGGGGAGGCAGGGGACTGCGGATAGTCGAGAGTCCGGACAAGCTTGAATCATCCTTCAGCTCGGCCTCTCGCGAGGCGGAAATGGCATTTGGTGACGGACGTATGTACGTGGAGCGCTATCTCCGAAGCCCGCGGCATATTGAGTTTCAGATCGCCGGTGATGGGAAGCGGTGTGTTCATCTCGGTGAACGGGAGTGTTCCATTCAGCGGAGGCACCAGAAACTGCTTGAAGAATCACCCTCACCCGCACTGTCTCCGGAACTTCGCGAGAGAATCGGCACCATGGCGATCCGAGGCGCGGATGCGGTAAAATACCTTGGCCTGGGCACCATGGAGTTCCTGCTGGACCAGTCCGGCGATTTCTACTTCATCGAGATGAATACCCGGGTCCAGGTCGAACATCCGGTTACCGAAGCCGTCAGTGGAATCGATCTGATCAAGCTTCAGATCCGGCTCGCTACTGGGGAGACGCTCCCACTCTCGCAACGGGAGATCAAGCTCTCAGGTCACGCCATCGAATGCCGAATCAACGCGGAGGATCCAGACAGAGGATTCGCTCCATGCCCGGGGAAGGTAGAGTTCTTCCACCAGCCCGGCGGCCCTGGGGTGAGAATCGATAGTCACCTATACAGCGGCTATACCATACCTCCGAATTACGACAGTCTGCTGGCAAAGCTCATCACTACCGGCGAAAACCGAGATGAAGCAATCGCACGTATGCTCAGAGCCCTTGATGAATTCGTCATCGAGGGAGTCAAGACGACCATACCGTATCATATCAAGCTATTGAGGAACAGCGACTTCCGGGAGGGGCAGTTCAGTACGGACTTCGTCGAGAGAATGGAGAGACGGTCCGGTGGAGATTGACAATTGTTTCGAGGATTTCGCGAACGAGGCGAGGCGGGATGCGAGAATGGGGACTATTTCTGCGCAAACCATTGAGGATCAATGATCATGAATGAGAAGCTGCTTCATGAAGGTGCACGACTGTATGCCCGATGGCTGGCCTTGGAGATCGTCGTCGCCCATGGGGATGAGATCGAGCCGGGACTCGCGGAAGGCAACTTGCAGGCTCGTTTGGGCGTCCCGGTGTTGGATGCATTCAACCGGTACAGGGATACGCTTCCAGAGAAACTGGTGAATAAGACGCATTACTTTGAGGATGCATTGAACTCGGTCCTCGCGCGAGGGGAAAAGGTGTTCTGATATGGATACGAGACCGCTCCTGTCGCTCCTCATTCTACTCATGATCATCTCCTCCACGGCACTCCCATCGCCTCTGGTGATTGCCAGGGTAGAAGGCTCCATCGACCCTGCCACGGCCTCATATGTGGTGGAGACCTTGAAAAAGGCCAAAGACCGCGAGGCTGAGCTGTTCATCCTGGAGCTCGATACGCCGGGCGGGCTCATGGAATCGATGAGAGATATCACCGCCGAGTTCCTCAACAGCGACATTCCGGTTGTTGTATATGTCGCCCCTCCTGGTGCGCGGGCTGCCAGCGCCGGAGTCTTCATCTCCGCAGCAGCTCATGTGGTAGCCATGGCGCCAGGTACCCATTTGGGTGCGGCGCACCCTGTGGGACTTGGTGGCGGCAAGATGGACAGCGTCATGGCAGGCAAAGCCGAGAGTGATGCCGCAGCTCAGATGCGGGCATTGGCGACGCAACGCGGCCGAAATGCCAAATGGTATGAGGACGCAGTGCGCAAGAGCGTTTCGGCCACCGCAGAAGAGGCCTTGGAGCTCAATGTGATCGACCTGATTGCAGGTGACCGAGCAGAGCTCTTGCACAAGCTCGAAGGGATCGAAGTTACTGTTGCCGGGGACAAGACCACGGTCATTTCCACCAAAGGAAAGACGGTTATCGAGATCCCCATGAGCCTGAGGCATAAGGTGCTGCATCAATTGGCCAATCCGAATCTCGCCTATATTTTCCTCCTACTGGGTTTCTATGGGCTCTACTTTGAGCTCTCGAACCCCGGGAGTATCTTTCCCGGAGCGGTAGGCGTTATCCTCCTGCTGCTCGGTCTTTTTGCCTTGCAGATGATGCCGGTCAACTACGTCGGCGTTTTGCTAATCGCGTTTGCGATGCTGCTCTTCCTCGCGGAACTCAAGATACCAAGCTACGGGTTGCTCACCGTGGGAGGAGTCGTCGCGTTGATACTGGGGAGTCTTATGCTGTTCGACACCACAGAAGCCTTGTATCGAGTATCGTGGGCCGTTCTCCTGCCGGCCGTAGTAATCACTGTTGCGTTTTTTGTCTTTGCGATAGGCATGGGCCTCCGAGCGCAACGCAGACAACCAACCACGGGCAAGGAAGGGCTCATCGGGTTGGAGGCAGAAGTCGCCCAAAACCTTTCGCCGAGCGGCAAAGTCTTCCTTCTTGGCGAACTCTGGTTTGCGGTCAGCCAAGCAGGCGAGATTCCTGCCGGCGAGACCGTAGTGGTCACAGGTGTAGAAGGTATGCGACTCAAAGTCGAACGACTAGGGAACGCATGATTTCCCTGGAAATCTCCATCTCTCACAAGGATCTCTGAGGGTCCAGAAGGAGGGCAACTTCCATGCCGTACAGTTTCACCATAGTGCTTCTCTTCATCCTCTTCATACTCGCCAATGCCGTGAGAGTCCTTCGGGAGTATGAGCGAGGGGTCATCTTTCGCCTGGGACGATTGGTCGGAGCCAAGGGGCCCGGCCTTATCCTGCTGATCCCCATGGTTGACAAGATGGTGAAGGTGAGTCTTCGGATCATCGCCATGGACGTCCCACCACAGGATGTCATTACGCGAGACAACGTCTCGGTCAAGGTGAATGCCGTGGTGTATTTCCGAGTAGTGCAGCCGGAGAAGGCCATTGTGGCGGTGGAGGATTTTCTCTACGCCACGAGTCAGTTAGCACAAACAACGCTGAGGAGTATCCTCGGAGAGGCCGAGCTCGACGAGCTGCTTTCAGCCAGGGAGAAGATAAACAACGAACTGCAAGGCATTCTCGACAAACATACCGATCCGTGGGGCATCAAGGTATCCGCCGTTGAAGTCAAGCATGTCGATCTTCCTACGGAAATGCAGCGAGCCATGGCCAAGCAGGCAGAGGCTGAGCGTGAGAGACGGGCAAAGATCATTAGTGCGCAGGGAGAATTCCAAGCTGCACAGAAACTATCCGACGCGGCTGAGATTCTGTCCCAACACCCGGCGGCACTGCATCTGCGTTATCTCCAGACATTGCAGGTGGTCGCCGCAGAGAACAACTCCACTACGCTCTTCCCCGTACCGATTGACCTGTTCAAGCCATTCTTGGAGGGAATCAAGTCATTGAACAAGGGCACGACGTAGCCGGTTGTTTTCCCTGAGATGAAGCTCACCCCCACGGCTTTGAGACGGCTGCGGGGTCTGTTCCTGCTCGCGAGTCTCATCGCGGCTTCTGCAGGAGCGATTCTCGCGCTTCGTCTCGGCCGGCCATCTCTGGGCATAGCCTGTCTCACCGCGGCAGCCATCGGCCTAGCTATGGCGATCGCTGCCGCGGCACTCCAGACGTTCATTCACCAAGGCGCTAAGCGATCCTTCGATCCACGTAGGAACAAGCGGTTCAAGACACGTTAGGGGAGCACGGGATCTTCGGAGCTGCAACTTGAATGTGCCATGAGCCACAAACCCTTCCCCGAACTGGGGTTTGTGAAATGACCTGGGTAGGGGCATCCGCCAGCTGGCGGACCGTGCCCGGACAGATGTCTGCCTATACGTGCATTCCCCGCTTCTTCCCAATTCCTCAATCCCCCAAGCCCTCAATTCGCAATCCAGCATTCAAGCATTTCGCTTGTCTTCCCATCTCCTCATCTCCCCACCCAGATTCTTCGGTCACTCCGCTCCCTCAGAATGACACGTCTTGTCACGTCCAATACAAGCTATCTGAATCTCTGGAGGGACGTCCGCCAGCTGGCGGATCGCGTCCGTCGTTTCGAGCGTCAACGGCCATGACCAAGCATCAAAGATCCGACAACCGGCGGATGGCCCTCCATCATCCCCACTTCGATGTTGATGTTGAACGAATCCGCCAGCTGGCGGATTCGATGTTTTCCTCTCCTCCCTCCTTCCTCCACAACAGCATATCAGATCCCATCCGTCTCATTCGACGTTCGACGTTCATACTCCCCGTCCCCCATCGACCGAAGATCGCAACAATTCTTCTTCGCGCCTTCGCGCCTTCTTGTCACGCCATAGCCCCGGTGCGAAGGCGGATGCGTGAGATTCCCATCCCCAGATTGCCAGATTATAGATTTCAGATTCCAGATTTCACATTCTTCCTCCCCAATCTCCATCCATGGATGCACGTTCAAGCCCGCGACCAGCGCTGAAGGCGTTTCTCATTCTCTCGACGGGAATGGCAATTGCGCACCAAAGCGCACTCTCCGTACTCTTGCTGACGCTTGGAACGATTGGACTCCTCTTTCGACTTCCACTGCGACATCCCGATAAGCGTCTCCTCATTGGCTTGCTGCTGGCCGGGGCCGCGCTGGAACGAGGGCAAAGCTTGAGCCTGCCACCTGTCAATGCCGCCCTTCCTCCCCTGGGAATAGCATGTGGAACCATCACAAGACCAATCAGGCACTATCCCGAACATTGGGCGGCCGATCTCAGACTCATGACCTCGGATCAACAGGATACGGATCTTCGACTTCGCATCCTTGCCCACAATACCGTGGCCCTTCCTCTCGAAGGTACCACTGCACGGGTTACGGGCCGATTCTCGCCGTTGAGACATCCCAGAAACCCCGGTGAAATCGCCTGGGATGCATCCCTGCACCGTCGTGGCGGCCTGGCCAGGCTCTGGGTCACGGAGATCGACAGCTCATTGATTCGGCCCGGCTCTCTATCCTCGGTTACAGTGGCTCTCCGAACAGACATAGGTCACACATTGCTGGATATCGTGGGGGGACAGGAGGGAATGCTCGCGCGTGCGATTCTCCTCGGTCTTCGCGACCGCATGGACCGTGAGATCTTGTCGTCGTTCAGGGAAGCCGGCATCGTTCATGTGCTGGCGGTCTCCGGGCTTCATGTGGGAATAATCGCGGTCATGCTCGTGTACATCGGTACGCTGATTCTCCCTGGGTATCGTGCCCCCGCTCTTTTTGGACTGGTCGGATTGATAGGCTATGTTTGTCTGGTCGGTGCATTTCCGTCGGTACTACGGGCAAGCGTCATGGCGGGAACTGTCCTGTTGGGAATTGTCCTTGGCAAGCGAGCCGATCCGGCAAACAGCGTGGGGATCGCCGGGCTCATTCTCCTGCTTCTCAAGCCTGAGTGGCTCTGGGAAGCGGGCTTCCAACTCTCCTTCGGCGCGACGCTGGGGATTCTCCTGCTCACTCCCAAGCTCACCCCTAATACTACCGGCCTGCCTCGAGCATTGCGATGGATCATCACTGCAGTGGCTGCTTCTCTCGGTGCACAGATCGGAATCCTTCCCGTTGTCCTCTATCATTTCCATCAGTGGCCGAGTTTCGGACTCTTGGCCAACCTCCCGGCAGTAGCGCTGATGACGGTGCTCCTCTGGGCATCTGTGGCCACGATTCTCGCAAACGTGGTGTGGCATGAGTTGGCGCTTCTTGTTGGCGCGGTGACACGGGCCTCGGCCCATGCGCTGATTAAACTTGCCCGTGGGGTCTCCAACTTGCCGGGCTCCATCATCCAATGGGGCGATATCTCATGCTGGATCCTCTTGGCCGTCTGGGCCGTAGCCTTGGCTCTGCTTCTGGCGCGTCGAAAACGATTTGCAGTCTCCCTTGCAATCATAGTGACGTTGAACTGCTGGCTACTTTGGGGACTGCTGGATCCATGGGAGATGCGACAGAATCGCCTTTCGTTTCTCCATATCGACCACGGCAACTGCGTTGTCCTGGAATCGCAAGATCGGGATCTCACCGTCATCGACCCAGGAGCTCCCGGTAGGGCACGGTCTGCCTTCTATGCAGCCACGGACTATCTGCGTTTCCGCCGCATAAAGAGCTTTGACCAGTGCCTGACCACAAGCTCCAGAAGTCACCGTGCCGGCGCCGCCGGAGCTTTGGCTGCCGAGGGGTTGGTCCACCGACTGATAGGCCCTGCCACAGCATTCGGCGATAGCGGGGAACCGTCTACTCCCGCGCAATGCTGGACAGCCGTAGCCACGCCAATGATCTGTTCCGGATTCAAACTGATGCCCCTGGGGACCGCCACGAATGATCTCGACGGCCTTCTCATCGAAGCCCCCAACGGCATCAGGGCGCTTCTTCTCGGAGAGCAGGGATGGCAGGCTGATGAAAGGCTCGCATCCATGTCGGTAGTGAAGGATATCGAAATTATCTACGTCGGCCCAAGGCGTACGGTTGGTCCCTCTCATCTCCTTCTCCGGCGCGCCCGACCAAAGCTGGTTGTGGTCGGCGGTGATGATGTGTTGGAGCCGGGAGCTCTCGGGAGGCTGAGTGCCTCAGGCTGTACGGTCCTGGAGACGACACGCGGCGCGATCGTCTTGGAATTCAATCGCTATCAGGTCACGTGGCGGCAACCCCAATGGTCTTGACGCCGGCCAAGACCACGCCTATACTTGCCGAGCAACTAGGTCCCATGCGGGAGTGGCTCAGTTGGTAGAGCTCCACGTTGCCAACGTGGTTGTCGCGGGTTCGAGTCCCGTCTCCCGCTCCAGTACGGCGGCATGGCCAAGTGGTAAGGCAGAGGACTGCAAATCCTTTACCCCCGGTTCGAATCCGGGTGCCGCCTCCACCATCCTCTTGCTTCTCCGTTCTCCACCCCGGATATCATCCCGGCCCATGAAGAAATGTTTTCAATTAGGGTTCGCGCAGCATGACCAGTTCCTTCACCTGTCATTGCGAGAAGCACTGCGACGAAGCAATCTCATATCAAGAACGAGATTGTTTCGCTGGCGCTCGCAATGACTGAGGACCACGGAGGCGTATCCTCTGCGATACGGCGAGGAGGCTGAAGAAGTCCGCCAGCTGGCGGAAAGCAGGCAGCCCCGCGCAGTACGCGGGGCTACCGCACTCCAAAGGGGGAAACGAGAAGATTGGCGAGAGATCCGCGCTATAGATGTGATGCCAAAAGGTGAAGTTACTCCTGCGCGAACCCTGAACCCTGAACCCATAAGAAACGCCGGACTGCGTCCTATCCCGCAGTCCGGCGTTTTCAGATGCGGTACGGTGACCGCTTTCTCTTATGGTATTAGTACATACCGCCCATACCGCCGCCGCCAGGAGCTGCGGGCATAGGAGGCTCCTTCTCAGGTATATCGGTTATCACACACTCAGTGGTGACCATGAGGCCTGCGATGGATGCCGCATTCTGCAATGCGATACGGGTGACCTTTGTGGGATCAATGACCCCTGCACCGACAAGGTCGGTGTACTCATTGGTCTCAGCATTGTACCCATACCCCAACTTGTCGGAGCTCTTGACCTCTTGCACCACTACAGAACCCTCTGCGCCGGCATTGTTCGCGATCTGACGGAGAGGCTCTTCAAGCGCACGGCGGACGATATCAACACCAATCGCCTCATCGCCGGTCAGCTCCAATTTATCGAGGTCACCACGTACACGGAGATAGGCGATGCCGCCGCCGGGAACGATCCCTTCCTCAATAGCTGCGCGTGTCGCATGCAACGCATCCTCCACACGTGCCTTCTTCTCCTTCATTTCGGTCTCAGTAGCCGCGCCCACATTGACGACCGCCACACCACCAGCCAATTTGGCCAACCGCTCCTCGAGCTTCTCGCGGTCATAGTCGGATGTCGAATCCTCGATCTGCTTCCTGATCTGACCGATACGTCCCTGGATATCCTCAGGAGTTCCCGCGCCTTCGACGATTGTAGTCGTCTCTTTGTCGATAGTGATCCGCTTCGCCCGGCCCATGTCGCCAACAGTGGCGTTCTCGAGTTTGAATCCTACCTCTTCGCTGATGACGCGGCCGCCGGTCAGCACTGCGATATCCTCAAGCATCGCCTTGCGTCGATCACCGAAGCCGGGAGCCTTCACTGCTGCTATCTGCAATGTGCCGCGCAGCTTGTTCACCACCAATGTAGCCAAGGCCTCGCCTTCGACGTCCTCAGCGATGATGACCATAGGTTTGCCCATCTGGGCGATCTTCTCGAGAACCGGCAGGAGATCCTTCATATTGCTGATCTTCTTGTCGTGGATGAGCAGGTAAGCATCCTCGAGAACAGCTTCCATGGCCTCGGGATTCGAGACGAAGTAGGGAGAGATGTAGCCACGATCGAACTGCATCCCCTCCACAAGCTCCAACGACGTAGTCATGCTCTTGGCTTCTTCAACGGTGATGACGCCGTCCTTGCCAACCTTCTCCATGGCATCGGCAATCAATTCGCCGACTTCCAGATCACCATTCGCACTGACCGTGGCGATCTGCGTGATCTCCTTCTTTCCCTTGGTAGGCGTCGAGATCTTCTCCAAGCCCTCTACAATAAGAACGACGGCTTTGTCGATTCCGCGCTTCAGGCTCATGGGATTTGCACCGGCGGTAACGTTCTTCATCCCTTCGGCAAAAATCGCCTGCGCCAATACCGTCGCCGTGGTGGTGCCGTCACCGGCAACGTCGCTGGTCTTGCTGGCGACTTCCTTCACCATCTGAGCGCCAATGTTCTCGAATGGATCCTCGAGCTCGATCTCTTTCGCCACAGTCACCCCGTCTTTGGTTATCGTAGGCGATCCGAACTTCTTGTCCAATACGACGTTTCGGCCCTTGGGACCCAACGTCACCTTCACCGCTTCGGCAAGCGTGTCCACACCCTTCTTCAGGTTGCTTCGCGCCTCGATATCAAACTGCAACTGCTTTGCCATTGTTCTATGCCTCCTCTATATCAGGTTTCAACTTCACTGTTCGTGGGGAAACGAGGAATCCTACAGAATCGCCAGGATATCGCTTTCCCGCATGATCATGTACTCTTCATCGTCGATGGTCACCTCGGTCCCTGCGTACTTCCCGTAGAGGACCTTGTCGCCAATCTTTACTTCCATCTCCTCGCGCTTGCCCTCAACCATCTTGCCGGGGCCTACTGCGATGATCTCGCCCTGCTGCGGCTTCTCCTTCGCGGTATCCGGTATGATGATGCTTCCCTTCTTCTCCTCTTGGGTCTCCGAGGGCTTGACGATTACGCGGTCTGCCAGCGGTTTTACGTTCACTATTCTTCCTCCTTAGTGTGCGCCTGCGCCTTGCAGGTCTTCCGCTGAGATCCTTGCACTCACACCGGCCTTTGCTGCCTTATCATGAATCCGATAATGGTGGCCGGCCTTACTATCATGTGAGTCGCCTTAGCACTCTATTCCGTAAGTGCTAAGGCGTTAGCACCAAATATAATGCATAGAAACCCGTAGCGCAAGGGAAGGTTCCGCCGGGTTGTCGCTGTCCTCTGCCATGAAAGCGGAGACAGCCGCGGAACCGACGCAGTATATTCCGGCGCGCTACTGGGCAACGAGCAGTACTCGCCTTGATGCAGAGAAGGGAAAAACATGGAAAAGGCAATCACCTCGAGGGAAGAACTCCGACATGCGGTGAGCGGATACAAGGCAGCTCGCGTGATCCAGGTTGCGGCCAAGATGAGGATCTTTTCCCATACTACCGAGGCGGTGACAGCGCAGCATGTTTCCCAGGCGGCCTCAGTAAGCATCCGCGGCGCAGAGCTGCTCCTGGATGCTCTGGCCGCACTGGGGCTCTTGGTCAAAAGGAACAACTGGTACCAGAATACCAAACTGGCCGCCCAGTACTTGACCACGGAAACACACGGGAGTTTGCTCCACGCCATCGATCATTCAGAGCGGCTTTATCGGCGTTGGGCTAAGCTCCAGGAGACGGTCAGATCCGGTATGCCGATTCGTGATGCATCCGCCGATGCCCCTACAGAGAGAGAGATCTCTCGGGCGTTCACGCAGGCAATACACACGCATAGCTCGCAGCGAGCACAACGGATTGTTGATGCCCTCGATCTGACGGAGATCCGATTTGTGGTAGATATTGGTGGCGGCGCAGGTTCCTACTTGATCGCGCTTAGTGAGAGAATTCCCCAGATGGAGGGTATCCTCATCGACCATGCATCTACTCTGGAAGCAGCGAGAGACATTCTTGCCAGCGCCGGCATGCTCGGCAATGTCCGGCTTGAAGAGATGGACATCTTCTCGGAAGAAGAGAAGCCATTCGCAGAGAATGCCGATCTCGCAATTCTCTCCAACATTCTGCACATCGAGGGGCCCGAGGCCAATATCCGGCTTCTGCACCGTATCCGCAGTTCTCTCCACGACAATGGCCGGCTCCTTATCTTGGAATTCCTGATGGACGAGAGCGCCACGGAACCGATAAACTATGCACTCTTCGGCATCAATATGCTCGTGAACACCGAGCGCGGCCGTGCGTGGAGGGCCGTGGATGTGGAGGATTGGCTCCTCAAGACAGGCTTTGGTTCCATCACATCGCTGCCTGGCAGTACTGACACAGAGGCATGGGTAGTCGAATGCAGCACGGGCTGAGGATGAATAATGAAGGAGGATTCAATGGAACTCACGGTGCTTGTCGACAACAATACCATCATTGACCGCTACTTCCTCGGCGAACCAGGGGTATGCTATCTCCTCGAGGAGGATGGCAAACGGATCCTATTCGACACTGGCTACTCCAACGCTTTTCTCATCAATGCACACAAGATGGGTATTAACCTGCTCCATCTAGACTATGTGGTGCTCTCGCACGGGCATCTCGATCATACCTGGGGGCTTGATTCACTCATCAGAATGCGGACCGAGGCAAGCATCGAGGGCTCTCAGCTCAAGCGCCCCGAGCTTGTGGCGCATCCAACTGTATTCGTTTCCAAATCGCTTGAAGACGTTCCTGAGGCCGGGTCAATGCTGTCTGAAGAAAAGCTCTCTCGGCACTTCCGGTTGTCTCTCTCGAAAACCCCGGCGTGGCTCACTGAACGCCTGGTCTTCCTGGGTGAGATCGAACGACTTCTCGATTTTGAAGCTTCCGGGCCCATGGGTCAAATTGGATCCGGTTCGGGAATAGAGGAAGACTACCTGCTGGATGACTCAGGCCTTGCGTACCGATCTGATGATGGACTGGTGATTATCGTTGGCTGCAGCCATGCGGGAATCTGCAATATCACCGAACAGGCCAAAAGGATCTGCCAAGAAGAAAGGGTGGTGGACATCATTGGCGGCCTCCACCTGCTGAATCCTTCCCGGAAGAGACTCGAGCACACGGTCCAATACCTCAAGGCATTGAATCTCAAGTCCTTTCACCCATGTCACTGCACAGACCTTGCCTCCAAAATCGCCCTCTCCGAAGCAGCTCCTCTGAAAGAGGTGGGCGTAGGATTGAGGATCCACTGGCACTAGCCAATACCCCACGAGTCGGGTTTGCCGCGGCTGCTTAACCCTGCTATTCCACGAATCAAATCAGTTATCTCGTGGCGGACGCATGACAAGGCCGTAGGGGGACGGCATGCCGTGCCCGATGATGAAGCCGTGCTCGCTCAACGCGCCACCACAAGTAGCGTAATATCATCGGATTGCTCGGTACAGGAAGAGAATCGGCACACTGACCGGTAAATCCGCTGAATGATCTCCTCGGGTTCCCCACTCCGATGTCGCCGTACCAACCGCTCCAACCGACGTAGGTCGTACATCTCGCCTTGTCGATTCTCAGCCTCGACGACACCGTCGCTGTACAGGACAAGACGATCCCCTTCTACAAATGCGACAGTCCGTGTCTCGCGGGGAAGATCCGGCATGGTCGCCAAAGGGAGTCCTGTGGATTCGAGGTATTCTATCTCCCCGCTTTTATGCACCAATAGCATCTGATTATGGCCCGCGCTCGCATAGCGCAGTACTCCGTCGTGGAATGAGCCGATAAACATTGTAATGAAGAGCCCAGGCGGCATGATATTCGCGAGATGCCGATCCAGAATCCCCATCTCATCCATGGGATCCTTGCCTTGATCGGCCAAGAAGTGAATGAGACTCGATAGACCGGCCATCCAGAGTGCGGCCCCTGGCCCTTTTCCGCTCACGTCCCCCACGAGCACACAGTAGCCGTTTGCCACAGCAAAACCATCGTAGATATCCCCACCCATCTGGCGTGCCGGCCGATTGAAGCCCGCAATACGCACGCCCGGCGGTGGATCAAACTGATGGGGCAACATTTTCTGTTGGAAAGCCTCTGCCACGGCCAGCTCCATCTGCATACGGCGCTTCTCCAAGGCCACTGCGTGCATCTGGCTCTTCTTCATGGCAAGGCTGGCAATGAGTGAGAACCCTTCCAATAGCTCTTGATCCCCTCTGCTGAAACGGCCACCCCGGGTATGGTTCAGGACCTGCAACGTACCAATCACCTGGTTGCCGACGCGGAGTGGCACCGAGAGATATCCCCGCGTAGGAACACCTGTCTGCTTGGCCACTCCCGCATAATGCCGCGGGTCCTTGGTTATATCCTCCAGGTTCACCGATTTCCCTTCCCGCGCGACCCAGCCGGCAACACCCACGCCGAGGGGAAAGTGGATCTTCTTCTCCATCTGGGACGGAAGATTTGTGGAGGCTGCCATTTCGAGACGCTTGAGTCTTCTGTTGACCATGAACAACGAAGCGGCATCTGCGTCCAGCAGTTTCTTGGCAGATTCCATGATCTCTACGATAACTCGCGCAAAATCATTCTCGTGCAGCACACATCGTATTGCTTCCAATAGGGCCTGGCTCCGTGGATTCATCAGCTCCTCCAAGATCTTGCCCCCTCAGACCTCACCTGAACGTGATCCGGATATGAGCACCTATGCAACGCGGTTATCTTCGTCAACCTTCACATTGCCACACCTCCGCGTAAAAGAACGGACAGATTCGCTGATACCTCTCCTGCCCTTGCCCGGCCTCATCCCCTTCGTTTTTTCGTATCAGGCGCGAGAAAAGCAATCTGATTAAGTTTCTGCGCATATACTTAAATAGTTTTGATCACATTGTCTCTGCTTGGCGGCTCCCGCCTTCGCCTGGCGTGGCTACGTTGGACAGGTCCGACGAACAACTAGCCGTCTTCAATAGGTTGGAAACTTCACAAACGAGTCAAGTTTTGTAATGCCATATGTGGGCTGGCTGCGAGATGATGCTGGTTTCTGGATGCTTGATGCTGGAAGGAGAACGGAACGACTCCGGCTTCTATCCAGTATCCAGTGACCAACAACCAACAACCAGTAACCAACATCGCTGCGCCTCAATCAATAGGCTACGCCATCATGACTCGTCGGTTTGAGGCGCAGCTTCGTTAATGTTGTCATTTTCAGCCGATGGCAATCGTACCAGGTCTATACTCATTCACCATTTCCCCCTTCCTGCCACTCCAGCAGAATCCGCGTTCCCTTCCTCGCTAGATGGTATTCTTGTTTACTGCTTCTGGGTTTGTCGGGGATAGTCATTTCAATGAAACTTTCCGCCAGGGCCGGAGCAAGATACAGCTCCCTGAATGATTTACGGTCCTGCAGCTTCATGGCGGCCTGCAATTCCTCCCGGGTCATTTCGCCAAGGATCGCTCGTATCAGTCTTTCGATTTGGGGGGTAACTTCCACTGCGACATGCCCCCTGCCTTCCTGGATCGTGAGCGGCTCAGCCAGCTGCACGACAAACCGCATCCGCATCCCGACCTCGGCTATTTCGGGTGCGGGCAATCCCTGTTCCTCGGCCTCCCTGAACATGCGGCGCACTCCGCTGCCCCATTGCTCGATCAGTTTCAACTCACGGAAAACACGGGCAATGACATGGTTGCGAATTTTAGAAACGCCCTGCAGCATATGGTCGATGGTCATGCCCGGCAAAAGGATGCCGGGATTCTCGATCTCGATGCGATCATCGAAAAAGGCGATACGGATGGGCGCGCCGCGCTGGGAATAATCGACGTGAACCAGGGCGTCAATCACCGCTTCGCGCAGGATGCCGAGGGGCATGCTCCAGCCATCCCTGCGCCGGATTTCGGAGAAATCGGCGCCGCGCAATGGGCAGTTCATCAAAAGCAACGCCTTCCACGGAACGGCGTAGCTCGACGATCAGCTCACGGTCAGCCTGACGGTTGGTGGAGCCAAGCCGTACATAGGCACCGCCCTCCGGGCCTTCGGTCTTCAGCCAGTGGGGCCGAGATCCGCTCAGAAAAACCTCGATCACAAGCATGGTCTTGCCGTCCACGGTGATCATCTCGACATTCGGTACCAGGCGTGGTCTGATCTTCAGAAAAATCCAGCGACATCATGACAATCCGGTTCAGGTCATTGATTTCATCTTCTTTCAGATAGTTCTTGGCCGTGGTGACATCGGTTCTGCGAACTTCTCCCACCTTCCAACTGGTGAGACCCATATTGGGAAGCAGATGATTGGCGCGTGATTGAATCAGCTCGGCAGCGGTCATCCCCGTCGCGGAAAAATGCAGCTTGTTCTGAATCACACTGAAAAACTTCGTGGTTTCCGGCCATGAGGGTTCGTAGTCGGCTGCCATGGCGAATATTTCTTTCACCCGCAAATACATCCGCCGTTCGCTAGCGCGAATGTCGCGGATACGTTCCAGCATTTCATCGAAATAGTCGGGAACAGCGGAACCCTTGACCGGTGGATTCTTCAGGCGTTCATCATCCATGACAAAGCCCTTAACAATGTACTCTTTCAACCGCTGAGTGGCCCAGATCCGAAAACGCGTGGCAACCAGGCTTTTCACCCGGTAGCCAACCGAAATGATCATGTCCAGATTGTAGAAATCCAGCTCGCGCCCAACATCCCGCTTCCCCTCCCGTCGAACCGACAAGAATTTCTTGTAAGTTGCATCCGGGGTGAGTTCCCCTTCCTCAAAGATATTCCGAATATGCTGGCTGATGTTCTGCTGGGTGGTCTGAAACAACTCAGCCATCAAAGGCTGTGTCAGCCAAACGGTTTCATCCTGCAGCCGCACATCAAGCCTTACCTGCCCGTCCTCAGTCTGATACAGCAGAAATTCTCCGTCCGGCACGCTGGGAAGGTTCTTGCTCATTAGTCACCGCCCTTATCGAACAATGAAAGCTGATTCGGGTTGCCCTTGCCGAACTTCCGCCGTGGTTTGGCGGGCTTGTCTTCGGTCTGCTCTTCCAACTCCGGCGGGGCCTTGGTGAGGTTCTGGATCTCCAGGCTGTGGTCGTCGTGTCCCCACTCGCATTTCTTCAAGACCGCGTTGGGGATTTTCTTGATGGTCAGATTGGAGAACTCGCCCGGGTCGCAGCGGAAAGCGGAGCAGCAGATGAGCAGGCCGCGTTCCGGTCCGACCTCGTCGCTCAGTCGGGTCAGCATATCCCTACAAACTCCTGCTCCAGCACCTTCAATGCCGGCAGGTTGTCGCCAAAGATCAGCCTACTGTCGAAAATGTCCTTTTCGCAGTAACATTGAGCCGCGTGGTAGGATTTCTCCGGGTCCTCAATCAGGATTCTCGGCTCCAGCTCTGGCCGGTTTTTCTTCCCGATCCACGTCAGTTCCAAACGTGTATTCTTTTTTGCCATTGTTTTCCTCATCAAGAGTCCCTGAACACTGCAAGCGTCCTGTCGATCACGTCCTTGGGAATCTCGCCTCTGTATCGCCCCTTCAGAAGCTTGACGAATTTCTTGCAGAACTCCAGGCATTCCGTTTTGTGAGCATGAACCCAAGATTTGAATACTTTCTGATTACCACGTCCCCAATGCCGACTTTGCTCTTTGTACCATTTCTTCACCCATTCCTTGTTGTCACCTTGCTCCAGGGAGGTACCCCCTTTGGACGTTACGGCATGTTGCCTCGTGTAGGTGGTTCCAACTTTCTTCCAAAATGGGTCGGAGTCTTTCATCGAGAACAGGTGACGGTAAACAAGAGTCTCTGGGCGTTTGTCTCCCGGCAAAGCAAGGAGACTTTGGGGGGGGTTGGACCATGCATTAGCCATATCACCATCCGGAACAAGGATCATGTCCTGCAACTCCGGCAGAGACCTTGACATATCAGCAAGGTTTTTCAGCTGCCCCCCGCCTATAGTGGCAGTATTTGCGCAAAAGACATACTTCCGAAGCTTTGAACCACAAATCTGCTTGAACAGAAACTTCCCTTCATCATCCTCAAAGACCATCGATACTTTGCGTGGCTTTCTCCTTGTGGGTGGAGTTGCCTCCACCTTCAAATGATCGCTGATCTCCTGATAGGTCAAGAATTTCTGAGTGACAATCATGCCATCCTCATTGGCCAGATACAGGATTTCAATATCCCTCTTGAGCGGGGATTGATATGCCTTTTCAAGCAGACGCAAAGAATGTGACGTGGCAATGATCTGCAATCCAAGTTCATTCGACTCTTCGCAGAACAGTTCAAGAAGCCTATCCTGTGCGAAGGCGTGAAGCGTGGCATCCAATTCGTCGATCAGAAGCATCCCTCCCTGATACTGTCCACCGAGCTTTCTCTTGAGACCTCGAAAAGACAGGATCGCCGTCAGTAGCTGACTCAGGTTGTCTTGCCCGGCCGAGCAACTTTTGCCGTCATAGTCGCTGCTGTGAGGAGTGATGAACTTCCTCTTTTCGGCGGTAGCCATGAACTTGGCGCTATTGTCACGCTCATCCAGGCAGAGAATCTCGTTGTACTTATTGACATACCAATCCCTATTCTCAGCCGAAAGGGCATCGTCAGAGAAGGTGCATTTCTTCGTCACGGCCAGAGGCCACAAACGATTCAAGCCAAGATAGATCACGGGATGCGGGAAGTTGCCTTCACCGGACTCATGGCTGGCTCCGGGGCCGGTCACGAAACGCATCCTTGTTACACGCCCTTCAGTCTTTGGGCTCCGCGATTTCGTTAGCAGATAATTGTTAGGCAAGTTGGTCCCTGCGCCTGCTGGCAACGCCAATTGGGTTTCGTACTGGTACTCCTTGCCAAAGTCAAATTCTTCTGACAGACGAAACACATCATCGCAGTCATACATAAATCGTTTTCCGGTGAGATCCTTGAATTCATGAAGCTTGAGATCGTGGTAGTTTTCCGTGTAACTGGAAGCATCGGGTTTTCGGGCCGTCCTGCCGCGCACCACGCCGAATGAGAAGGGCTGCGCCAGCATCCCCAACAGAGTCGATTTGGATGTCCCGTTTTGTCCGGCTATGAGTGTTACATGGTCACCAAACGGAATAGTGATGCCGCTGAATCGCCTGAATGTGTCAATCTTGAGGCAAACCACTTTTGTTATTCCCATCGCCGTCTCCTGTCATCATTGCCTTGGAGTTGTTCGAGATAATCTGGAAGATTCAGTTTACTGATAATCAATTCCTCGGCATTCGTATTTCCTGTGATAGTATGCCTGATGTGATTTCGATACAGGCTGCAATCGTGGTCGCGATACATTTCTACGATGTTTTCGTGGTTGTCGTAGGAGAGCACCCAAGGAGAGGAACATCCCAGAATGGCATCTCGAAGAGACTTATGGTCCTCGTGGCTGAAATGGTTCAGGTATAGTGCGGGACCCTTCTGGTAGTATGGGGGGTCGAAATATATCAGGCACTTTCTGTTGCGGTGTTGCTGCTTGAGAAGCTTCAGGAAGTTCACTCCGTCCAAGTTGAAAACTTCAAGTGAGTCAGCATGCTTAGCGATAGCCTTGATCTTTGCAATAGACGTGGCCTTGTTATATCTGGAGCTGATTCTGTAGACGCCATTTTGCTTCATGCCTCCAATGGGTCTGGCTTCCAAAATCCCTGAATGATTACAGCGATTCAGGTAAAATGTGGAGAAGCCGAGTGCAAGCATATCGCTTGTATCCTTGCTGTCGTAGATTGCCTTTTGCCGCCTCCATTCTGCCATACTGACCCGAGTGCTCCGAATGAGCTTAACAAGCTCCACAGGGCATTCTTTGACAGATTTCCAGAATGAGTAGATCGCAACATCCAGATCATTGAGGAATAGGGACTTGACGTGCCCTTTGAGAAGCAACGAGATTGCGGCCCCAGCTCCACCCGCAAAAACCTCGACGAAGGTGCAATTGTCGAGATTGTTCATCGAAATAATGTCGACGAACAAATTGCCATACTTTGTTTTGCCACCTGGATATCGTAATGGTGTTAGCGTTTCGGGCATCTCCACTTCCTATCGCACCGTCCACCCTATTGTGAACAGAGCTTGAATGTTTGCAGTGTGTTTCAACTGCTTTTTGATTTTACCGATCAGTTCCTCGCGCTACGCATCGCTGGCGTCTTGGTCGACGACGCGCAGCGGTTGGTGCTCGGTGTCTTCTCCATCAGCGTTTTCATCACTCACCATTCAGAATCCCCCTCCCTTTATCCGTCAGCCGGTATTTCTGCTTGCTGCTTCGGGGCTTGTCAGGGATAGTCATTTCGATCAGCCCGGCTTCAATCAAGGGATTTATTATGCTATTTCTGAAACGTGTCCGGTTTGTCTGCCCTGTTTTTTCTATAAGTCTCTGAATCCCGATATTCTCCTGGGCTGTTTCCAGAATAACTGCAGCAATATCACTTGGGACAGACTTGAGACAGACTTAGTGCCAGCTTGGTGTCAGCACCACCGGCACCAAGGGCCTCATGGGCCTTGACTACCGGGATATCGGGCAAAACGGCGGGCAGGAGGAAAGCTATATACACCGAACCGGCCTGTTCCTGCCAGGCAGGAGCAGGATTGGCGTTCTCCGTGCACCATTGTGCTAAAACAATTCCTGCTTCGATAGTCTTACCAGGACCAACGTCGTCGACGAGAATTCCACCACTGGATAATGGCGAACGAAGCGCGAACAGAGCTGCATCGATCTGATGCGGGTTAGGGCCAACGCGAGCGTTGGCAATAGACCTGGAGAGGGATTCGTTGTTGCCACCTGACCCCTGGAGGCTCAAGGCGTTCGCCCAATACTGGCTGTGGTAAGGTGCGCTCAATCCTTGCCCTCAGATAGATCAAGCTTGCCCTGCCTCACCATCTTGGAGCAGAGATTATCAAACTGTCTCTTGGCCAACTTGAACGGTGTGGTCTTGCCGTTTTCCCAGCGGTTGATGGTCGCAAAACTCACTCCCAACGCATGGGCAAGTTCTTCCTGACTGATTCCCAGTTGCCTGCGAACTTCCTTAACTTTTTCCGGGAATTCTTCGGGACTTTTGGTCATTGCAATATCCTCTTGCCGCCTCTTTGTGTGCCTGTTTCCGATCTGCACGCAAGCAAGTGCTTATCCAAATCCATCCGGAGACAGACAATCCACTTAACCTGTAATGCGAGAATACAATATAACAGGTGCTATGTCACGTGCAAGAGAAATCTCTGTGGATTTCTACAGATTGCAATCACTTCCGGTAAGTAAGCCTCGGCAAACGCTCAAACAGGCAAACCGTGGCGAACGCATCAATCGCTACCGACTCTTACTCTGTTTCTCCGACTTGTCACGCCAAAGTTCATAGAACGACGACGGATAGGGATGGGACAGAAAACAAAAGGCGGGACGTTTTCCCATGGGCATCAATGAACTCTTTGATGGGATCGCCGAGGTTATCAATCGGTTTGCCGAGGAATTGGCAGAGCAAAGACTGCGGAAAAAGATGTCACGAACCGGCTTGTCGCGGCGTAGTTCCGCAGGAACGAAGTCTGGACAAGGCGCGGAGAACAGGCAAGAAAAAACGGAGAAAGAAGGCGGGAAGACTCGATGATACCTCTTCTGCACTTGCCCGGTCTCATCCCCTTGTTTTTTTTCGTGTGAGGCGCGAGAAAACCAATTTGATTAAGTTTCTGCGCATATACTTAAATAGTTTCCGTGCCTTCGATCATACTGAGCAACCTGATGGCTATCCGTGAAACAAGGGTAGTAGCGTCTCAAAAATGTTTGAGAGACCCGCGTTGAGGTGGATCGTGTGAATGCCCAATGTAGTAGCTGCCATCAGCACACTGAAGTATGTATGTAGAATATGCCATTGCTCTTCTGGTGGCCTGCCATGAGCAAGGCGCGATCATAGATGACCTGTTGCCCTTCGATGTGCTCTCTGTGTTCGCTTGCGCTCTCTATCGCGATGCCTAGAAGTGACGGCGAGCGAATTCGCGTCCTGAACCGGATTTGAGATAGCGCTCGAATGCAACCGCCTTGGCCTCAGATCGGAACGAGACAACTGTCTCCATCCGCCATGGACGATATTTGGACGTATGAGGAACCTGACCGTAGTTATGCTGCTTCAATCGATTCTCAAGATTCGTGGTTCGTCCAACATAGTGGCGGGCTGGCTTGTTCACTGTCACAAGGATGTACACATAGTAGAATTCATTCAAAGCTGGCCTGCCAAGCCGTAGCCTCGCGAAGTTCATTGTGAATTCTGCCCGCCTTCGTCCGACAGATCTCGGATCTCCGGCGTGGCAGCCTCCGCTCTCTATCGCGAGCGAAGGCTGGTGGAGGCGGCGGGAATCGAACCCGCGTCCGAAGCTGCCTCAGCCAAAGCTACTACGTGCGTTTCCCGTCTATTGGTTCTCGCCGCCTCATGCTCCGGCGGGCAGGATCATGAGACAGCCAGCCTCTATAGTCTCGCACGGGGAGTCGAGACAATTCCCCATGCCAGCCCGCGTGTTCGACGCCCAGCCAGAGCCCCACAGGCAAAAGCTAAGGTGGACGTGGCTGTTTCTAAGCAGCCAGGAGATACTGCTCGTTGGCAGTTATGTTTTTCCCGCTGTTTTACGAGGCCGCGGGACCTCGGCACGCAACTCTGACCTCATCCAGCCCCGTCGAAGCCGTTCGCCCCCAGAAATCCATGAGACTCACGATCATTTGACCGAGCTTTTCTCAGGTCCAATATACAAACACCATCCCCGATTCGCAAGATCCACAACTCCCCCTCCGAGATTCCAAATTCCGGGAATCCAGCATTTCGCTTCTCTCCCCATCCCCCCACCCAGATTCTTCGGTCACTCCGCTCTCTCAGAATGACACGTCTTGTCACGTCCAATACAAATTATCAGAATCTCTGGAGGGACGCGCTCCGTCGTCAGTGGCGCAGGCGTCCCTGCCTGCGATCTTTCCGTATCGAGCGTCAATGGCCATGACGGAGCATCGAAGATCCGACAACCGGCGGATGGCCCTCCATCATCTGAATGCTGAACGCTGAACGCTCAGCGCATTCTTCTTCCCAATCTCCCATTACCCCATCCCCCCA
>JAUXFG010000196.1 GCA_030620115.1 Candidatus Fermentibacterota bacterium
AACCCATCACCCCATCAACCCATTCCCCCATCAACCCATTCCCGAGACCCCAGCCCCACTGCGGCAAAGGAGACTGCGGATTTTGTGGCTTCCTCGTGCCATACCTCATAGCCAAGGATCGTGCCCCTTGATTCGGGCAGGATCTCCAAAAGGCATGCCAAGACCGGGAACCCGCAGACATTATACTGATCATTGACCCGTTGTCCTTCGGCCCAGAAATCCGTGACCGATCCGCGACAGAGTGCCGCGAGAAGCTGCTCGTCGTGCGCGCGGAACTCCGGTTCATAGGACCTGCCTGATCTATCATGGCCGAATTTCGGGCCGACGTGGGACAAGTCCACACCTGCCACTATCAGCGTACGCTCGTCAATCAACGATCGCAGCACATCGAGAAATCGGCCCACCTCTGGAATATCGGAGGGTTTGCCGATCTTCTGGAGCTCTTCGAATGTGCCGAACAGCACAGGAACAATAGGGATGCTCTCGGGCAGAAGGTGGCGCAAGAATAAGACCTGGAACTCGATGGAGTGCTCACTGCGATGGGCGAAGTCGTCGGGCGCCACCAGAGCACCGCCGGCCTCGCGAAGGGCATTTGCCGCGTGTGTATCGGTGGGGAAGCTGCCCAATGGCGTCTCATAGTCTTTGGTGGTGACCGAGAAGATGCCCTCATCGAGCCCGTGACCCGTGCCAAGGATGAGGATTCGGTTGGGCTTGAGGCCGCGCACTGCGGCATAGGCGTTGCCATAAACGGCTTGTCCTACACTCAGATCGATATGTGGCGCCACCACTGCCCTGATCGCCCCTACCACAGAAGGCAAAGCCGAGCTCGCCCGAGAGACAATCCCTTCCAAGAGAGTATCGAGAGCTTCTCTGTCGGATGGATATGCCGATCCCGAAAGAAACGCCGGTCTGCGGTCAAGCGAGGCGAATTGCGACTTGAGCGCCTGTTTCCCCTCGTGGTACCGGGGCGTTTGGAGCACAAACAGCTCATCCAGCTCCCTTATCAGCCGCTCCACTTCGCTCAACATGACCAATTGGTTCCCCCTGGCTCGCATCATAGCCGCCTGAAGATCCCGAATCGTATGCGACCCGTCAAAGAAAGGAAGGAGACCGGCAACTTCGGCTGACAGCAATCCCATGCTCTCTCTCAATCCCAATCCATCCTTGATGGCCAGCACGCGTCGCCCACGCACGCTTGCCGGTACGAACTGGATATCAGTACGAAGAGGGGGGAGAAGATCCAATTTCTATGCTCCGGGCCGCGCAAGTCCGTACTGTTTGATCCTCCGTCTCAGAGTGGACAGGGAGATCTCAAGAATCCGAGCTGTTCTCGCATAGTTGCCCTTCGTCTCATCGAGCACGTGCGCGATATGAAGCCTTTCAACATCCTGCAAGCTGAGAACCTGCCCATCGGCCTCTTCGAATGTTGGGCTCAGAGAAGCCGGTGATTGGCGAACGGGCATTCCCAGATAGCACGACGGTCTGATCCGGTCGCCCTTTTGGAGCAAGGCGGCTCTCTCCAACACATTCTTGAGCTCCCTCACATTCCCCGGCCAGTCGTAGGCCATCAGTCGCTCCATCTCATAGTGAGGAATGGCCGGCTCGCGAGCAAAAGCCATCTCCGTGAGCATATATGTACAGAGGGCTGGTATGTCGCCTGTTCTCTTCTTCAATGGGGGGATGTGGATCCTGAGCACATTCAATCGATAATAGAGATCATCACGGAATCTGCGCTCTCTGACCGCAGCCTCGATGTCGATATTGGTGGCGGCGATGATTCGAACTTCAATCGGCCGGAACGTGACGCCGCCAACCCTTCTTATGCGCCTTTCCTCCAGAACACTCAGGAGTTTTGATTGGAGCTCAAAGGGCATGGCGCCGATCTCATCGAGGAAGAGGGTTCCTCCTTGCGCCATCTCCAGCAACCCCCTCTTCACAGCGCTTGCCCCGGTAAAGGCTCCCTTGTCATACCCAAAGAGTTCCGCTTCGAAAAGGTTTTCCGGCATCGAAGCACAGTTGATGCTCACGAATCCACCACTCCTGCCTACTCCTCTGTGATGGATAGCCCGCGCCACCACATTCTTGCCCGAACCCGTCTCACCTGTGATGAGAACAGGCGCATCAACCGAGGCGGCCTTGTTGATGATCTCGGCGATCTCTGCAAGGCCACTTCGCTCCCCAATGAGTACAGTTTCTTCCTTCTCCTTGCCCCGCTTATACTGTGCGAGTTTCGCGATCTTCTCCAGCTCATGAGCTTCGGCCGCACGCGCCACCACATGTTCCATCTCTTCGAGCTCAAACGGTTTGGGCAGATAGTCATATGCACCGCTCTTGATGGCTCTGAGCGCATTCTCGAAACTGGGATATGCGGTGATAAAAATGATCTTTGCATGGTCATTGTGCTTCCGAATCGAGGGGCACAACTCCCACCCTTCCCCATCGGGCAGCTGCTGATCGAGCAGGACCACGTCGATATTCATGGACTTGCAAATATCAAGACCATCGCTCCGGGTTCCCGCAACGCGGACGCGCATATTCTTCTCGACCAGGCACCTCTCAATAAGAGCGCACAGACTACTATCGTCATCAATCACAAGGATGGAGGGTTTCTCACCCAATGACATAACACATCTCCCCATTCCCGCATTCCCCCATTCCCGCATTCCCCCATTCCCGCATTTCGAAATCCCCTCATTCTCCCATCAGCCATTAGCCATTAGCCATTCGCAATTGGCCATTCTCCTCCCCTCCCCCCTCCCAGATTCTTCGGTCGCCGCACTCCCTCAGAATGACACACATCCAGCATCAAGCACCCACTGTCATTCTGAGCGACCACAAGGAGCGAAGAATCTCTCCCACATCCTCTCTCCGTCATCTGAACCCCGAAGCCTGAACGCTCTCCCCCATCCCTCATTCCCTCAATCCCTCAATCCCCCAATCTCCTCTCCCAATCTGTGTAATCTGTAGGTCGCAATCCAGTAATTCCAAATCCTTCCCATTCCCCAGATTCCAGATTGACAGATTCTAGATTCCTCCCCCCTACAACTCCACGGTGAACACGGAACCCTTCGGCTCGTTTGGACCGGCGAATATCCGGCCGCCGTGCGCGTCCACCACCATCTTGGAGAAGGCGAGCCCAAGCCCTAGTTGAAAGCCTTCCTTCTTCTTCAGCTCAGCAACCTCATACTTCTCAAAGATCTTCTCGCGATACTCTTCCGGGATACCGGGGCCTTCATCGAGAACCTGGACTCGAACCGAGGGTTCCTGTTCTTCCGGGTACTCAATGCGTACGGTGACCGTACTTCCGGATGGTGTGTACTCCAATGCATTCGAGATCAGGTTGTCGAACACTCGTCGGAATAGATTGCCGTCCAGCGACACCTGTCGCGATTCTTCAGGTAGATCGATCTCGAGATCTATCCCCCTTGCCTGAGCCACCACGCGCTGACATCCCACCACCGCATCCACGAACCTATTCATGTCGACTTCCAACTGATTCAAAACGGGTTTGCCGGCCTCCATCTTGGCCAGCATCAACATGTCATTGAGCAACGTATTCAAACGATGCGCCTCGGTCCTCATGGTTTCGATACTCCGCAGAACTTCGGGATCCGAGAACTTGTGACGCAGCACCTCTGCCACTCCCGAGATGATAGTCAGCGGATTTCTCATATCGTGCGCGATCATACTGGCGAGCTCTTCTCTGGAGCGAAGATTACGCTCCAGCTTATCATACTGCCCTTTGATGCGCAGCATCGATCGCACACGCGCCCTCAGTTCAAAGCCGCTCACCGGCTTGGAGATAAAATCATCGGCTCCCGCTTCAATCCCGGGAGCCAGGGCTTGTTTGGTCTCCAGGGCCGTGATCAGTATGACGGGAATATGACGTCTTGCCTCGTCCGCCTTGATCCTCTTGCAGACCTCAAACCCATCCATGACCGGCAGCATCACATCGAGCAGAATAACGTCCGGCTCGAACCTGCCCAGACATTCGAGAGCATCACGTCCGCTGACGGCAAACGCCAAATCATAGTCTTCCTTGAGCAGAAGAGCTTCCAACGTGTGACGGGCACTGGCCTGATCGTCAACAATCAGAACAAGAGGCTTCTTCTCCATTTCCTCCTCCTTTAGCGAGCTATCTCGTGCGGTCAGTGGCGCAGGCGTCCCTGCCTGTGATCTTCCCTGCCCGTGATCTTCCCATATCAAGCATCAACGGCCATGATGAATCATCGAAAATCCGACAGCCGGCGGATGGTCCTCCATCATCCTCACTTCGACGTTGAATGTTGGATGTTGGATGTTCGATGTTCATTCCCCATATTTCCATATTCCAGCAATCCAGCATTCCAGCATTTCGAAATTCCCCTCATTCTCCCATCAGCCATTAGCCATTAGCCATTGGCCATTCTCCTCCCCTCCCCCGCCCAGATTCTTCGGTCGCTCCGCTCCCTCCGAATGACACGTGAGCCCAAACACTCAATGCCAAGCACGCCTATCATTCTGAGCAACATCAAGGAGCGAAGAATCTCTCCCACATCCTCTCTCCATCATCTGAACCCCGAACCCCGAACCCCGAACCCTGAACTCTCTCCTCTCCATTCCCTCATTCCCCAGATTATAGATTATAGATTCTAGATTGACAGATTCTAGATTCCTCCCCATCCCCCAATCTCCTCTCCTAATCTCCTCTCCCAATCTGTGCAATCTGTGGTTCGGAATCCTCCCTCCCCTGCCTTGGCAGCAGAAGCTCCACCACCACTCCCGGGCCTTCCTTCCTGTTGTAGGCGCGGCAGCTCCCACCGATTCCCCAGATCAACGATGAAACCATGGACAGGCCCAAACCCATGCCCGAGGCTTGCCCCGTGAAATGCTTCTCTGCTTGATAATAGGGATACCAGATCTGCGCAAGTTGAGCCGGAGACAGGGTGAGCCCATCGTCGCTTACACGGATACGAATGTCTTCCTCAACGCTCGCACACTGCACCTCCAGCGTGGGCGCATGCTTTGGATGGAACTTCTTCGCATTTTCACAAAGCTCCGAAAAAATCTGCTCCAGAATCTGAGGCGAAAGCGGAACGTAGATATCGCCGGGAGTCTCGATGTATTCGTACGATACCTTGATAGATCCAAGCTGGAGACCCGCCTCGATCTTTCCAACAAGACCGGCAATCTCGCCCAGGCTGCATTGCCCATGACTCGACTGCTCAGCAACTTCCTGGTAACGCAATACGGCATCAATGGCCTCTTGGAGGCCTACAGCGCCCTGAAGCGCGGAGGAAAGATATGTTTGTCTCTCCGCCTCAGACAAGGATTGATCTTCTTCGAGAATCCTAAGATACCCCAACAGCACGCTGAGAGGGGTCCTGAGTTTGTGGCTGATCTGTGCTTGTAACGACCAGATCTGTTTGTCAGCCGCCATACGAGCAGTGACATCGTTTAGGTGGACCAGATGCATCCCAGGCAAAAGCTCAGCCACATCAACTTGCAGCCAGAATGTTTCTGCGGATGACGATTCGGGCCGTACGAGATACCGCGGAGCCTGCGTCTGCCCCCGAGGCTCTGTGGGCCACGCGGTCCACATCTCCCTTGGTTCTTGGCGATATCGCCTGCACACTAGCCTCGAGAAAGACCCAGCAATGGTCTCTGCGGTATCCATGGAGAGATCAAGATACCGGCGCGCCTGAGGGTTTGCGTACAGTACCTCATCCCGCCCACCCACGATCAGAATTCCATCCTGTGCTCGCTCCACGACCCATTGGAACTTGGCGCGTTCTGCCAGGATATGTCGATACCTGTTGAGACGAACGATACTCCGAACCCGAGCGCGCAACTCTGTTCGATCGAAAGGTTTTGTGATGAAGTCATCGGCGCCGGCTTCAATGCCCTTCAGGCGAGAATCCCGATCATCCAGTGCGGTCACCATGATAATCGGCACTTCAGCATGTTCCGGATCAACCCGCAGCCGTCGGCATACTTCAAAACCATCCATCTTGGGCATCATGACGTCCAGGAGAACAAGATCAGGCGTATGCGCAGTCGCCTTGGACAATGCATCAGGCCCGTTCTCAGCGAAGAACAGCTCATAACCCTGCGCACAGAGTAGCGCTTCCAGGACCTCACGCCCCACAGGCTCGTCATCCACAATCAGGATCCGGGCCTGCTCCCTCTTGGACTCAACACTCACCTTCATTACTCACCTGCTTTCGTCGCCTCCACTACCGGTCCTAACCCGCACTTCTCACCAACCATCCGCTCCGTCATCTGAACCCCGAACCCCGAACCCTGAACCCCGAACCCCCCCTCCCAGATTCTTCGGTCGCTCCGCTCCCTCAGAATGACAGGCATTCACACATCCATCTCTGCACCACCACTGTCATTCTGAGCGACTACAGGGAGCG
>JAUXFG010000222.1 GCA_030620115.1 Candidatus Fermentibacterota bacterium
CAACGTTTGGCCGTCGGGGCAGGTTTGATTTCCGCTGATGATATAGGGCGCGCCGTGGTTGAGCCAGGCGCCGGCCACATCGTCGGCTCTCAGCCGGAAAGCATCATAGCCGTTGCCTGAGATGCTAATGGTTCCCGTATAGTGTCTGGCATTTCCTCCGAAGGTATTGACCGCATATTCACCGTTGTTCTGCATGGAACAGTCCGTGACCACGGGATTCGCCGAGGTGTTGTAGCAGAAGATGCCGTTGGTCACATTGTCGTGGAGATCGGTATCGCTGATCGTGGGCCATGAGTTGTCCACATAGAGACCATTGGCGCCACTGTATGAGATGTCGCAATTGGAGATGGTCACATCTCCAGATGAATTGTAGAAGTAGATATTACCCCGTATCGAGCCCCCGTAGCTGATGTCGCAGTAGTCCAAAAGACAGCCGGAATCCACGTAATTGAAGCGGATATACTTCCAGTCGCCCGGGGAGGGAGATCCCTGGTTTGAGCTGAAGGTGATATGGTTTGATGCATCGCCGTCGGCTAAAAGCGTTCCGTCGATCCAGAGATAATAGTCGCCGTCGAATAGGACGCTACATCCGGCCTCGATTGTCAGGGTGTCGTCATTGTCAACTTTGACATCGCCGGTGATGTGGTGAGGGCTGTTCGTCAGCGTCCATGTCTCAGTATAGACTGTACCGCTGTGATCTTCCGCGATAACTGAAGATGCGATCATGCTGAAGCAAATCAAAAGTGCAAGAGCGATGCGGCGGGTGATCGTTTTGGATACGCTGATGCATGATTCATTGATCATTTTCACTCCTTTGATTGTCAGTGTCATCGATACCTCACCGAGAAAAATCACAGACGGTCTATCTCCTAAGGGATCAAGAACTATGTACAAGAAATCCGAACGCGCAACCGTTGAGAGAGCAGGAGATTACTAAGAGTCTGAGCTTGGCTTGAGGGCATATAGTTCTTGGTCATCTGTTCGTCAACACTTCCTTGAAGTGCCATAAGCGCTTCTGGTGATCCGGATCTCTTTCCAGTCGCCTCGCTATTCGTGTTGCGGCTGCACTCAGCGTTGAAGGATCTCGATCTAACCCGCATTCCTCACCGGCTTTCGTCGCCTGTCCTGAGCTTGCCGAAGGGCGAAGCGGCGAAGTTGGCTGCGGCTGTCCCGCACCCAACGCTTTGGGTGCGGGACGACCGAGGACAACGCAGGCGTTTCCTCTGCGAGGAGCCTGTGCTGAGCGCCAGCGAAGTATCTGGAGTCCGAGGAAGTCCGCCAGCTGGCGGAAAGCAGGCACTGCCAAATGCGACGCTGGAGCAGATAGTCGGTGAGAAGTTCGGGCTATAACGGTTCAGCGGACCAGAACGGCCTTCACCATCCGAGATTCCCCCTCGGTACCGAGCAGACGCACAGAATACACCCCCGAGGGCACATTGCCCCCACTCCCATCACGTCCGTCCCACCGTGCCCGCTGCAGGCCGGGCCCCACATAACCAAGAGGCACTGTCCTTACACGCCTCCCGCTCACATCATAAATTTCCATGGTCACGTGACCCGAGCCTCGGGTATCGAAAGAAATCTCCGTGAACGGATTGAAAGGGTTAGGGGCCAGAGAGAGTATCACGAGCATCGCGGGTTTGGGCATATCGCGCGGCCCTGGTTCCTCCTCAACGGGTACAGAGCTTTTCAAACCCAGGCTGTGCTCCCCGCCCCCGGCAACCGCCACGAAGCCCGTGTTGGGCGCGGGGACGTTGCACTGGCCATCGGCGTTTCGCCCCCAGGCCTCGATCGTCCCGTCTGACTTAAGGCCCAGGCTGTGAAACCGGCCCCCGGCGACCGCCACGAAGTCTGCGTTAGGCGCGGGGACGTCGCACTAGCCATGGTCGTTCCACCCCCAGGCCGCGATCGTGCCGTCTGACTTAAGGCCCAGGCTGTGATAATAGCCCCCGGCGACCGCCACGAGACTATCAAGCGCCGACTGTTCTACAACGACCTGAGAGCCCCATCCCACGATGGACCCGGTGGATTGCCCGTGTACGACTCCCGTGCCGAAGATGAATATACACAGGCACATCAGACCCAAAACCGATCCACTTCGTCTCATGATGTCTGCCCTCCTTCAGAAAGAGATTGTGCTTCAATTCTTTGGAACTACGAAATGCGCGAAACACGCGAAAAGAGTTGGTTGACGAATCGCTCGTGCTCGATCTTGGGCTCGCGCCCGAAGTTGATCCTGTAGCTCTTCTCCCTGAAGACGATTCGTTCTCCCATTTTCGCGTCTTTCGCGCTTTTCGTAGTTTCCTCCTCCTGGCCTACGTCGCGCGAGAGGACCTCTGGCCGCAACGTTGTTCGTCATGCCTCAAAGTATATGCTACTTACTGGTCAGTAGCGCCACCAGGCCGCCACCAGCCGAGCGGGACCATTCATGGAAGAAACTTGGCTCGACGAAACTCGGAACGAAGTTTGCGAAAATCGACGAGGCTCCCGACGAGGTTCTTGGGAGGAGGAAGGGGGAGAATCGTGGAGGGGAAAAGGAAAACATCGAACATCGAACATTCAACATTCAACGTCGAAGTTTGGATAGGAGGAAGGGGAAGTTCGGGATGAAGTCTCGGGGCAGACAAACGACCAACACCATACCCCCAGAACATGGCGATTGAATTCCTCGGCTATCCCGCACTTCTCACCAGCTTCCTGCTACGACAGCCGGTGAGAAATGCGGGCTAACAATTGAGAGCAAGAGGCTTGGGCAGGCATGGCCTATGGATGGGTGGATGGTTCGGGTTGAAGACCGAATAGTCTAGTAAATCCATGGATTTACTAGACTATTCATAGAACCTCAATAAGTGCGTGTAGAATCGGGGAAATCCCCATTTTCAAGACAATGTAGGTCGGGTTAGCCCAGCGCAGCCCGACATCTCCTCATTATTCGTTTCCCACGCCCTCCCGATCGCTCCCGTGCCCCAATCCTCCGAGTATACGCCCGCATCCACGTATCGCCACATGCTCGAATAGGGCCAATCCATCGGTCGACACACATACTCATGTTTGACCGGATTGTGGCCGGAATGTCGGGTTACGCTGGGCTAACCCGACCTACTCTACTGCGGACGCGATGAAACGCGTCCCTCCATCATATGAAACAAAGGGAGGAGAAGATCGGATGCCCATGCTTATTGAGAAGATACAGAAGTCTGGGCTATCGGTCGAGGCACTGAAGTGCCCCGACCGATGTGACTATGGCAGGTCTTTGATGGAGATGTGCGCGGTTATGTGCCCCTTCCCGTCTTCATTGAGGAAATGGAACCAGACGTGATCCAATACCTTTGCCAGATCAAGAATGGGCGGCAGATTTGCCCGCACTGTTTCCACTTTCGCTTGGTCGTCTGCCTCGGCGCCCTTCCTCTCAATGAGTTTCATGATCATGGGGCCAGCGCTGTCAATGACCTCTGAAATCAGGAAGACGCCTGCCTGGTAGGTCTTCGAACCGACCAGCTCTTGAGCTTCGCCCTTGGGCCACTCCCTGGTCTTGCCCTTGTGGCGGCAGGTCTCATAGACCTCTTCTGCCAGACGCGCGCTGGACGAGATCACCAGATGTTTTTTGGTCAAGTAGATGGTAGGAAGGAGGCCATTGCCTTCGGCGGGGATGAGGCCTTCCCATGTGAAGCGTTCTCCATCTTTGACTTTCGTCGTGGTCGGTGAGGGGAATTCGACAATAGTATCGGCCTTCTGCGAAAGCAGCTCGCCGATCTTGGCAGCAAAAAGACCTCCGACCTCTTTGATCTTTTCCCGATCAGTGATTTCCACCACGGTGGCAAACTCGGGAATCTTAATGTCGAGCTGCTCGTCGCGAATGGTCTTGAGCTCTCCCTGCCAACTCATAACCGCAAGTCCCTCATTGCCGAAGGCTTCTGAGAGATGATCCCGGGCGATTACCATCATATCGGTGATCTTCTGTTGGAGGGCTTTCTGTTCTGGCGGCTGAGCCATGGTCGCCAAGGTCCACAGCGGCATTCTCCGCAGCTCGATCTGTTCGTCCAAGCCGGCCTTCCATAATTCAGTTCCATCAGGTGTGCCCTGGATACACCATCCAATTGCCGAGGCGGGGATCATCTCGCGCATGGACAGCTTCATGCTGCCTACTTGTGCGTACTGCGACGTAGGCGCCCAGAAGAGGTCGGCTACGAACCGAATGCCGTCCAGAAGCTCAGCAGCGGCAACTGCCGTGCGTGGATCACACATCTTGTCTGATGCTTCCAGGAGTTTTTCGCCCAAGGTCTCCGCAGTAAAACCGGCCATTGCCACGAAACCCATGATCGTGGGGCATCTCTTGAAATCCTCGGCAAAATCTTCCAGCTGGACCTGCATGGTGTCGTGATACTCATTCATATTGAACACGACGCGGCGAAATGGTTTTTCTCCGATCTGATCCAGTATGGCGCCAAGTTCCTTCATGTCGGCAAGAGAATGTTTCCCGGGACCCTCTGCGAGCTGGGTGGCCAAGGTCCCGATCTCGTCCTCCAAAACCAGTACCAGGTAGTTGTCGATCCAGCCGAGCCGAGCCTTGAGCGTCAAACCAGCGTAGGCGGACAAGATGGTCTTGATCACCCCACTGTCGGGGATGGCCATGGAGAGCGGGGCCTGGAGGGATTCGTGAGGAAGGAAGTTTACGGGAGATACCGATGCCGTGGTATAGGGAATGCCGTTGATCTCCTCAGTAGTCATCATCTGCCCGATTTCAGGGGGAAGCTGTGCCAACATCGCGGCTAACATGGGCTCAATGGTTTCCTTCTGCTCGGCTCTGAACGCCAGGACAAATGGCTCCAGGCCCATCTTGTTCTCCAGATCCGCTGCCGCGGCCTCGAGGCGTTGGAGAACTACCTGAGCTTCGCCACCCCGCTGGTACTCCTGAGAGAGAAGCCCGATCCTCACAAGCTGCACTAAGCCCGGAATCAGGCCACGCGAGCCGTCGGCAGTGGTGGCGATGATGACCTCATCCTCCAGCAGAGACAGGAATGGTCGCATCATGGCGCCTTGTTCGCTCGCCATCATCGTGTCCCACTTGGCAGTCAGGTCAGGGAACTCACCCGCTTGTACGGCCTCTTGAATCGCCGGCACTTCATAGAATCTCTTGTAGAAGTTGCTGGAGACTATCGCCTGGACGACCTCACCAAGGCGTTCAGTGGTGACATAGAGGCTCGTGTTGGATGGAAGCCGCGATGCAAACCCCGGATCGTGCTGCACTGCATGGGTGGATAAGGGGGCGAGCAGAAGAAAAAGGATGAGGGTGAATGTAGTGGTGCGCATCTGAACCTCCTGAGGTACA
>JAUXFG010000273.1 GCA_030620115.1 Candidatus Fermentibacterota bacterium
AGAGCCCCGACGAGGCGGGGATTTTGCCGAGAAGGCGCAGGGAGATCGATCGCCGACTGATCACTTAGATCTGGCGGGCTTTAGGGGTAGTTGTTTACCATGAAATTGCGTGGTGACGTATTGGCGGAACATGGTTATTGACACCAGGAAGAGACTGCGATAAAATGTAGTCACCAAGAGTGCTCGTATGGTCTGGTCACGGAACAGGTTTGGTTGTGCCATGTTGCATCGTCATCTCACCCATCAACAGTTCACTCTCGCCGCGATTGACGACGTGATCGCTCGCGGCAAGCGCCGGGATTGGGCCGAGTTGCGCCAGGCGGCACTCGAAGACCGGGCTGCGCTGGAGAAGGTGCTGCGGGTGTGCCAGGCGCATATCGCCGATCCCTATGCCCAGCGCTACCATTTCTGGAAGCAGTATGCCGAACGACACCTGGCCTGATTGGGAGCAGATTCTTTCCTCCGCCGCCCGTCTGCAGCGCATCCTACCGGAGGCCGTCCTCGTGGGCGGAACTGCCTCCGCTTTGTATGCTGAGCATCGGTTGTCCACGGATGCCAACCATGTCTTGCCCGATCTCCGATCTCGCTTCGACCAGGTACTCGCCGATTTGGAATCGGTTGCTGGTTGGAAGACGGCGCGCGTGAAGCGTCCGGTGCAGATTCTCGGGAGTCTGGACGGCATCGAAACCGGGGTGCGGCAGTTGATTCGGGACGAGCCGCTGGAAACCACCCAGATCGAGCGCTTTGGTCAAAAGCTTACCATCCCGACACAAGCCGAGGTACTGCGGATCAAGGGCGTGCTGATCCTCAAGCGGAACACGACCCGCGACTATCTCGATTTCGTGGCTTTGGCCGACCTCATGGGCGACGAGAAAATGATCGAGGCACTACAGAGTTTCGACCGTCTCTACCCTCAGCCGAACGAGGAATCGGCTTTGCAGCAATTGCAGATTCAGCTCGCGTATCCGCTCCCCTACGATCTTGAAGAGTCGAACCTTGCCGAATACAAGAACCTCGACCCGCGTTGGCAGAACTGGGAGGTCGTCAAGACCACGTGTGCCGGACACGCGCTACTGATCTTTGATCGGATCATCGGCCTGGATGGGTGATCGGGCAACAAGCTTATGAGCGGCACCTTTGATGATTCAGCCATAGCAGCCTGTCGTAGCTTGGAGCTTGGGGTCAGATCTTTAATGTTTAATATACGATGGAGTGCGGGCTTGTAATTGCATCTTTAATGCGACATAGAAATCCCCGTCCTTTGGGCGGGGTTTTTTACTGTTCAATATTGAAGATTTGCTAGAGATTTATTTCTACGAGCCTGTTTTTCGGATTCAGGATACCTTCTCAATGAGTGTGGGCATCCAACCTTCTCCCCCTTTCTGCTTTGTAGGATGGAGGGACGCGCTCCGTCACGTCCGCGGTGTGCGGCATAGTCGGCCACGACGGAGCATGGCCCTCCAGCGGATGAATTCGCGCTTCAGATGCGATATCACGACAGCTTTCACGATGTTCTCCGGCAGCTTCTCAATGAGTGCGCGTGGTGTCGGTCAGATCCCCCTTTCTGAAATGTGCCCTTGGAATGGTCATTCGCTCCTCTGGCATATCTTGACATGGATGAGAAGCAGTCCCAATATTGTCGACCGTGAGGGATGAAACATAAGCTCCAGGTCGCTTCGCATCTGGGGCGCTTCAATGATGGAATGAGAAGAAGAGCGAAATACGAGATTGCTGGAATGTGGGAGCGGATGGAACAAGATCAATGATGGGCCCAGGGGAAAAGAAACTCGAGATGAAAGAAAGATTCTTCGCTCCCTGCAGTCGCTCAGAATGACAGGGCGAGTGCGCAAAAAAGCCAACAAGAACAGCGGTTGCATGCTCTCAATGGGGCGCTTCCCGCGCCTTGACTTCACATAGCGCAATTCAAAGGGGGTGAAATGAGGAAGTCTGTGCCTGTCTCACAGCAGTCGTGCCCATCACGACGCTCCGTTCGTAGTTCATTATCCCAAGGAGGCACTACAATGATCGCTTCGCCAAGACTTCCGGTGACCGTTCTCGCCGTTCTCCTGCTGGCATGTTTCCTCCCATGCCTTGCAGAAGGAGGCGAGGTAAAGGGATTCCCGGGGATACCAACGTATCCGGGGGCTGAACATCCCGAGGGCACAGGGACGGATTATCAAGAATATTCCGATCAGATGCTGGAAAAGGAAGGATGGATCTGGTACGCCTTCGGCGAGAAGCTCTCAGAAGAATGGGACAATGACGCCCCTGCTCTTTCTCAGAAGATTATGCAGTACTACAAGACACAACTCGACGACCGCGGGTGGGAGTATGTCGGGGACTGTGTTGGCAGCCATCACTGGGTCAAGGATGGGGAAGGCATTGCCATAGACATCCCTGCAGATTACGACATCCAGTATAAGCACATGAGCGCTGAGGACGCACGCGCCAGTTGCGGTGAACTCACTGATGAGAAATTCGCGGAGGCTTTTCCTTTGTGCATAGATGCGGCCCAATCCGTCTATGCGAAACATGATATGTCTACGATGGAAGACTTCGAGCAGAAGATGGCTGAGTTGATGACCGCAGAGGGAGATATGGAAGCAATGGAGGCCTTCAACAACAACTTGCAGGAAGAGGTAAAAAATGCCGTGGGGAACACTCTGAAACCCTATGGAGTCACCTTCGAGAGACTTGCGGAGTTATTCTCCAATCGTCAGGATGTTCTCAGGGACTGGGTTGAGTCAAATCAAGAAAAGATGGAACAGAATCCCCTGGGGTTCTTGGCCCTCATAGGCATATTCGAGTAGTGATCCGGTCATTCCGAGGAGCCGGACGGCAATAAATCGATCCAAGCGGCCGAGGCGGCAAGAAACAGAGAATATAAGGAGAACCTCGCTCCATATTGTCCGTAGCCAGGAAGCGATCGCCGCCTTTGATCCGGGCGGTCTCAATGTGCTCGAGATCGATCTTGGCGCCTTTGCCACAATGCTCACCAGTAGCAATCACACACTCAAGCGAGTCCTGACCGATCCCCGGTTCTTCAGCGGTATCGGCAATGCTTATTCCGATGAGATTCTCCATGGAGCAGGCCTCTCCCCTATTGCCATGACCCAGAAGCTTCGTTCTGCCGAGATCGATGACTTGTATCATGCGACGCGCAATACACTGGCAGAATGGATAGATAGGGCTTGTCCCAAAAGCACAGAAAGTAGATGGGTCTCCGCCGAGCTCAGGTCGAAATTGCGGTTCCCTGCTGATTTCTGCCTCCCGGACCGGCACCCCTCGTCGTACGAGTGGCAGGCAGCCCGATTTTGGGCGTACCTCTCCTGTCGTCGATA
>JAUXFG010000078.1 GCA_030620115.1 Candidatus Fermentibacterota bacterium
CAGAGGATCTGATCTCCTCCTCCTTTTCCCACATAGATATCTTCATCGCCATCGCCATCAAGGTCGACCCAGACAACCACGTAGCCCATGTCAATTACCGTTGCACTCTCCGTCGCGTCTCCAAACACACCATCGCCGAGGTTGCGGTACAACGAGTTCCTTTGTCTGTTGCATACGTAGAGATCCAGCAGGCCGTCTCCATCGAAATCTCCCCACGCAGCGCTCGATGAGCTGCGTGGATCCTCGATCCCGGAGTCGATCTGTCTGACAAATCCTTTCCCCCGTATGTTGCGGAAGAGTCTATTTGGCTGACCGGAAGTGCTCATATTGGTGACGTAGAGGTCCAACCAGCCGTCGGCATCGTAGTCTCCCCAGACTCCTCCAGTGGAGACCAGTGCCTCATCCCCAAGCCCCAAAGTCGAAGCATCCTCCAAGAACGTTCCATCTCCCTGGTTGACGAAAAACTCATTGATCAGCCCTTGCCAAGGAGTACCGTAGTTAGCCACAAACAGATCGAGATCGCCGTCTCTATCGAAGTCTGCCCAGGAAGCCCCGTACGAGACTGACTCGCTGTTCACACCGGCTGCAGCGCCTAGTTCGCTGAATGTCCCATCTCCGTTGTTCTTGAACAGTTGGTTCTGCTGCCTTTGATGGGCCACATAGAGATCCAGCCAGCCATCGCCATCATAGTCTCCCCAACTCACCGCAAAGCCTTGAACTTCGTCGCTCAAGATACCCGCCACGCCTGTCACGTCCGTGAACCCACTCACCAAGCCATCGTTCCTGAAGAGCGCCATGCCATCCATCGTTCCATGGATAAGATCAGGATCGCCGTCGTTGTCGTAGTCACCCCAGGCGGCCCCTTGCCCCCTCCCTGTCATGGGCAGACCCCACTCATCTGTCACATTGGCCAAGCTGTCTCCATCGTTTCGATAGAGCCCATGGTCCGTACTCCATGCAGACCTGTAGAAATCAACATCGCCGTCGAGGTCAAAATCAGCAAATGCCGCGGTGATGCTTGACGCCGCGGGAGGCAGCCCCATGGCCGGGGCAATATCGGCGAACATCTGTGAAGCCATGGGGACACGGAATGGCAATGCTACGATATATCCTTCATTCGTCTCTAATGTGAGTCTGAATTCAACAAGATAGCCGATCTCTGCATCAATTGAGACTGAGACCGTGGCATTCGCGCTGCATCCAACTATGCTGTCAGTTTCAATTGCTCCGAAAGGTATTGCCTGTGTAGTGTCAACGACAACTTGAGGATCTATTGTGGAGAGATAGCCGGTTACATCGGTTGAAGACTGCCAGTAGTTGCGCAGCTTGAACGAGATATTTGCCGTCTCACCCGGCCCTAGAAGGCCGTCACCATTTCCACCAAGGGTGTCATCCACCGCAATCTCAACGAGACGAAGGGTTGGATGGGGCTGCTCGGTGAGAGCTCTGTACCCGTTCATGCGGCCGGAGCCCAGCTTCCCTCTGTATTCCGGATTCAGTGCGTCGATCTCGTCTGTGGTTCCCATGAGCCGGTAGTAGATCTCCTCGTTGGACAGGGCGGGGAAAAGGCTTCGAATGAGGCCGGCCACGCCGGCCACATAAGGGCAGGACGCAGACGTCCCGCCGAAACCGCCGGTATAGCTGTCGTCAAAGGAGGTCGTCCATATGTCAACTCCAGGCGCGGCGACGCCGATCCATTCACCGTAGTTGGAAAACGACGCCTTCATGTCCTGCTGTTGCGTGGCTGCGACAGCGAGCACTTCCGGATACATCGCCGTTGCCGCGGGACTCTCCGAGGATTCATTTCCCGCGGAGGACACTAAGAAGACACCGGCGGCATGTGCATAGCTGACTGCTTCATGGAGCGCCTCGGAGTCCGGGCTTCTCCAGCTCATTGAGAGGACGTTGACTTCATTATCAGCGGCATAGTAGAACGATTCCACGATGTCCGATGCCACTGCTGTGGCATTGCCTTGCATGGTCTTGTAGAATGTCTTGAGAGGCATGAGCTTGCAGTGCCATGCGGTTCCCGCAACCATCAGATCATTGTCCGTGACTGCTCCTGCAATCCCGGCCGTACACGTTCCGTGGCCATCGCAGTCCATGGGATCAGGATCCGGGGGGAAGCCATCTTCATCCTCGGCTACCTCCTCTGCAGTGATGAAATCCCACCCGATCACATCGTCGACATAGCCGTTGCCGTCCGCGTCCAGACCGTCAAAGTCGCCACCCATGGCAACCGGGAAGTTGTCGAACATCCCGTTGCCGTTGTAGTCCTCAGCTTCGTTGATCCAGATGTTACTCATCAGGTCCGGATGGTTCCAATCCGTTCCGGTATCACTTATGCCGATGACCACTTCTTCGGAGCCCTTCTCTTCGTCCCATGCATGGGGCATCTGCATCAGTGACATGGCGTATTGATAGTTGAAGAACGGGTCGTTGGGTGTGGCCAAGAGCTGGGCATAATAGTCGGGATGGGCATATATCACGCCGGGCAGCTTTCCCAGGCGTGAGGCAACGGCCTCGGGATCCAAAGGCACTCCGTATTGTATGACCAGAATGCCATCCGTGCCAAACCGCTCCCGCAAGGCATGGTGTAGACCATCGTTTCTTGCTTTCGCAAGCCTCCTGGCCTTCAGTACTTCTATTTCATACAGATAGGCGTCTAGCTCTCTATAGCCGGTATCGCTATCCGCAAACCAACCCTCCGCCGCATGGGGCTCTATCTTCACGATTACTCTCCCGGGAGCGTAGTTCTCCGCGGATGCAGCCCATGCGAAGAAAACAACAAAAGACAATACGAAAGCGACTCCTCTGGTCATGTGTCTGATCCTCCTGTCGGTGATTGAACTCCCGTAAGGGTTCAAAGGTTGAGGGTTCAGGCTTCAAAGGTTCAGGGTTCAATCATAAGAGATGCGGCTCCATTACTGCATGCTGAAACAGATAAGGACAAGCTGTGGGGCTTCGTCTCTCAGGAATCCTGAACGCTGAAACCTGTGCTTATTCCTCGCAAGCCATGAACCTCCAAACCGGTGAACGCCTACGTGATCTTTTTCTCCCTACCCCGATACTGCCTGTCCAGTTTAGGGCTATCCATCCGGGAGTTCAAGATTCCTTGCTCTGACTAGCCGTCTTCAATCGGTTGGAATTCAACAAATGAGTCAAGTTTTTGAAACGGCATATGTGGGTTGGCTGCGAGATGAAGCCGGCCGAATCGTTGATCTGCCCAACCGGGCCGTTCTTCCAACCATGGCCCCACTCTCTGTCATTGCGAGGAGCACTGCGACGAAGCAATCCTGCGCGGTACGCGGGATCACCGCGCGGAGTTTATGCTGAGCGAAGTCGAAGTGCTCGCGATGACCCCGGGCCTCAGTCATTGCAAGGAGGATTCTGAAAGTGTAAAGCACTTTCCGGCCTGTCCTGAGCTCAGTCGAAGGGCCTGTCCTGAAACATCCCGAAATTTATCATATCGATTTCCGAATCCGCAATGTGACAATTCTGGTCATGTGATTACTTCATTTTTTGAAGTGATCTACGATCGGATGCTTGACAGAATACACCGTGTTTCCCTATCTTGTCACATTGAAAGATGATCGGGGTATTTTTCCAGGATGAAAGCATGGTGGAATTCGACGGTATGCTCCTCTCTCCGGCCCGCATGGGAATCATCGCAGCATTGATTCAGGGCGAGGCATTGTCGTTCATGGAATTGAAACGTGTGACGGGGCTCGCTGACGGCAACCTCCATGTGCAGAGCCGGAAGTTGGCCGCCTCTGGGTACATCGAGATCACCAAGGGACAGGGGGTCGGGCGGTCGAGAACGCGATTCCAACTCACGTTGACAGGGCTTCATGCCATGGAACTTCATATTCGGAAGTTAGAGGCTATTCTTGATACCCGAGGGGCAATGGTGCGGCTCAGGCGACGACTGCCTCGAGCAGATGATTCACAGGTTTGGTCATGATGAAGGGACGCCGCCGTCCTGGATCATGCCCCTCTCAACGGGTTCAGGGTTCAGAGGTTTGGAGGTTCCCCGTTCAGGGTTCAGGGTTCAAGGTTCAGAGGTTCGGGAAGTGAAGATTTACGAGAGAAGCCAACCCTGAACGGGCAACGCTGAACCCTGAACGCTGAATCTCCGAACACTCAAACACATAGGCAAACAGCGGAGTGAGCATATGAAGATAGCCATTGGCGCTGACCACGGTGGATATCGCCTCAAGGAAGACATGTCAGCGTACTTGAAGGCCAAGGGACACGAGATCGTTGACGTGGGCACACATTCGACTGAGCCGGTGGACTATCCCCTCTTTGCCCATGCGGTGGCATACAAAGTCGCTGATGGGAGCTGCGAACGAGGCATCATGATCGATGGGGCGGGAATCGGCTCTGCCATGGCCGCCAACAAGATCCCAGGCGTACGCGCGGCGCTGGCCTACGACATCTCATCCGCCCTGAACAGCCGCGAGCATAATGATGCCAATGTGTTGACGCTTGGCGCCGGGCTCATAGGCCCTGCTCTTGCTACACAGATCGTTGATGCATGGCTCTCCGCTCAATGTGTGCAAGACCGGCATCAAAGACGTGTCAGTCTCATCGAGCAAATTGATGGAAGACAATCATCCACTGCCGCTTCGGTGCAGGCCCTCTCCGCGATATCCGAGGAAGATCTCGAACGGGTGGTGAAACGCCTGGAATCACTCATTGCCTCAGGGGGCGCCGCCGGATTCGGTGATGCCGTGGCTCGAGGTCCGTCCATATCCGGCTCTCCTGATACGGCAAGACGGTTCCTCGATCTCGGGGTCAGGAGACTCACTACGGGTCCGGGCCCGGGGGCAATCCCTGAGGACATTGCCCGCTACATTGACCACACGCTTCTGAAGCCCGCCGCGACTGCGGATGATATTCGAAAGCTCTGCGCAGAGGCACGTGAATTCGGCTTTGCCGCGGTGTGCGTGAATCCCGTGTGGGTCAAGCTGGTGGCCAACGAGCTCAGGGGGACCCGGGTGCTGGCCTGCTCGGTGGTGGGTTTTCCCTTGGGCGCGACACATGGGGAGACCAAAGCCATGGAAGCCCGCCGTGCGATCCGAGAGGGAGCAAAAGAGATCGACACCGTCATCAATGTTGGCGCATTGAAGGGTGGAGATGAGAATCTCGTACTCAAGGATATCCGGGCCGTAGTGGAAGCATGTCGCGACGGCAGCGCTATCTGCAAGGTCATCATCGAAACCGCGCTTCTCTCCGATGAGGAGAAGCAACGAGCCTGTAGGCTGGCCAAGAAGGCCCGGGCCCATTTCGTGAAGACGTCCACCGGATTCGCATCCGGCGGGGCGACAGCCCATGATGTGGCCCTCATGACCGCTGAAGTGCTGGAGGCAGGCATGGAGGTGAAGGCATCGGGCGGTATTCGTTCCTACACCGATGCCAAACGCATGATCGAAGCAGGCGCTACGCGGATTGGAGCTAGCGCCGGCATTGCTATTGTCCATGAGGCACAAGAGATCACGGTCAGCGAATGAGGAGGAATCATGGCGGTTGACCTGCGTGCATACGTGTTCATTGATAGTCTTCAACCCCAATTCGCGTCGTTCTTGGCAACGGTGGCGAAGGGGTTCCTCCCCACACAGGGCCAGGCAAGCCTGTTCGTGGAGATCTCCCCGGGTATCGAGATCAATCGTGTCACGGATCTGGCGCTGAAATCCACCCGCGTGACCCCGGGTATGCAGATCGTTGAACGCCTCTACGGGATGCTGGAGATCCATTCAGAGAGCCAGGCGGATGTCAGGCATGCGGGTGCAGCCATTCTCCATGGGCTCGGCGTCAAGGAGGATGATCGCCACAAGCCGAAGGCGTTGTCAAGCCAAGTGGTGCGGTGTCTCGATGACCACCAGACCCAGCTCATCAACCGGATGCGACATGGGAATATGATTCTCGCCGGCCAATCCCTCTACATCCTGGAATGCCAACCTGCCGCGTATGCCGCCCTGGCGGCCAACGAGGCGGAGAAGGCTGCGGAGATCAACATTTTGGAGGTACGCGCGTTCGGGAGCTTCGGGCGCATCTACTTGGGTGGTGAGGATCGTGACATCGATGTGGCCTGGCCTGCGGCGGTGAACGCCATAGAGCAGATCACGGGTCGCGAGGTGGACACCAAACGATAGCAAGTACGGTGAAAGAATAGCTGAGAACTATCATGACATTGAGTCATAACATTCAGTGAGGAGGAGAAACGTCATGGCAGAAGCACTGGGCATGATCGAGACACGGAGTTTCCCCGCCATGATCGAGGCGGCCGATGCAATGGTCAAGGCGGCCAAGGTCGATCTGGTGAGCTACGAGAAGACCGGCGGAGGGTATGTCACGGCGGTCATCAGGGGTGATGTCGCAGCGGTCAAGGCCGCATGTGATGCCGGGCAGACCGCAGGCGCTCGGGTCGGCGAATTGGTGGCAGTCCACATCATCGCACGTCCGCATGCAAACGTGGACGCAGTCATCCCCTTAGGACGGCAGCCGGAATCGAGCACCTGATCCCGGGAGGGTATTATGAACCTGGCAAAGGTGCTGGGTACCGTGGTGTCCACGCAGAAGGAAGAGAGCCTCAAGGGGCTGAAGTTTCTTTTGCTGGGGCAGGTTGACACCAATGGCGCGTTGACCGGGGGCATCGTGGTGGCCGCGGATGCCGTTGGTGCGGGTGTCGGCGAAATGGTCATGTACGCCACGGGCAGCTCAGCGCGGCAGACACGGTTTACGGACAAGCGTCCCTGTGATGCAGTGGTCATGGGCATTGTAGACAGTTGGGAGATCGAGGGTGAGGAGCTCTACAAGAAGGGAGAGAGGGAATAGATTCAGGATTGGGGAATGGGGAAGAATTTCGAAATGCTGGATTGCTGGATTGCGCAATGGGGGAATGGGGAGAAGAGAGCGTGCAGCGTGCAGATGGCAGAACCAGGAACAAGGAGAGATCCTTCGCTCCTTGTAGTCGCTCAGAATGACAAGGGTGCTTGACGTTGGATATCCGAATGGGTGTCATTCTGAGGGAGCGGAGCGCCCGAAGAATCTGCGGGAGGAGGGGGAGCTGATGGCTTGGACGGAAGGATTAGGGATTGAACATCCAACATCCAACATCGAACGTCCAATCCGCCAGCTGGCGGAAGCATCGAAGGAGAAGAAGGGATTGCGAAGCCGCGGCGGAGCTCGGAGGGACGAAGAGATGGGAATGAGTGAATCCCGCCAACGAGGAGTTGAAGCGTGGCCCGACTCACGGAAAAACAGGTAGACAACCTCGCTTTTCTCCTGGCCCGGCGCCTTGGTGTCGGGACTTCAAGGGAGAATGCCTCGCAGGCCTCCGTGGCTGCCGCGCCTGCCGGTGAGGAGGAGCTGGGCGATGGGCTGTTCCCCGACGTAGATACGGCGGTGGATGCGGCCAGGATCGCATTCGGGCGCTTAAAGAGCGAGACCTTGGAACTTCGAAATAGACTCATTGCCGGCATACGCGAAACCATGACGGCGGAGGCCGAGGCATTGGCCCGGCTTGCCTATGAAGAAACAGGGTTTGGTCGGTTCAAAGACAAGGTCAAGAAGAACCTGTTGGTGGCGCACAAGACACCTGGTACGGAGGTCCTGCTTCCCCATGCGCTGACAGGTGATCGCGGGCTCACGCTCCGGGAGCTGGCGCCCTATGGTGTCATCGGGGCCATAACCCCGGTGACCAATCCTTCCAGTACCCTCATCTGCAATGCCATCGGTATGATTGCAGCGGGAAACAGTGTGGTATTCAATGTCCATCCCCACGCCAAGCGCGTAGGCCGGCGAACCGTACAGTTGCTGAACCGCGCCATTATGGCCGCGGGTGGACCGGACAATCTTGTCACTGCGGTGGCGGATCCCACCATCAAGAGCGCGCAGGCATTGATGCATCATCCCCATATCCGCCTGCTCGTGGTCACCGGCGGACCTGGGGTTGTTCGCGAGGCCATGAAGAGCGGCAAGCGCGCAATCTGTGCGGGACCAGGGAATCCCCCTGTGGTGGTCGATGAAACCGCTGACATCAATGCAGCGGCCAGGGATATCGTATTGGGCGCCTCATTCGACAACAACATCATCTGTGTCGACGAGAAAGAGGTTTTTGTCGTCAGCAAGGTTGCTGATGCGCTTCTCGACGCCATGGCTCGTCAGGGCGCCTGTGTGCTGAGTCCTGCCGAGACTCGTCGCCTGGAACGGGAGATCTTCGTGGGAACTGCCGCCCCGGGAGAGCGCGCGACGGTGAAGAGAGATCTAATCGGCAAGGATGCATCCATAATATTGTCTCGCATCGGCGTGTCGGTGGATCCCTCCATTCGTCTGGCAGTGGTGGATGTATCGGCCACACATCCCCTTGTGTGGACAGAGCAGATGATGCCGGTGCTTCCTGTGGTGCGCGTCGAAAACGCGGACGAGGCCATCGATTTGGCCGTCAAAGCAGAGCATGGCAACGGTCACACCGCGTCCATGTACTCGAAGAATCTCGACAACCTGAGTCGCATGGCCCGTGAGATAAACTGCTCCATATTCATCAAGAATGCGCCGTGCTATGCCGGTCTTGGCCAGGGTGGAGAAGGGCACAGCAGTTTCACCATCGCCAGCCCTACGGGCGAAGGTCTTACGGATCCACGAAGCTTTAGCCGGATACGACGGTGTGTGCTGGTTGATCACTTCAGGATTGTCTAAAGGCTTGCGCAAGAATAACCTGGTATTCTGCATTCCCTATCTTCACATTATCCTCGAATCGTTTTTCACTCGCCGAATACCTGATCCCGCCGACAGCGGGCTCTCTGATGGGCACGGCGTGCCGTGCCCCTACGCCTGACGGTCGAATCCAATGCGAATTCGGGCGGCAAGATTGCCAATCGATTCTTGCGCGAAGCTTGAGCACCCCGCGCTGGGGCTACTGGAGTTCGACAGCATTGCCGTGGGAATACGGGCGGCGGATGCCATGGTGAAGCGCGCCCCTATCGCCTTCTTGAAAGCGGGAACGGTCCAGCCTGGCCGGTATCTTGTCCTTTTCGGCGGGTCGGTTGCTTCTGTGGAAGAGGCCCATGAGGCCGGCTTGGAAGCAGGGGGACCCCGCATAGTGGACCGCGTCCTCCTTCCGGACGTACATCAAGATGTGTATCACGCCACACTGGGTACGCGACACGCCCCTGTTTGTGAAGCACTTGGGGTTCTGGAGACTACATCGGTGGCAAGCCTCCTCCAGGCCGCCGATGCAGCCATCAAGGGGACGGATGTCACTATCATCGAGATGCGGCTTGCGGATGATCTCGGTGGAAAGGCGTTCGTTCTGCTCGATGGGGGCGTGGCGGACATGGAGGCCGCATTGGAGATGGCGGCGAGCAGTGTCGCCACAGGCAAGGTTCATGCGAGGACCATCATCCCACGCCTGGACGAGACCATGAGGACGATTCTCGCTGCCGGCACGCGGTTTGGCCTCTGTGAGCCCGTTCAACCAGAAGGAGCAGAGCTTCATGCGATTGGGTAGAGTCATCGGGACGCTTGTCCCTGCAGTGATATACCATGGGCTCGAAGGCGTGCCCATGCTTTGGGTGCAACCCCTCACCAAGGAGACCAAACCCACGGGAATGCCCATTGTCTGTGCAGACGGTACTCGTATGGCCGGCCCGGGGGAACTCGTGACGTACGAGAGCAGCCGCGAGGCGGCATTGACCCTGGATCCGTGGTTCGTGCCTGTGGATCATGCCGTGGTGGGGATTATTGACACATATTATCTAGCCGACATCACTGATGATGGAGAGGTCAGGTGATCCTCGGACGGATCGTCGGGCATGTCACTTCAACCATCAAGCATCCCGCCTATGACCACAAGAAGCAGTTGATTGTGGATCTGATCGACCAGAAGGGAGTCGCTACCGGCGGCTATCTCATCGCTCTGGATCTCGTGGGCGCCGGAATCGGCCAGACCGTGCTCATCATCGATGAAGGCAACTCAGCCCGTCAGCTCCTCAATGCTCCCAATGCGCCCATTCGCTCTGTGGTGGTTGGCATCGTGGACAACGTCCATCTCGCCTAACCCGGACTTCTCACCGGCCTTCTGCTGCAGCGTTGCATTTGGCCTGCCTGCTGTCCGCCAGCTGGCGGACAGGGGATATGCCTGCGGGGTCCTTGGTCGTCCCGCACCCAAAGCTTTGGGTGCGGGACAGCCACAGCCAACTACACCGCTTCGCGACGAAAGCCGCTGAGAAGTGTGGGCTAACCAGGCGAATATCGCACAAGAGCTTGCTCTTGAGGACACGCATCGATCTCTCCCACTTCGATATTCGGCGTTTCTTTTTCCGAGCGAGGCCTCGGAGGAAGCGTAGATCCACTCATCTCGCTTTTCTCCGCATATCCCCCCAGATTCTTCGGTTGCTCCGCTCCCTCAGAATGACATGTGTTGTCACGTCCAATGCCAACCACTTCCTCTCGCCGACTCCCCTCTTCTCATTCGACGTTGGATGTTGAATGTTCGATGTTCGGCGTTCAATCCCCCCATCCCCCAGATTGCCAGATTACAGATTCTTCCTCCGCAATTCCCATTCTATCCCAGATACATCGTCTGATTGCGGCCGGCTCTTTTGGCCCGGTACAGTGCCCCGTCCGCACGATCAAGCAGATCATTGACAGTATGCACCGAAACATGGGGATAGACGGCGACTCCGATACTCGCGGTGATACTGATAGAGACTGTTCTGACGGATGCGCGAATCTCCCCGATGTGGTGCCTGCATCGTTCAGCCAGACGAAAGGCCCCGGCCTGATCGGTCTCGGGAAGCAGGATCAGGAGTTCATCCCCACCATAGCGCGCCACCGTATCAGTGTTTCGTACACTCCTCATGAGGACGGTGGCCACGCTCACCAGGAACTCATCGCCGATTCGATGACCGAAATGGTCGTTCACTTCCTTGAAACCGTCCAGATCGATCATCATGCAGGCCAGCGATCTCCGGTAACGATACGCCCTGCTGAATTCCGCATCGAGCAGCTCCATGAGATGTCGTCGATTCACGAGTCCTGTGAGCCCATCGACGTTGGAAAGCGCAACGATCTTGGCCTCTCGATCGCGCCAACTGGAAACCACGTAGCACAGAAGTACGAGGATGAGCCCGGTGATGGCCGCGATCATGAAGCCCGTGCTTAAAAGCCACCAGGTCGGCGGGGATCCTTGGTGAGTGACCGAGGCATCCAGAAAGGACCTGTGCGGAAGCAGACCCATGCCTGAGGCGGCGGTAGTGGCGCCCAAGACAAACATGAAGCTGAGCACGCTGAGAAGCGCGGGAAGCCTCTCGAAAAGGATAAGGCCGAGCACGAATACCCCGATCATCGCCAGCCATATCACACTGCTGAATGGGCCAATGATATAGCCGGTCAACGCGCCGGTGATTGCTGAGTACTGGAGAGTGACGTGCATGAAGAGAATGCTGTGGGGAATACGACGTCGGATGAAGGTACCAAGACCAATAATGAGCCCGTATCCCGCCACCACGCCCAAACCCCATTCGATAATGACCCTTGCCGCGTGGGGAGAGAGCGCTGATGATGCCTCCCCCCGGGAGATCATAAGGCTCGTGATGAAGATGTTCGATGCCAATGCGCACATTGGGAGCGCGGCAATAAGGAGCGCCTTGTCAACGTTGCACCATTCCAAAGGACTGCCGAAACGTCGGGCGAATGGCGTTCTCGTCGAATGCGGCATCACGCCTCCCGGGTTTTCCACGAGTTCCCGTCCCTCAACGTGGCGAGTTGGTTCTCGTGTCAAGAGCCCGCAGAAAGCTATTGGGCATCCTTCAACGGCCCGGCCAAAGTAAGGACCCCGGCCCTCAGGTAGGTGCGCGCCGCTTCTTGGACATCATGGATGGTGGCCTCGGTGATCTTTGTCTCAAAGTCGGCGGCAGTCTCACACCCGAGCCCGAACAGCTCAAACCTGGTGACCCTTTCTGTCTGGTCAGCCATGGTCTGATTGTAGAGACTGGTGGCGGTAATGCACTGCGCTCTCGCGTCGCGCATCTCATCTTCGGTGAACGCGCCGTCTCTCGCCTTCTCCATCTCCACTTCGATGATGGAGAGAACGCTATCCACGAGATCCGGCTGGCATTGCGTCAAGATGACCATAGTTCCTGCTTCATTAAAGAAGATCGGGATCAGATGGATGAAATAGACCAAATTATTCCGCCCACGGAGCGCCTCGTGCAGCCATCCACTCGGGAGGTGGACGCCGGATGTGATGGCATCCATGAGTCTCAGCGAATACTCATCTTCATGGCCTAGGCCGGGGGCAGGATAGCCGAGGCAGATAGTCACTTGACCTTTGTCATTGATCTTGATGGCACGATGGAGTGTGTCGCGCAAGGACAGCTCTGCTGGAGGAGGGGGAGGACAGGCGCCGGGGGCGATAGCCGCCAGGTGTTTTCTTGCAGCTCGTTCCACTTGGCCCGCATCAACATTGCCGAATACCGCCACCACTCCGGATTCGGCCGTGACAAACGATCTGTAAACATCCGTCAGATCGCTCTTGTTGAGCGATTCAACCACCTGTTTGTCGCCGAGGGTGTTGAGATTATAGGGATGCGTGGAGAAAAAGGTGGAGAGGTAGAACTGGAGCGCCTCCCGCTGCCAGTCATTCTCCTGCTCCTGAAGCGCTGCCAGCAACTCGGTCTTCTGCCTCTCGATCTCCTCCTCGGGAAAAGAGGCCTCTGTAAGCAGTTCTCCCAAAAGCCGCACGCCAAAGTCGACATCTTTGGCAAGCAGATCCAACCTGACCCAGAAGAAGTCCTTCGATGCGCCACTCTCCAGTGTGCCTCCCTTGCCCTCGACCATGGAAACAATCTCGGCGGCATCATGCTTCTTCGTTCCTCGTCGCAGGCACCGGGACATCAGCGAAAAGAGGCCATTTGTTTCGTCGGTCTCATACCGGGCGCCACCCAAGAAGGCGGCATAGATGGAAACCACGTCCACGTTGGGATTCGTCTTGGTGAGAAGGCGGAGGCCATTGGGGAGTATCGATCGATCGATGCCGGCTTGGGCGACCGCGGTGGCCGGTTCAACTGTTTCAATCGATGCCGAAGGCTCCGGGCTCAGCGTGACGATGGAGAGGCGCTCCGGAAGAAGATAGGTCGTGGCAATGGTGGTGAGCTCCCGCGCGGCGACCCGCTCGATCCTTTCTGCGTATCGCCCGGAGAAGTAAGGATCCCCCGTGCTCACGAGATCTCTGCCGATGGCAGATGCCATATCATTGCACGACTGCCTGCCGAAACTGTATTCGGCAACGATCTGTGTTTTGGCACGTTCCAGTTCTTTCTCGGGGACGAGCTTCGTTTTTGTCTCCTCGATCTTCTCCAGAATGGCATCCACGGCCTCTTCTACGGAATCCTCAGGGAGACGCGCGTGAACCACGAAGGCGCCCGGGCCGAAGCTCGGGGTGTAGGAGAACACGCCGATGTCATGCACGAGCCCCTTCTCCTCCTTCAACGATCGATAGAGGTTGGAGCTTCTCCCGTTGCCAAGCACTCCAGCCAGGAGATCAAGGGCATAGAGAGCAGGATCGGTAAGGCGAATCGTCGGCCATGCAAGACGCAGATAGACCATCTCCCCCGGCCATTCCTTATTCACCCTTCGCTCCGCGACCTGTGTGGGCTCTACGGGAAGCGATGATTTGAAGAGAGGTCTTCGCTCCCATCCGTCCATAAGCTCCTTGGTTTTTTCGAGAACTGTGTGCGCATCGACATCGCCGACCACCACCAGGACCGTATTGTTCGGTACATAGTACTTATGATAGAACCTCACGAGCTGTTCTTGGTTCACTCGAACGAAGTCATCCCGGTAGCCTATGGTGGGGACGCCCAAGGGCGCATTAGGGAAGACCGTCTTCATTGTCAGCTTGTAGATCACCCGTCCGGGCTCGTCCTCACCCATATTGATCTCTCTGGTGATTACCCCTTTCTCCCGGGCGACCTCCGCCGAATCCATGGTGCAATTCATGACCCAATCGGAGAGCAGGTCCAGGGCAGTTTCCCAGTCCCGCGATGAACAGTGCATATAATAACAGGTGTGATCCGTGCTCGTATACGCATTGACCTGCGCGCCGATATTCTTGATTATCTGTTTTGCCTCTTCCTCGGTACGTTTCGTGGTGGTCCCACCGGAGACGAGATGCTCGCAGTAATGGCTCATGCCGCATCCCAAGTACTCTTCTTCGTACACGCCTCCGATCTTCACGAAGATCTTCAGGGTCACCACCGGCGCATTGTGATACTCCTTGACCGCCACGGTCAGCCCATTCGGCAATGTAGTCATTACCACATCTTCGGGAATACCGCTCTGCGCAGCAGAGAAGGTCGCGACAAGCGCCAGCAAAACGATGAGGGCGAGCTCAATTGGGGACAGTTTCATATTCCACTCCTTCGATTTGGTTTCTCTTCTGTAACCGTTCACGGGTTCAAAGGTTCAGAGGTTCAGGGTTCACCGGAAATCGAATCGTTGATTCGTGGGATCTGAAAGGTCCCGCTTCCAGCGGGAAACTCTGAACCTGTGAACGCCTACACATAGCCCAAGCCGACTTCAGGCAACCCCGAACGCTGAACCCTGAACCCGTGAACGGCTACTCTTTTCTGAAGGATCACCTCTCTATGCCAATCTGTCAACGGGTCAACCAGGACTAAAACATCCTTCCGGATGTTCTGGGAAAGGGGAGGACGTCTCGGATGTTCTCCATGCCGGTGAGATACATGAGCAAACGCTCGAAACCAAGCCCGAAGCCCGAATGGGGCGCTGAGCCCCACCTTCTCAGCTCCATGAACCATCCATAGATCTCCATGTCCAGCCTCTGCTCGGATGCTCGCCTTTCCAAGACGTCCAGGCGCTCCTCCCTCTGGCTGCCTCCGACCAGCTCACCCACCACCGGAGCAAAAAGGTCAACGCCGGCCACCGTCTCCATATCATCATTGAGTCGCATGTAGAAAGGCTTCACCGTGGCGGCGAAGTCGGTTATGAAGACCGGCTTGCCGAAAACGTCACCCGCAAGGTAGCGCTGGTGCTCGGAGGAAAAATCCTCGCCCCACTTCGGGACGGTATCGAAGCTCCTCCCCGATTCGGTCAGCAGCTTCATGGCCTCGCGATAAGTAATCCTGCCGAATTCATTCTCCTGTATCATGCGGTATCGTTCCTTCAGTTCCTTCTCGTAGAATCTCTCGAAGAAGTCGATCTCGTCGGCGCAATGCTCCATGAGGTAATTGGCGCAGTACCGCATGAATCGCTCTATCAGAGCCATATTGTCTTCAAGATCGAAGAAGGCCATCTCCGGTTCGATCATCCAGAATTCGGCGCAGTGGGTTCTCGTATCGGAAGGGTCTGCCCGAAACGTCGGCCCAAAGGTGTACACCTTGCCGAGGGCTAATGCCAGAGGCTCCGCTTCCAGTTGAGCACTCACCGACATGAATGCCGGAGCGCGGAAAAAGTCCTGGGAGAAATCCACCTTACCATCCTTCATCGGCACATCGTGAAGCGGCAGAGTGGTTACTTGGAACGTCTCCCCCGCGCCTTCGGCATCGCTGCTGGTGATAAGCGGCGGCTGAACATAGTAGAAACCCTCTTCATCGAAGAACCGGTGGATGGCCAAGGAGAGATGGTGCCGCACTCTGAAAACGCTCGCGAAGGTGTTTGTCCTGGGTCTCAGATGGGGCATAGTCCGCAGGAACTCCAAAGAATGGCGTTTTTTCTGCAAAGGGTATGCGTCGTCAACCGGGCCGACGATCTCCAACGATGTCGCGTGCAGCTCGTGCGTTTGTTCTCTTCCCGGTGATTCGACGATCGTGCCCTCGGCTCTTACACATGCACCCGTCATGAGCCCCGCGAGCTGCTCATGGGCAAACAGGTCTCGATCGAAGACCACCTGCAGATTCTGGAAGCATGACCCATCGTTGATGGCGGCAAATGCAACCTTACTCGAAACACGAGCCGTTCTTACCCATCCATACACCGTGGTGGTGCTGCCTACAGATCCTTGTCTCAATACTGTCCGTATCGATTCACGCCTAATCATGGCTTCCCTCCTGGCCTGTCATACATTGGGAGGCCAATCTACACTATCCATAAGCCTCGTAGCAAATACGAACGAAAGCAGAGCCATCCTAGTGGGGCAGGCGTTTCTGCCTGCCAAAGCGTATGATTTCGCCAAACCAATTGGAGATAGAGCCAATCCCGCGCAGTATGCGGGGCTACTAATCGGTAAGATCACACTGCTTTCCCTCTTTGGAGTGCGGTTGCCATGCTACCGCTTTTCCCGAGCAAGCCCCAAAGGGAGACGCATTATCTCAACAGTATCACCATGGCCGTTCCGATCCCCTGCGGGCACCTCAGGCGATAGAAATATGAACCGGAACAGACCGTTCCGTGATGGTCATCTTCCCCGTCCCACACGATGTGATGAGCGAGTTCCGCCTCGAGAGCAGGAATCAGGAGAGTCCTTATTTTCTCTCCTCTGATATTGTAGATGCCCAACGCTGCCTTGGCAGTCCCCTCCAAGGGAGCGAAGGAGATTCTCGTGCTTCCGGTGAAGGGGTTGGGAAAGCACTCCAATCCCAGGTTCAATGCGTTGGCTTCCATGCACGGATCTTCAACTCCGGTCTGATGCACTATGGGGAGGATCAGGGCAGAAGGATGATCGATATCGTGGTAGATGCGATTCAGGGCGATCAGAGTATCTCCGGGCACATAGAGACTATCCCCATTGTTGAGGTTGACATCAAATCGAGGATAGTTCGATGACGAAATACATAGCCTCACCTGGTGTCCGGGAAGGAAGGTAAGCGCCGTGTGCGGCAACTCAATCTCGACCCTATAGATCTCCCCTGGTGTCATGAGTAGTTCTTCTGAGAAGGACTCTCGGAACCGCATTCGTCGAATCGCATCCATGACCAGCATGGATCTTCCATCAGGATATACATCGCACACGCGCACGCTGAAATCGGTATCCAAACAGTCGGAAGAAACGTAGAGTATGGCCTTCAGTTCTCCATCGAGAACCAAGGCATCCTCCAAGGCTCCTGTTGAGAAGACAAGCACATCATCCCGGCTTTCCACCGACCACCGTTGATCATAGGGTCCGAACCACGGCACGAATCCAATCACTACGCCACCAATGGTGGGAGACGGATCTCTTGGGTCATGGAAGAATGAATCCGGTGGGCACTCATTCACCGGCACGTCGGCCAAAAGAAAGCCTCCGGGAAACAAGTAGAACGAAGTGGGGCTCATTCCTTGAAGCGGCCACGTGTCTGATACCAGTCCTTATTGTATGGCGTTTTGATGAGAATCACGGGCAAGGCGAGAGTGGTATCGGGGCTGTATACGTCTGCGGCGAGGAAGCGAAACCGGGCGCGTAGTCAAAGCTACGTCGAGGATTGTGCGATCGAGGCGAGGCCAGCGCGGTTCTCTTGCCGACCTTCGTAACGAGATGATCCCGCGCCGCCGCGGGGCAAGGCTTGCGACAGTGGACCCCGCAGGCGTATCCGCTGCGATACGGCGAGGACGACCGCTGGCGCGTAACGCGGCAGACAGGTTCATGGCGGTCATTGCAGTAGA
>JAUXFG010000033.1 GCA_030620115.1 Candidatus Fermentibacterota bacterium
GACCTCCGCCTTGTTTGGATATCCGTACAGATTTCCCATCGCTGCACACGATACTAGAAGAAGGCTTAGTAGGATTAGCCGCTTCATGACACTACCTCCCGATTCCCCATGGGATATTGCATTTCACAGGGCATTCCTTTAGTTTTTGGTCAGCGGCCAGCGCTGATATGAAATTTGTAATATTGCCACGAGGAATGCAACAAGAAAAAGCCAGAAAACCACTTGCGATGTGCCGGACTGCCGAACTATAGATTATTATGCATGTCTCATATGTACAGAGGAATCTCTGCGACCCCCCATCGGGGTCCAGGCTGACATGCCAACTGGCATCACGATTGGTCCACAACAACTCCCAGAGAAGCATCCGCACCACGCCGTGTTCAATTGTTTGTATCAAACCTTGAGGTCTCGAGCCCCCTGAGCACAAGAATCGATATCTGATAATAGTCTAGTAAATCCATGGATTTACTAGACTATTATCAGAATGCCAAAATCCCGGTGGTTCTGAGATTGAATGCAGGACGCTGGTGCACCGTATCCCGCCAGCAGGTTGACGCTGATCGATATCGCTTCATCGTGGGCCTGCGGAAGCCGTGGCTAACCCGGACTTCTCATCAGCCTTCTGCTACAACGGCGGATATGGCGCCGCCTGCTTCGTTACGCTCTATCGGTCGCCCTCGGCGGTCGGGGTAGAGCTGGGGCGCGCGCACATTAGGGAAACCGGAGGATATCACTACGTCTTTCGACATAGTCCGTAATCCGGCTCCCATAGCCACGTTTCCCCAGGCCCCCCTACGATCCCGCACGGTCGGATTTCCCGAGTTACGGTTCTGACCCTGGCTTGTACTCCCGCTGCCTTTCCGGTGTCGAGGAAACTTAAATGCTGACTCATATTCACCCCTCTCGACCTCGGTTTACATGCAGGCATAGGTCTATCTTCGAATGGTTGCGGGTTTCCCCAGCACTGCGTCTAGGACCGCACCAAAGACCCGCCAGGTGCCCAGAGCTCCTTTGCCTGTTCGAGGCGTTACCTCTCACAGTGTGACGTCTCGCATCACATCAGAGGACATTACCCCTCCTTCATCGCTCCTACGGGCTCACGCGCCAGACCAAAACCCTCCCACCAATTTCGATTTCCTTATTCGATGGGTCTTTGTCCCGCGGCTGACGCGGGATCCCTGCTGGGAGTTGGCCCTTCCCGACATTAGCTTTGTGTTCCTTGCGTGGGTGCTCGGACCCCTACCCCGTTGTGCCTCTTCGGTGCACTTACCCGTTTCTTCCCGAAGAGCTTCGGTCTCACGTTCGCGATAACACGTTCGACGCAACAAAAATATATCCCCTGTAGCAACTTCACCAGGGTCTCCTTTCTCGGGGCTGCAGTCATTCCGTTATGTTCGGGCTCCCATCCCGCCATGGCGGGACTAGACCTTCAGGTTGCTCCCACCATACGGCTCTATTGCCGTACAGCGACCAGGCCGTTTACACCACGCAACAATCATGCGGTTACCCTACCATGAACTGTGGTATCGCTACATGTCCGAAACCGGGCAATTGACATGACAGGACTTTCACCTGTTGGATCACAACATTGTCGGTTGCTCCTATCGCAGAGGATATGCCTGCGAGGTCTTCAGTCGCAAGCCTCGCATTTGGAATAATTTCGGCGATTTCGCTTCGAAACCCGGTGAGAAATCCGGGTTAGTGACGCTGGATGGAAGATGAGTTCAGTGAACCAGAAAGAAGTCAAGGGAAAGCGGTGAACTCCAATCCTGACCATAATCCTCTGTTGCCTATTTGGAGTAGGTCCTTGAGAAATGAGTTGATCAGCCGCATACATCCCCTCACCACTATGGTCTCTTCCCATCTCCGACCATAAAATGCCCTATGAGAATCCCATAGCGCCTCGCATGGCCTACCCCGACCCGCTGCCCGGGGCAGCGCGAAGACGGCTCCGTCCAATACATCTTATCCCGAATACTGCTCCGCAACCGCTTGCCTCCGTCCGCAAACGTGCTATACTCATAGCACTCGGGATAAAGCGTTATTCGTTAGGCATTTGAGCAGAAGCACATTTCTTATCAATCAGGGATGCTTTATGGAGAATCGCAGAGATTCACCTGCAGGATTAGCCTTCGAGATGCAAGTATATGAAGCAGTGAGGCGAGTCCTTGATGATAGGCGGCTCGGTCTGCGAAAGAACTCCTGGAAGGTATTCCACAGGAAGGGGTATTCCTCAATGGTTCGTGGCAAGCCAATGACCAATTCCTTGCCAAAGGAGCATAGCATATGAGAGAGCTAACCGATCTTGCTCTGGACGTCGCACGTACTGCCGGGGCGAGTTTTGCGGATGTGCGTTTTGTCGAGGAGAAAGAGAATCGGATCTATGTTGAGCGTCGTTCGCTCAAGCTCATAGACGAGACCGAGAGCTTTGGGTATGGCGTTCGCGTCTTGGTCAACGGTGCGTGGGGATTCGCTTCCAGCACTCATTTTGCGAAGGACGATGTTGCCAGGACAGCCCAACGTGCAGTAGCCACCGCCAAAGCTTCGAGCTTGGTCCCGAAAGCCATCCAGGCTGTTATGGCACCCGAACCGGCGCATGTTGATACGTGCAAAGGCCCGTGTCTGGAGGACCCCTTCGAGGTTCCAACCGCCGAGAAGGCCGAGTTGCTCCTCGATGCATGTAATACTATGCTAAGCGTCCCGAGTATTGCCGCAGCTTGGGGTTTATTGTGGTTCATAAAGCTACGTCGTGTCATAGCCAATACTGATGGCAGCTACCTCGACCTTTCCAATTGTTTCTCGAACCCTATGCTTGAGGCTGTCGCTGTTATTAACGGTGAATCACAAGAAAGAAACTACACCGGTGGCGCAAGTCAGGCTGGGTATGAGTTCATCCGCCAGATTGATCTTGTTGGCAACGCGAGAAAATGGGCCGAGGAAGCAGTTCTCAAAGCCAAGGCTGACGATTGCCCTGCGGGTGTTATGGATCTTGTTCTCGATCCGCACCATCTAGCCTTAACCATGCACGAGTCGGTGGGACATCCCACGGAGCTGGATCGTATACTTGGCTGGGAGGCCAACATGGCGGGGAGGAGCTTCATCTCACCAAGCGATATCGGCTCGATGCGCTACGGTAACGAGTTGATCAACTTCACCGTCGACAACGGTCTCGATGGGGGGTTAGGCAGTTGGTTCTACGATGACGACGGTGTCGAAATGAAATCCTTTCCCCTCATCAAAGACGGCATCCTGAAGAACTTGGGTACGACCAGAGAGACTGCCCCAATCATAGGCCAGGACTTCTCAAACGGCTGTTGTCGTGCACAAGGCTTCCAGAATGTTCCGATCAACCGGCAACCTAATCTGTATATGGAGCCGGGCGAAGATGATAGCGTTACTCCGGAAGATTTGATCTCCGAGGTGGATAGAGGCATCTACATCGAAGGAAGGGGCAGCTTTTCTATCGACCAGATGCGCAACAATTTTCAATTCGGCGGCGACATGTTCTGGATGATCGAGGAAGGTAGACTGACGAAACCCCTGAAGAAGGTTACCTATCAAGCACAGACCAGGCAGTTCTGGGCGAGCTGCGATCGTATTGCAGGGAAGAGATTCTGGAAACCTTTCGGTATATGGAATTGTGGGAAGGGTGAGCCAGCGCAGCGCATGATGATGACCCACGGGGCGAGTTTCTGCCGGTTCCGGGGAATCGACGTTGGGGGTGCGAGACTATGATGCGAAAAAGAAACGAGATAGAAGCCCTGCTAGATGATGTGTTGTCACTTGTAACTGCGCCTCATGCACAGGCGACTTTCGAGTACAAAGATCGCCTGGCTACTCGATTCGCGGAAAATGCAATTACACAGAATCTCTCTGGTGAGGAGGAGAGTATCAGCCTGACCGTAGCCTTCGGCAGCAGACACGGCAGCTCCATAACCAACAGGATAGACACGGAGTCGTTGGCGAAACTGGTCACCAGAACAGAGGCAATTGCACGAAACTCTCCTCAAGACCCCGAGTATGTCGCGCCACCGGGGCCACAACAATATCCAGTTGTACCAAAACGGTTTTTCGATGATGTTCTTGCGATAAGGCCGGAGGTGCTTGCTGGAAGTATCGGCAAAGTGACTACCATTGCCAAGGCAGATGGCTACCAAGCCAGCGGTCTTATTGAAGCAGGCTCCTCGGTTAGGGCATTGGCGAATTCAAACGGACTCTTCGCATACGATCAGCACACCGACTTCTCATTCTCCACAACCATACATGGACCGTGTGGAAGCGGGTCGGCATCCGGATACAGCAACTCAAAAGAGGGTGTCAACGCAGGGATTCTTGGTCAGAAGGCACTCCAGACCGCTATTAGTGCTCAGAATCCGGAGACCATCGAGCCTGGAGATTACACAGTCATTATGGAACCACAGGCGGTGATTGATTTCCTTGTCTTTCTGCCACGGGACATGGATGCTCGTGACGCGGACGAAGGGACCACTGTTTTCGCCGATAAGACGGGCGCCAAGCTTTTCGCCAACCGGATCAGCATCTCCACCGAGATTGATGATCCGGGGCTCCCGGCTGCCCCTTTTGGGGAAGATGGACTCCCGGCCAGACGTACTGTCTGGGTTAAAGAGGGAATAATCAGACGTCTTAGACATGACCGTTTCTGGGCGCAGCACAAAAACACAGAGCCCGACCCGATTTTTCAGCCGATCTTCATCTCCGGTGGGAAGGGTTCCGTTGAGGATCTTGTGAGGAATTGCCGGAGAGGACTCTTGGTGAAGAAATTGTGGTATATCAGATATGTCGATCGCAAAGAACTGCTTCTCACCGGAATGACCCGAAATGGGCTTTTCCTCGTAGAGAATGGGAAGATTGTTCGTCCGGTGGGGAATCTTCGTTTCAACGAGTCGCCGGTAGTCTTTCTGCAGAATGTTGTTTCGTTGAGCGAACCACAATATGTTGGAGGATGGGCCAAAGTGCCTGCCATAATGAGTGAAGGTTTCACGTTCAGCTCAACGACTGACTCGTTGTAGCACAAAGCAGCCTTGAGCCGCAACCAACCCGGACTTCTCACCTATTTCGGGCTGCAGTCCCGCGTGAGACGCGGGATTACGCTCCGTCGGAATCCAGATACTTCGCTGACGCTCAGCATCCCGCGTCTGACGCGGGACAGAGGATACGCCTGCGGGGTCCTCCGTCGCAAGCCTTGCAGCCAGAGCCAACTACACCGTTTCGCGACGAAAGCCGGTGAGAAGTTCGGGATAGGAACGGAGTGGATCAGTTCTGGCCTGGTTCTGTTTGCCCGTATTCGGCCCCCCACGAGAGGTCGCTGGTGTGTAAGGGGGAGCCGTAGCTCCCCAGGAAGGCTGGACCCCTGACCCCCTGGAGGAATGGAGCTAATGAGGAATAAAACCTTTCTTCGTGGAGTATATTGATTAGAAAACAGTCTGCTGGTTGACCGGATGCAGAAACCGTGGACTGCCGGCGGAGAGACTGAACCTCGAGAATGGAGGCAGAAATGAGATCAATACTGGTCGCGCTCGTTGTGGTGCTTCTGGTCCCTCTCCTATTAGTACACGCAGACACTGAGAGCACCAAAGAAGAAGCAGAAATCGCCAGCCCTGAACAGCAGGCCATTGCTTCTGCAGAAACGTGGCTGGTCCTGGTTGATGAGGGAGATTATCAGAAAAGCTGGGAAACAGCGGCCGAGTACTTCAAGCAGGCGATCACCCAGGAGCAGTGGGAACAGAGTCTAAGGGCTGTGAGGCCACCGCTGGGGGCTGTCATATCACGCGAAGTGAGCTCTGCTACCTACGCCACCGAGCTGCCCGGAGCTCCCGACGGGGAATACGTCGCAATCCAGTTCGATAGCTCCTTCGAGAACAAGAAATCTGCTGTTGAGACCGTCACTCCTATGAAAGAGGATGATGGATTCTGGAAGGTGTCGGGCTACTACATTAAGTAGATCCCGTGTCGAAGCTCCCGAGAATGGCATCCGCCGCGGGAGTGAGAAATCTGGGATGATGTCCCGCGCGAACCCGAACCTCTCACCAGCTTTCGCAGGTCATACCCTTTTTCTATTGTCTCATAGCAACGGTACCTTCTGCCATCCGGAGCTTTCCGTGAATTCTCTCGCTCCGAAGCACCAGATCACCAGCTTCTTGCCCGCCAGGTGGGCTCCGTCGGCGCGGGCGCGGCGCATGAGATTAATTCGCGCGGGCGTGGCGCCGGATCCCCGGACCGCGACCAGATCCATGGGGCGGCCGAGTTCAAGAGCGAGTTGATCCGGAAGACCGGCTCCCCGGGCGTGCATGTCGTCACCATCATGGAAGACCAGATCGTAGCTGTCTCCCAGGAGTACCACGGAACTTGAGCGGTCCGGAGGGATAGGCGTCGATCCTGCTGATGAGGCCAGCCCCACGAATCGGGCCCGTAAGCGTTCCTTGGTTGTTTGCTCTCCCAGTGCTTTCCAGAGGTCTCCTCCAATCTCCATGAATCGCCATTCATGTACGATTTCCGACAGGGACGACGGTTCGAGCCAACCGCGGCGTACAAGCTCCGCTCTGATCTCCCGTGCGGCGATGACGCATCCGTTGCTTGACCAGTGTGTGTCGGTCCTGCAATAGAGGGGCCCATTGCTGTCCCCGCGTGCTTCGATAAAGGAGGGGAGCAGGTCGAGGACCGCGATCCCCCGGTCGCGAAGCAAATCGTAGAAGGCCTGGTGATACGGATCGAGACGGTTCGATTCGACCGCAGTCAATGAGACTTCATTAGATATCATTTCAGGATAGACCATGGCTTTTGGAGGCACAGGCACCAGCAGGAGTTCGATGCCCAGCTCGATGAGTTGATTCCTGAAGTCAACAATGGCCGGAAGGGGATCAGCGTGCTCCGGCCGCGTGGCTCTGCTGATTTCAGCGGCCGCAGGTCCCCAGAAAATGCCCAGTCCGATATGCCGCAATTCGGGACCGAAGAACAGCCATCCATCTTTTCCCGTGGATACTAGGTGGTCGCTCTGCTCCACGGCAATCCACCGGTCCCAACACGCGGCCCGAAAGAATTCCGCTTCATCCGGAGGTCGGCCGGCGCAGCTCAGAATGAGACCGAATGATACCAGTATTGAGAGATTGAATTTCATTTCATAGCCTGCCCTTTATGAACGGCAATCACGGCGTGGCGGGTTCTCCCCAGCAGGGTTCAGCCAGCCAGAGCCGTTCGTCATCGAGCTCGCTGCGGTTGAAGCGGTCGAGTTCAAGAGACACGTCGGACCAGGGGCGCAGCAGAACCGTTATCCTCTGTCCGGGGCGGTAGCGCGCGGCATCCGTCCAGACATTGTCCCGCATGCTCCACATGTGGATCACGGTATCACCGTCCTCCGTTGTTCCGTCTTCATGTTCGATTCCGCTCAGGTGCACGGTGAGTATATGGTCCTTGTACGGTACTGAATGCGGCGCAGGCACCAGAGAGACCGATTCCACAATACCCGTGACCGTTATCGCCTGTTCGGGAGCCAGGCGGAAGAATCGATCAGGCGGTTTTTCCGGGGACTCCAGGTCCAAGAGCTTCCAATCCCCCACGACAAGCTCCCGCGTGGCGAATTGGTAGATCACAATCCGTTTTCCGTCCAGACGGTCCCTTCCGCGGACCAGCTCATCGCTCAGGATCTTACGCGTGGAGAATGCCCCGTTGTCATTGCGCAGGATGCAGTCAACAGGGCGCTGTAAGGCGTGGCTGAACTGTTCGATAAATCCGGCGGCCTCACCCCAGCCCATGGCGGCCATGGAATAGATATTGAAAAAACTGTCACCCAGAACCAGTATGTCGGCGGTGGATGAAGCACGCCAGAGTTCTCCGTCGGGGGTCAATACACTCATTATGTTGACCGTTTCCTGCGGATACAGGGTTTGCTCTCGCGGCAGCTGCAGCATGGCAGCGATGTCACCCTGGTTGCTGATGGTGGCCTGCTCCCGGCTATAGCCCACTGAAGGGATAGGGGGCAACCACCCGGACTCCGTCACGAATGATGCGAGCTCCGAGGCCGCACGCTCAATCGTTTCGGGCCGCCAGTGGGTATCGGTGCGCAGATAGAGATCGCGGCCAGGGTTCCGCGCCGAAGCCATGATCAAACTCATATCGAATACCGTGACGTCTGCTCGCTCAAGATCTGCGCGGAACCGATCGTACGACGGGTTCTGCAGCAGGATTTCCTTCCGCTCATAGGACGATGCAAACTTTTCCGGATGAACCATGGGTTTCACCGGGACAGGGAGAACCACCAGGTGTATTCCGCGGCGCCTGAGCTGCTCGTTGAACTGAAGAATCGCGAGCCGCGGATCGGACTGGACACTCTCGTTCTCTTCACGATACGCGAGCTCTCGCGGTTCAAGGAATCCCGGACCGGTGAGATAGTCTATCTCCGGCCGGTAGAAAAGCCAGCCGTCACGCCCGCAGTACACCTTCTCGTTGCCTGCACCGAGCAGTCCGGAGAGAATATGCTGGGTGGGCGGCAACACTAACTTGACGAGAGCGGATTCGTCCTCGAGCCGATCTTCAAAACGGTCGATTTCCCGCTTCAGTTCACTGTTGGCCGAAAGGATGCGATGAAAGAGGCCGGCCTTTGTCCTCACCACGGTTCGAATCGGACTCGAGATCAGATTGAATGCATGGAATGCGGCCGGGAGTGGCGTGTCTCGTGTGCCAGCCATGTGCTGCCTCATCTCCCATATTGCCTGAACAAGCGGCGCGCCGAACATGACGGCGACGAAAAGAACAATCATGCATACGACCACTGCCGGTTTGATGGAAGTCCGGCCGATCTCGGCTTTGGCCATCTCTTCCCTGTTTTGTGAATACTGAGTCGTCATGATCCTAGAAGATGAAGTAGATGAAGGGGTTGTAGGCCTGGGTGCAGAGCACCAGAATCGAAGCGAGGAGGGCCCCTGCCGCCCACGCCGCCTTGGGCCAGGTAATCGACCTCGTGAAATCCCACGTGTCCGGGCAGGCCCAAGTTACCACTGCGGCGAGGATCATGGTCCCGAGATAGTACGGCTGGTAGAGTACGCCCCGAAGGAGGCTCGCCCCCGCCTGAGGCGTTGCGAATCCCAGCATGCTTCCGCAGTAGCGAATCGCTGAAGGCAAATCCTGGGCGCGGAAGAAAACCCAGGCAAAGAGGACGATCACGAAGGTTATCGCCACACGTGCTGGTGTCGGCAGCCGGTGATAGATGCTGTTCTTGCTCCGTAGCCGTTCGAGGATGAGCAGGGAACCCTGTATGCCTCCCCACACCACGAAGTTCCAAGCTGCGCCATGCCATAGGCCGCCGAGAAGCATGGTGAGCGCAAGATTGACATGCAGCCTGCCGGAACCCTTCCGGTTGCCGCCGAGGGGTATGTACAGGTAGTCCCGAAGCCAGGACGACAGGGAAATATGCCATCGCCGCCAGAACTCCGTGATGGATTGCGAAATATACGGCCGGTCGAAGTTCCTTGCGAAGACAAAGCCCAGCATTAGGCCGAGGCCTATGGCTATATCCGAGTAGCCGCTGAAATCGAAGTAGATCTGAAATGCATACGCGGTAACACCCACCCATGCATCCACCGCACCGATGGATCCCGCGTCGAATGCAAGATCAGCCACTGCTCCGCATGGATTGGCCAACAGGATCTTCTTGGCCAGTCCGAAAGATATGAATGCGATACCCCGTGCGAATTTCCTGCTGCTGTACGTTCGCCGCTCAAGCTGGTCAGCGATCTCGCGGTACCGGATGATGGGGCCGGCAACGAGCTGGGGAAACATGGAGACATAGCACGCAAAATCCAGGAAATTGCGCTGCGCCTTTGCCTCCCCTCGATAGGTGTCGATGGTATAACTCATGGACTGGAAGGTGTAGAAGCTGATGCCCAGGGGCAGCGTTATGCGAAATGCCATGTCCAGACTCAGCCCGGGCAGCCCGATCATATTCACCAGGGAATCGTAGCTTCCGGCGGCGAAGTTGAAATACTTGAAGAATCCAAGGAGAGAGAGGTTGGAAACGATGGAGACGATCAGAGTGCTCTTCTGCGTTCTTGTTCTTGGGGAGTTCGGGTCCAGCAACTCGATAGGCCGCTTGTCGCGCGGATTAGCCCGGCCGACCATGATCAGGGTAGCCCAGTAGTCTATCAATGTGGAGGTCATCATCAGGACCGTGAAGAGCGGGTTCGACCATCCGTAGAACACGTAACTGATCAGTGTCAGAAAGGCGTGTTTGCCTCGACGGGGAAACAGGTAATAGAGGAGCAGGGTGAACGGGAGAAAGTAGAACAGAAAAATGTGGGAGCTGAAGACCAATGAACGAGTCTCCTGTTGGGAGCGCTATTCCTCCGCAGAGGCAGCGGTATCAGCGCTTCCATGGTGGTTGCGACGAGCCCCGATTTCGCCGACATCATAGAAGAGCGGGCTCTCAAAATCCTGAGTATCCATTACAAGCCGTTCGGGTTCCAGTTCTGGATGATCTTCGAATCGTTCCACAGTCAGCCGATATACGCTGCCCATGTCCTCCGGCATTCCCTTGATGGGTTCACCGTCGAGAATCGCCCAGTGTGCGATCAGGATCTTTTCCGTATGGCGGCTGCCTGAATACACCGACTCCACCTCATATCCCTGCACTACAAGAGCCCGATGGTATGGAGCGATGCTCTTAGGGTCGGGCGCCTGACACGGCTCCACCAGCTTCGCCGTCACCGTTATCCGTTCGATCTCCTCTCTTTCGTTCAGCCGTTCCCGGTACTCCTCTGCCCGCAACCGTGCCTCGTCGGCCTCAATGAACCGATTTATTACAGCGATGCCCTCGAGGCGGCCGGTCCAGAATGTCTCGTTTCGGAATTCGCTGCCGAAGCACAATGTCTGTTCAGTCCAGGCGGAGAATTCACCTTCTATGTTATCTGAACGGAATACGGACTGTCCGTCTACATAACAGACCAGCATTCCCGATCTGTAGCTGATTTGGATGTAATGGGGCAGCGCGTCGTTGAATCGAAAAGGACTCACCAGTGAGATGGAAGTTCGGTGCGTATCGGTGGTGCGTATATTGAATACGAGGCTATCACCCTCCTGGCGCAGGCTGAAATTGGGATCGGCGCCATTCGATGAGTATGAGATAATCGGTGCGGGACCCTGCCGAAGATATTCCGGGGTGATCAGCGCCTCCACGCATAATTCATTCGAATCCCGACAGGCATCCAATAGTGCCGAATCCACATCCTGTGCCACAAAAGCCCCGCCCTGTATATTCATGTCAGAGAAACGGCCGTACCAAGCGTATCCCCGCGGTTCCACGCGACAGCTTCGCACCAGATCTCCTTGGGCATCGAAAATCTGATTCGTCGCCAGGCGGTTCTCCCAGATGAAGACTGTGCCGGCGCTGTTTACGGGCCAGGCGCCCGAAGACCCCCGTGGAGTTGCGGAGACCGCCTGTAATGAATCCGGCCGCGTCTTCGCGGTGGAGATCTCGTCATATCCCGCTTCTATCCAGACATCCGGGAAGTAGTCTCCCCGATCATTATGCGTCAGTTGTATCGATCCCTCGATGCGTGTGAATTTGTCATCAAAACGTCCCAGAAAGATCTCCACACCGGCGCCTCCGCCCTCGAGACGGTTCACCCCGCCTTCAAGGCGATAAGGGGCAGTCATTGCCATATATCTGGAATGGTTGCTCCACCGGGGATGATTGACCTCATGATTATCGATTCCCGGGATGCGGCTGAGGTTGATGGTGCGCCTATTGACGCCACCTTCATCGAAGAGAAAAAGATCTCGATGACTGCCGTCAAAGACCCACATAACATAGCTGTTATCCGGCGCCATGGACGTCCAGCAGCCTTCCGCGTGTTTCTCCCAGGAGATATTTGGGAGAAAGGCAGTGCCGCCAGACGGCCATGGAAAGAGCCCCCCGGCACGGCTGCCGTCCGCGGAAACCTGAAAGTTGTCTACGTCCACATGAGTCAGATCCCAGACAAGCTCACCTTTCGCTTCACGGTCGATGGGGTAGCGCCAGATACTTCCCATGGGCCACCCCGTGGCATCGGTGTTCGGTCCCGGCCGCGCCACGTATACCCACTCTTCGGTGGAGTCCGGATCAATCCAGACCGCAATACCGAGGCCATGGGTCAACTCGCGGCGCCTTGAGCCATCCCAGTTTATGATATACACCTTTTTGGCGCGACGGCTCGAGAATATCACACGGTCTCCGCGGCGAGTGATCAAGGGGCGTGCATAGTTCTTGATATCTCCGAGAAGCACGAATTCGCCCTGTTCATCCGTTGAATCAAATCCCATGAGGCGCAGCCGGTCCGCCTGTGCCTCGAAATCGGAGCCTGTTCCCATGTCCTGCAGCCAGACGGCACGCGTCCGGGAACCGGCAAAATCCAGAACATTCGCCGCATGGCTATGCGGCGGCCGGTCGCCGGTGCAAACAGCTGTCGCAAAAAAGAGTGTCGACAGAGTTAAGAAGGATCGCCGCCAGTCACGGCTTCGTCCACAGTTTCTTGATTTGGAATTCATCAGAGTGTTCGCGGCCATATCGTCATGTACCCATATCCCTGTATCTAGCCGGTCCGGGTTGGTCCTGAATCAACGGTTCTTCCGGGAATGACGGAACATACCGTTCGTCCTGAAACGAAGCAAGCAGTGGTCCCCGGCGGTTGCAGCCGTGTGGATGGCGGTGGTTGCGGGATATCATGGATGGAAGGAGAATGAGCCGGAAAGGATAGGAACACCATTTCCGACCGGAAATGGTTGCCGTTGAATGGGAAGAAGAGTTCATCTGACGCCGAGTCTTTTGGTGTGATTGACGGAGAGCCCACCCGCCATATGTTGGTGTTGATTATCGGATAAAACACGCCGATCCCGGTCAACCGTACGGTAGTTTCGGATCAGGGAGGAGTTCTGTCTACTCTGTTCCAGGGAGAAGACGGGAACTGAGCAGGGGCCGGCCGGCAGGCCCGTCATGTCGTGCCCAAGGCTGTCTCCGCGAATATCGTTCAGGTGGGCAGGCTGCACGGGATGCTGTTTCACTGCGGACTGTCCGGATCTTTTGGCAGCCTGCGAGGTGGGCATCCTGGCAAAGCAATTGCGGAATGAAACTATGGCAAGAAAACGGAAAAAAGGAAAGAAGCAGCATCTTGATCCCCATGCAGTACTGCAGGGGCACGTCAATATTCGCCCTCTTGAGCTTATTCGGTTGATTCATCGGGTGAATCCCACCAACGAAGATCTCAGCTTCGGAGAACGATTGGAGCGGTACCAGCTTAAGTCCCGTCTGCAGTGTTTGCTTGTTGAGAAATTTGGAGACAGGCTGGACGTGGAACAGCCTGATCCGGAGAATCCAGCATTGATCAGTCTGAAACTGAAGCACTTCGATGAGGATGCCTGTCATGCCATCCTGCATGAACTGGACCAGGATGCCCGGTCCTGGGTGCAGCGGCGGATCGACGAGAAGGTGGCCGCCAGCACTGATGAACAGACGGGGTCGCAGTCAAAGACAGGCAAGAGGTCTACGGTTGTTAAGAAAAGGGATACGCCTGAACTCCGATCAATAGAAGGATGTTCCACGGAAGAGTTACTCCGGATGGGGCGCGATGCCCTTGAAGCGTACGACTATGATGGCTGCGAGGGATATCTCAGGCGCGCCTGCGATTTGGCCTACGATGATCCCGAACCTGTCCGTGCACTCCTTGAGTTGTATGTCGATCATCTTGCCGCGTATAAAAAGGCAATTGCTCTTGGCAGGACATTGTCACCGCATGTCAAGAAAGATGAAGAGGTCAGGGGGTTGTACGCTCTGGCCCTGGCCAGGGGCGGACAGGTTGAGCAGGCAATTGACAGCCTTGCCGGGACTATGATTTCTCGCGGACCCGAAGTATATCTTCTTGCCGGTTTTCATTTTGCTGAACAGGAGAACTATGAGCGGGCTGTTGAGTGCCATGGGGTCCTCGTTTCCTCGGAACTTCCTGGATTGACATCTGAAATGAGCCGGCTGGAAGACGCGATTGTCCGGCTTCGCGCCAAGCGCCTCAAACCGGTTGAGGAGGCGATGCTGCAAGTCTGGGAACAGGGGGAACGGCAACAAGCCGCGCAGTATGCCGATGAACTGCTGGCTCAATGGCCGGGCAACAGCGAGGCCCAGCGGATTTGCGGTCTGTTTGCCGAGCAGCAGAGGAAAGAAGAGATCTGCAGATTGATGGAGCAGGCCGATGCAGCGAGGGCCAGGAAGGAGTATGAGCGCGAGCAAGGTTTTCTAGAACGCGTGCTTCAGATGACGGAAGATGACGAATCGGTTGCCGGCCGATACAGACAGGCGATTGAGGACGCAAAGATCCAGCAGCAGGAAGCCGACACCGCCGCGATTCTGGACCTCCTTGCCTCCGGTCGCCTTCGGGATGCGCTCTTGCACTACTGTGCCCTTTCTCTTGAGCAACAGCAGCGCGTGATGAATGAGCATGGCGATGAGCGCATGAGCTGGCTGACACAGCTCATTAAGGCCCGCTCGATCGTGAAGCCGGAAAAGATGGTTGCAGCAGTGATCGCCCTTGGCGAGGCCAGAGAAATGCTCATACGGGACAGTGATCCTGACACGATTCTATCCCTGATTTTTCCCCACGAGAAAACGCTTCATCCTGTGCCGGAAGCAGCTGAGGCGCTTCTCCAGTCAGAGGAGAGGGCAAGAAGCAGGGAGGCCAGGAAGGCTGGGGAGCAACTTCATGAGGCAGGGCGGCTGCTGCAGGCAGGGGATCGAAAAGCCGCCAGGGCATGTCTTGATGCCATCGTCCCGTCCGCGCTCCACAACGATGAACAGCTTGCCCTGGGTGAGCTTAGAGCCAGTCTGCAAAGGATCGAAGAATGCCATGCATTGAAAAGCGTCTATGCCATGGAACGGAGCAGGGGAGATCATTTTGCCGCCCGAAAGACCGCCCGCCGGCTTGCTGAAATCATCGACCCGGAAGAGACGGCCCAATGGTTGGATAAGGCGCAGGAGCATAGCGCCTCTCTCAAAGCCGAGTGGCGTCTTTCACGTTTGAACGTGGGGAGCCTGCCGGTCGAGTACCAGATGGTTTTCACACCCGGGGATATTGAAGATAAGTGCGCTGTGCTTTTCGGCAACAGTAACCATCTTCTCTATGTGGCCAGTTGCGGCCACTGGTTGATTCTATTCCTTTTCGATCTTGATATGCAACAGCATGAGCAGGCCATTGTTCTGCGGACTCCGGTGGCCCTATCGTATGAAAAAGTAGTGGCTGCCGGCAGCACAATTTGGGTCTGGGGGGAAAGCGGCGCTGTACTGGAGCTTTCCATCGAGCCGCTTGATATTCTTTTCTGGCATGATTTTTCCGGGGATGTGCGGGAGGGAGAGGTTCTTGATTTTTCCTGGCTTTTTCCGAGGAGCAGGCGGTTGTGGCTCAATGTACGGGAATCAGTGCCAATGGGAAAGGAGGTTACCCGGATCATCAATATGGATCAGCAGCGGGTTGAACGAAGTTGCAACCTGAGCAGTATCCCCGTCATCTTCCGGCATGGAGATGAGTTTCGACTTGCTGATGCGGTTTTCCATTCAAGAACGCTTGGATTCTATTCGGAACAGGGGCAGCCGGTCGGTGAGATTACCCGTTCAGGAGATGACTTAGTCAGTGGCGTTATCCGGCATCCGGACGGGGCTGGGTATATTGTCATGTCCTATGCGAACAGTGATTTTGATCCCTTCTGGGAGCTCACGAAAAATAAGGACCCGGAAGAGGAGTATGATTCAAGGCTTTTTCTTGAGATCATTTCCGATAACGGTGAGATATCGCCGCCGATGTTTATCCAGGACTCGCTGGGCGAACGTTCAAGCGGAGTCTTTCAGTCGAGTAATGAAGGGCTTGTCTTTGTACACTACCATGGCGTTTACGGCGTTTTCATCCAAGCCTGGGAACTGTGCGGGAAGGCAATGAATATGCTTTATGAGATTCCCGTATCCGGACATTTCATGTTGGCAGGTGACGAATTTTCCCGCAGGGTCGCTGCGGTCAACATGCACACCGGCGGTGTGGAGGCACAGGTTCTTGGCAGGGAGAAGCCACGGTTTGCGATCAGTGCTGGCGAGTGTTCGCTACGCAATGATATTCCCAGTTCTTTCCCATTCTGTAGTTGCGACAAACCAACCGGCGCCATGAAAGCGCAGATGTTGTCATACATGGCTCAGTTGAAACATGCACCTGATGAAATCTATGATTCTGTGATAGAACAGCTCAAGGTATCGGGCAATCCCGATGACATGGCTGCTCTTATCTATGCCCTGGAACGTTCACTTCATTTGGACACGGCCCAAGAGCAGTACCGGTGGTTTGAAAAAAGATACCCTGACCATCCAAAGACCCGTATCAATCGCGCTGTAGAAGCCTTGCGGAATCAACAGTGGTCGGAGAGTGTTGATCATCTTGAAGATGTGCCCAGGGACAAGCTTAATGATGGTTTGGCCTGTCATGTGTGTCATCTTCTAGGATTCGGGCTTTGGGGGATGGGTTTCGTGCAGGAGGCGCTGGATGTGTGGGAGGAGGGTGCAGGGCTTGAACGTGGAGGCTGTGCTCTTATGCCTTATATTGAGTATGCGAGGCTGGCAATCAGGCTTTCCAGGAAAGGCAAGAAGGCCCGCAATAGGGGTGACATTCCAGAGATAATTCAGGTGTATGTCGATGTTGATGATGCGCTGGCCCGGGAAGATTGGCTGGCGGTGATTGCACGTTTTGAACAGTACAGCTTCAGCTCTCTCACTGATATCCAGCTGCTGGCGCGATTTGCCGAGGCATATCTGCACATCAATTGCGCAGATGACGGACGCCGGCTTGGGAAACTCATGGTGCTTGCCCGATATCACTGGGAATACAATCATGAAGGACCGCATGGTGTCTTTCTGTTGCCTCCGTCTATTCAGATGTGGCCCAGGTATCGCCTGCAGGACGTGGCCGATCGGGCGGCTGAATGGCTTGATGGGACTCAATCGCAGTAGATCGATCTCTTTCGTTGATACAGATTCCGGATACAGTAGCAGGCCAAGCCTGTCTATGGGAGATCGAAGTCGAACTCCCCGAACCGGTTTGATCTGTGGAGTTCCTCATCATCCGAGTCTACCGCAATGACAAGATAAGTCCAATTGTGGTCTGGATCACCGATGCCAGTGGAGCTTGACCAGGTAGTCGTCCCAGATAGCACCACCGCCAACTGGTTTCCACCGTCGGGTACGAAATACCCCTGATTGTCAGCGCCATGAACCAAGTAGGCGGCGGCTCCGGGCCACTCCGCCCACTCTAACACCAGCTCTCCACCGGAGAGATTTCCCGAGAGAGGGAAGGCAAGGCTGAACACATATGCCCGCCCTGCGTCAAGAGCCCCGCCATACTCCATGTCTGCTCCCACTATCACGTCAGCGAGTGTGTCACTGTCTATATAGCCTGCCCCAGATACCGAGCGGCCGAAATTGCCATCCTCCTCCGCATTCGGGGATATCAGGGTGCAGAGCAGGTCTCCTCCGTTCCCGTCGAAGATGTACGCCCGACCAGCATCAAGAGCGCCGCCGTCTTCATACCAGGCCCCCACAACCACGTCGTCGTACATGTCGTTATTCACGTCTCCTGCCCCCGATACCGACCAACCGAACCACGCACCCGGTTCCAGGTTCGGGGACTCCAGTGTGCAGAGCGGACCTCCTGTTGCTCCGCTGAAGACATACGCTCGACCAGCGCTCGCGGCATACGGGCGGTCTTCGAAGTAGGCTCCTACGATGACATCGGGGCGGTTGTCATTGTTCACATCACCTGCCCCTGATACCGACCTGCCGAAGTTGCCCCATTCCTGCACGTTCTGGGATACCAGGGTGTGAATCAGGCTTCCGTCTTTCCCGCTCAAAATGTACGCCCGGCCGGCATCAGTGGCCCCGCCGTCTTCCTGATTGGCTCCCACTATCAGATCATGGTACGCGTCTTCAGAAGGGTTCACATTTCCGATTCCCGATACCGCGTGGCCGAAGTAGCCGTAGGATTGTGGATTCGGCGAAACCATGGTGAAGAGGGTGTCTCCTGTTGCTCCGCTGAAGACGTATGCCCGACCGGCCCAGTAGGCCCCGCCGTCTTCTTTGTAGGCTCCGACAATCACGTCGTCGTTCGTGTCATTATCGTTTACTCTGCCTGCTCCAGATACTGAAAAGCCGAAATATCCATTCGCTTCCGGGTTGGGGGACACCAGACTGTAAAGCAGGCCGCCCCCGTTCCCGCTGAAAACATAGGCCCTCCCGGAACGAATAGCCCCGCCGTCTTCACAATAGGCTCCCACAATGACATCGTCATAGTTGTCATTGTTCACATCGCCTGCCCCGGATACCGAACTGCCGAACTCGCCGCAGTCTGCCGGGTTCGGCGACACCAGGGTGAAAAGGGTGTCTCCTGTTGCTCCGCTGAAGACATATGCCCGTCCGGCTCCGGCGGCCCCGGCATCTTCGCCGGCGGCCCCCACTATCACATCGGGGTAGTTGTCATTGTTCACGTCACCTGCCCCCGACACCGAAGAGCCGAACTCGCCGCTCTCTTGCGCGTACGGGGATGTGAGGGAGTAGATGGTCTGGGCCGGTGCACTACCCACAAAAAGGCTGATCAGAATAATCACTACTCCGGCTGCATACGTCTTCACACTGGCCTCCTTGCTTCCGAGCAGACTTACCCGGCAGGCATGCCACGATTTTGTCCGCTCAAGGACCTTCTTCTCTTTCTCCATTAGCGAGAGCGCCTGTCGAGCATCTCAATCATGAGTCCTTCCGTTGTAGACTGACTCGGTGCTCACATACGCGCTCGACGCGGGGAGCTCCGCGACTTCAAATTGACAATATGATCCGCAGCGAATCCAGAGTCAACTTCTGGGAACGCGGCTGGTGCTCGCCATGAGGCGGGCCCGTAGAACTTGCTTGATATTGGTTGAAATGAGACCATATTCTGAAGATATTGGCGCAAATAAGAAGGAGTCCTATGACATACGTTGCGACGAGGGAACCAAGGATTCGATTAGAGCGTAGGAACAAGACCAGAATTGGATATCGCGCCACAAAGGGACTATACGAGGAGATCTGATGCTGCTTGCAGGAGACATCGGGGGAACCAAGACCAATCTGGCCATCTTCCCTTATGAGGTTGGCATTGGAACGCCGCTGCTTGAGGCGACCTTCTCGAGCGGTCGCTATGCCAGCCTGGAGGAGCTGGTGCGTGTCTTTCTTGCCGAAGCGGACATCCAGGTTCACCACGCCAGCTTTGGAGTGCCCGGTCCTGTGGTGGAGGGCAGGGCGACCATGACGAATCTACCCTGGAACGTGGATGCCGGGGATCTCAAAGAAGCGCTCCACCTGGAGTCGATCCTTCTTCTGAATGACCTGGAAGCCATTGCGTGCGCAATTCCATTTCTTGGCCCCACGGACCTGCACACACTCCAGGAAGGTGAGAGCCTCTCAGGCGGCTCAATTGCGGTGATTGCCCCTGGCACGGGTCTGGGGCAGGCATTTCTGACGTGGGATGGGACGCGTTATCAGCCCCACGCCTCTGAGGGTGGTCACGCTGATTTCGCGCCAACCAGCCAGCGCGAGTGGGGGCTGCTTTGTTATCTGCAGGATCGATTCGGGCATGTCAGTTATGAGCGCATATGCTCCGGTCAAGGGCTGCCGAATATCTACGCGTATCTCAGTGATTCGGGCTATGCCCCTGAGCCGGCCTGGCTCGCCAAGCAGCTCTCTGCGACGAACGACCCTACGCCCGTGATCGTGCATAGCGCTTTGGAGAAAGATCGGCCGAATCAACTCTGTCGCGCCAGTCTCGATATTTTTGTAACCATCCTGGGGGCCGAGGCGGGCAATCTAGCCCTGAAAGTCTTGGCCACGGGTGGTGTGTACCTTGGGGGAGGTTTACCTCCCCGCATCGTGTCATTGCTGGAACAGGGGTCTTTCTTGGAGGCATTCCGGGGCAAGGGCCGCCTTTCGGATATGCTCGTCCGTATGCCCGTGCACATCATACGCAATCCCAAGGTAGCCGTTCTTGGCGCCGCTCGGCGCGCGTTGGAACCTTAGGGTTCGCTTCCGGTGGGCACGGCATGCCGTGCCCCTACATGGGGGAGACCAATTCTGTGGCAAATCCGTACGCCAAGAATGCGAACCCCGCGCAGTACGCGGGGCTCGATGTAGCTTATTCTTGTGCGAATCCTTAATGAATTCTCATGACATTTCTCACGCAATTCGCTAAATAGACGATCGTTCGTTTCGGTCATTCGGGCGAACCGCGACTCACCGGGATCTGGGGATGGTGAGTGATGCGGGCTATGTCTCCAAGGAGGATAGAGAATGCAACAAGGACGGTTTGTGCTCGTGCTTTGCGCAGTCATGGTCATGATGGCTTCTTCCAGCCATGCTCGACAGGGGTTCCCTCTCTGGCCCGACTTCCAGGTCAATGAGAATGAGGGGCGGTGCAACCACTATTATGTGGCAACGGATGTGGGGCCCAAGGGCCACGCGGTCTTGGTCTGGCTCGACCGGAGGAATGCATTCGATCGGCTTTTTTTTCAACGGTATGACGACACCGGCAGTCCTCAAGCTTCAAACACCAATGTGGGAGTCTTTTCTGATGATAGGCCCGCCGTGGCCGTGGATTCAGCCGGAGCCTTTGTCGTGGTATGGGAAGATGTACTCATCTATGGCCAGATGTTCGATGCAGATGGGAATGCCGCCGGGGATGTCTTTACTGTGACGGATGCAAGCGCATTCTGCTCTTCTCAGAGCGTGAGCATGGATTCATTGGGCAATTTCGTAGTGGCATGGGTTGACTATCGAAACAGCAACCGGGATATCTATGCGCAACGATATGATTCATCCGGGAATCCCCTTGGCGTCAATTTCAGGGTAAATGACGACCTGGGGACTTCTTCGCAATACGACTCATGGGTGTCCATGGACAGCTCGGGCAACTTCGTGGTGGTATGGCGAGACCGTCGGGATGGCAACTACAACATCTATGCCCAGTGCTATGATTCCTCGGGGAATCCTATGCTTTCGAACTTCAAGGTGAACGACGACCCGGGGACTTCCTCCCAGTACAGCCCTTCGGTTTCCATGGCTTCATCGGGGCAGTTCGTCGTTGCCTGGCAGGATTACCGCAACGGCGACAGCGATATTTATGCGCAGCTTTACGATCCCGGCCAGATGGTATTGCCTCCCAATTTCAGAGTGAACGGTGATCTGGGAAGCGCATCACAGTATGACCCTTCAGCCTCCATGGATTCCTCAGGCGATTTTGTCATTGCCTGGGAGGATCACCGTAGCGGGAATGGAGATATCTATGCCCAGTGCTATGATTCAGTAGGGAATGCAGTTGGCAGCGAGCTCGTGGTGAATGACGATGCGGGCGAAGCATCCCAACACAAGCCTATGGTCTCCTCAGACCCCGAAGGCAATTTGCTTGTGGCGTGGCATGATTACCGGAACGGAATGAGGAATGTTTACGCGCAACGCTATGACGCTGGTGGAGGCGTTTCCGGAGTGAATTTCTTGGTCAACGACGATGTGGGCAGCTCGGCTCAGAACGATCCCTCGATATCCATGAACTCCTCAGGCGAGTTCATCGTCGCATGGCATGACTACCGCAGCGGCAACGGCGATATCTATCTGCAGCGTTATGACTCCTCTGGAAACCCAATCGAAACAAACTTCATGGCCAATGATGATGGCGGGACTTCTTCGCAGTCCGACCCCTCTGTTTCCTTGAGCCCTTCGGGCAGCTTTGTCGTCGCGTGGCAGGATGCCCGAAACGGGAATGCGGACATCTATGCCCGGCGCTATGACTCCTTTGGGAACCCGCTGGACGACAGCTTCAGGGTAAATGATGATGTGGGGACCGGATGGCAGTATGCTCCCGTGGTGGCCGTGGGGCCTGATGGCGAGTTCGTGGTAGTGTGGGAAGACCATCGGAATGGTGATTGGGATGTGTACGCACGATGCTACGACTCATCCGGGAGCCCTCTCGGTGGGAGCTTCTTGGTCAATGACGAGGATTTTTGGAATCGATCCCAAGACACCCCTTCGGTGGCAAAGAACTCTTCAGGCAAGTTCGTAGTGGTGTGGCAAGATGAACGGGACGAGAATTATGACATCTATGCTCAACGCTTCAATGCTTCAGGCGCTACTATCGGTCTCAATATCCTTCTCAATGATGACGGAGGGTTCGAGTCTCAGTACGACCCGTCGGTGTCTTTGGACTCATCGGGCAATTTCGTAGTGGTGTGGGAAGACTATCGCAACGGCAACGTCAGGAGCATTCGCGCGCAACGCTGTGACTCCAACGGGATCCTCATCGGCGCCAATGTCCAGGTCAATGACTCGCCCGCCTCATCGCTGAAGTACCCGTCGGTCTGCATGAACTCCTCAGGCAAGTTCGTGGTAGCGTGGGAGGATGGCCGGGGCGATCCCACGGACATCTATGCACAGCGTTACCTCTCGGACGGTTCCCCCGATGGGGTCAACTGGAAGGTGAATACGGATAGGGATTCAGCGCATCATTGTGATCCCTACGTCGCCGGCTATGGGAGTCGTGCGGTGTTCACCTGGTACGATAATAGGACACCTGGCCAAAGTTGGGACATCTGGGCCAATGGGTGCGACTTCTCGGAGTGGAATTTCTTTGCTGAGGTTGAGGGTGGGGATATTGTGCTCCGCTGGTCGGAGGCGGCTGAGGCGGATTCGATTTTCGTGTTTCGTGATTCGGTTGCATACTTCCAACCCGATATGGACGGATTCACGAACAGAGTTGCTAGCCTTTCCGGAGACAGCGTCCAGTACTCGGATCCATACGGTGTCGGCGATCCCGATAATAATGCCTTCTACCGGATCGTCGCCTGGAACGAGTTGGAGGGCGAGCTATTCAGATCCGGAACAGTGGGTGAGTTCGATTTCCTCACCGCCATTCCCCCTCGCTAGGGAGCGCGCAAACGAATAGACTTCGTGCCGAACTCCTCAGCCCCCACAGCTCTGCAACACGGCCTGTGGGGGCTGATCTTCAGTCTCCGAGATCCCAGCAATTGCCCAGCACCCCCACCCAGATTCTTCGGTCGCTTCGCTTCCTCAGAATGACACACACTTCCACATCCCTCTGCCTCAAACCCCTGTCATTATGAGCGACTGCAAGGAGCGAAGAATCTCTCCTCTCTCCTCGCTCTCTTCCTCCCAATCGCCGGCTCATCAGCATTTCTGGAGGGAGGCGCTCCGTCGCGTCCGTCAAATCGAGCGCCAACGGCCATGACGGAGCATGGCCCTCCATCATCTTCACTTCGACATTGAATGTTGGATGTTGGACGTTCAATCCCCCAATCCAACAATCCAGCATTTCCCCTTCCCTCCCAATCCCCGCTCCCCAGATTCCAGATTATCAGATTCTAGATCTCCCCCGCGGGCATACTGGAGCAGGTAAAGGTTGTAATAGATTCCCCTTCGTGTCAGCAACTCCTGATGGTTGCCTCGTTCCATGATGCGGCCGTCGTCGATGACGAGGATCTCGTCGGCTTTCCGTATTGTGCTCAAGCGATGGGCGACGATGATGCTCGTTCGTCCCTGCATCAGGGTTTCGATAGCATGCTGGATCAGACGTTCAGTGGTTGGGTCAACGCTGCTGGTGGCTTCGTCGAGGATCAGGACTTCCGGATCATGTGCCAGGGCTCGCGCAAAACAGATGAGCTGTCTCTGTCCGGTAGACAGAGTGGCTCCCCGTTCCGCCATCACTTCGTCAAAGGCTCCGGGAAGTTTGTCGATGAATCCCAGAGCTTGGACGATGTCCGCGGCTCTTCTCACATCTTCTCTGCCTAATGGTTTTCCCAAACGGATGTTCTCCTCAACGCTCCTTCCGAAGATGAAGGCGTCTTGAAGCACCACTGCGACGTGCTCTCGCAGCAGACTCATGGGGAGATTCTTCAGATCGACCCCGTCCAGCGTGATGTGGCCTGAGGTGGGATCGTAGAACCGGCAGAGCAGGCTGATGATAGAGGTCTTGCCTGCTCCTGTGGGACCAACCAAGGCAATGCTTTTGCCCGATTCCACGATGAATGATACATCGCGCAGGACCTTGGTCTCGGGCGCATAAGAGAAGCAGACATTCTCGAACACTACCCGGCCTTTGATTAGAGGGGGAGCTATGGGTGCGGGGATCTCCGCGATGTCAGGCTCCTGGTCCATGATTCCGAAAATGCGTTCGGCCGAGGCCATAGCGCTCTGCATAATATTGTATTTCTCACTCATGTCCTTCACAGGACGGAACATCTGTCGCACATAGCTTATGAATGCCACCAGCGCTCCCAACGTAAGGGAGCCGCGCAGTACCGCGATACCCCCATACACAAGTACCAGCGCTACGCCGGTTGAGGCCAATAACTCGATGATTGGCCTGAAAACGCCGAAGATGATGAGTTGGTGGATGTGTGCTTTGAAGTAGTCGACATTGATTGACTCATAGTGTTCACGCCTGCTCGGCTCGCGACGGAACATCTGGATCACTTTGATTCCAGAGAGGTCTTCAGAAAGTGTGGCATTCAAGAGAGCCAGGAGGCGACGAACCTCCCGGTAGGCTCCCCTGGCCAAACGCCGAAATACAAACGATACCACGGCCACCAATGGGAGTACTGCCATGGAAATGAGCGCGAGTCTCGGGTTGAGCGCGAACAGGATGGCGGCTGTTCCCAGAAGCAGAAGCACATCCTTCACCAGGTTCACCAGCACGGCGGCGAACATCTCATTGAGGGCCTCGATGTCATTGGTCACGCGAGTGACGAGCCGTCCCACGGGGTTCTTGTCGAAGAAGGTCAATGACAGACCTTGGATATGTCCAAACAGTGCCATGCGTAGCTGGTACATGGATCGCTGACCTGCGATTTGTAGGGCAAGCACGTGACCGTAGCCGGTTCCGAACCCGAGAAGGATGATCAGGCCGGCGAGAAGGGCCAATCTTGTCATTCCTGCCAGATTCGCACCTCTGATCTCTACGATGATTCGCGGGGGAACTCTTCCTAGCTCCGCTTCAGGCACGAGCCAATAGTCACCGCGTACAAAGCCAGTTTCGCCTGTGTTTTGTTGGGCGGGGAAAAGGTAGTAGGTCTCCGGTTGGAGTTCTCCAAGATGTAGAAATCTCGACCGAATGGCAGAATTCATAGTCTCAATTGCTGTTTTTCGGACCAGAATGCTCGAATCATCAAGGCGAAGGAATGCCGTGGTGCTTGTGGGGGAGGTGAGCAGAGAATCACTGATGTCGGCGCGCGCTTCGTAGACGTGGTAGAGCGTCGCCAAATAACGGTCGATACCTAGCTTGGACAGATAAGGAATGAGCAGTGAGAATCCTGCGGAGATTATCATGAAGAGCATTGCAATAAGGATCAGCTTCGCCTGCGGGCGTACGTAGGTGAGGAGCCTGCGCACCAACCTTCCATCGTAGGCTTTTCCCTCGATGTAGTCACTGGCGAACGGTGAACCACGCATCAGTTCCCGCTCCTGAGGAATCCCGGCGTGTCTGCTGCCCGTCTTTGATCCTCGATCTGCTGCATCCGATAGAGCTCGGCGTAATACCCCTCTCGCTCCAATAGCTCCTGATGCCTGCCGGAATCGACCAGTTTGCCGTCGTCCAAAACGAGAATAAGGTCAGCGTTGCGGACTGTGCTTATTCGGTGCGCTACGCAGATGGTGGTGCAGCGATTCATCCGTTCCTCCAGCTTGGTCAGGATGGCGGATTCAGTCTCCGTGTCAACGCTGGAGAGAGCGTCATCAAGCACAAGGATCCGGGGATTCATCGCCAAGGCGCGGGCGATTGCCACGCGTTGTTTCTGCCCGCCGGACAACGTGACGCCGCGTTCACCCACCAGTGTATCATAACCGTCGGGAAAGGCCAGGATCTCATCATGGATCTGGACGGTTTTTGCCAACTCGATCATCTTTTCCCGCGACAGACCGTCGGCGCCGAATGTGATGTTGTCCGCAATGCTGAGGGCGAAGAGAAAGGTCTCCTGTGGAACATAGCCAAACAGAGATCTGAGGCTTGCCAGAGACAGGTGGTGAGTGTTGATGCCTCCCACAAGAACCGTGCCCTCAGGAGGATCGTAAAGGCGCAAGAAGAGCTCCACCAGGGTTGTTTTGCCTGAACCTGTTCGTCCCACGATTCCCAGGGTACTGTGCGCCGGAAGAGAGAACGACACGTTCTTCAATACCACCGCGTCGGTTCCCGGGTAGGAGAAGGTCAGATCGTGCACTTCCAGGGATGGTTCGGGGCCGGCCTCAACAGGGCCATCCTTGATATCCGGCTTTGTGTGGAAAAGCTTCTGGAGCCTATCCATGCTCGCCGTTCCCCGCTGGAGGATGTTTACCACCCACCCCACCGCCATCATTGGCCAGATCAGCATGTCTAAGTAGCTCGAAAAGGCGACAAACTCGCCCAAAGAAAGCCTGCCGTATATGACCAATCGCCCTCCGGCCCCAATGAGGATCGCCATGCTGGTGAGGGCAAGGGCGCCAATGAGCGGCCCGAAGAGCCCCCAGACCCGGGCCAGGCTGATATTCAAATCAACGCACCGCTTTGCTCTTTCGGAAAAGTAAGAAGATTCTGACTTCTCATCTCCGTATGCCTTGACTACACGTATCCCGGACATGCTCTCCTGCGCCTTGTCCGTGAGTTTGGAAAAAGCCTCCTGCACTGCCGTGAACCTGGAGTGCACGAGCTTTCCGAATCTCAGCATGCTCAGCGAGAGCAAAGGGAGGGGAATCAGGACCAAGAGGGTGAGCTTCAGGTTCATGGCGGCCATGATGGAGATGCCGGCAACGGCCAAGAATAGCGCATCGACAGTGGCCAGTGCCGCGATGCCGGTTGCCATTCGAACCGCATTCAGGTCATTGGTGGCGTGGGCCATGATGTCGCCCACCTTGGTTTTGTCATAGAACTGCGGCGAGAGTGTCTGCAAGTGGTTGTAGAGATCCTGCCTCAGATCCCGTTCGATACGATGGCTTGCCCGCATGATGAAGTAACGCCACACAAAGCGGCAGAGGCCAACGCCCACGGAAACCGCCATGATGGCGCCGGCAAGAAGCCATAACTTGCCCACCGTGGCCATGCCGCCGGCAAGGTCGTCAACCACGTATTGCGTGAGCTTGGGTATGAGGAGCTGGAGACCATCGACGCCCAACAGTGCAAGGATACCCAGAGCCATAGCGCGCTTGTGGCGCATGAGCAGCGACCAGAGGATGCGCCTGCTCGACTTGGCGCAGGGCTCGCCGAATGTTGTGGTCACGCCCGCTGCCATAGAACCTCCTCATCATGGCTGAGATGAACGGGGAAACCTATCCGTGCCGATGATGCGCTGCAACAGAAGAACAGCTTCACTCTCTTCTCCACGAGGAGATGGAAGCCCGGCCATAAGGGAGGCGTCCCTGCCTGCTATTCTCTCTTCAGATTGAAGATTGACAGGTTGCTAATTATCTTCAGTCAATACCCAGAGATCGAGGCGGCTCGGAACCCAAAGCGAGGATGTGTCATGAAAACCTGCCGTGCCTGGTATTCGTCGAATCGCGCCACAGCGGGGAAAAGGCCGTTCGTTTTCTTTAGCCTTCTCCGCTGGCTCTTGGTTATCGCTGTTTTCCTGTCGTTTCCTGCGGAGGCCGATGAGCACACGGTTCTGCTCATGCATTTCGAGGGAGATCTGGAAGATGTCTCGGGAGTGACCGCAGGGGGCACAGGGCAAGGGAACCTCTCGTTCGTGCCGGGCGTGGAGGGGCAGGCGGTGCACATCGATAACAACGCATCGACCGATAAGAGCCGTATCGTAGTTCCCGACTGTGATGCGCTTGATATGACCGGGAGTTTCACCATAGACCTCTGGTTCAGGATCTCATCCCATAATAGCGCGTGGAACAACGCGGGACGGTTGGTGGTGAAACCGCGGGGGCAGGGCGCATGGTGGGTGACCAACTATTTCCTTCATATCTGGCACGGAGGAAAGCTCTACGGCGGCTACTTCTACAACAATGGATCCACTGTGTCGGAAGTAGTGCTGGGAGACGAGACAGGCGAGCCCATACTCGAGATAGGGGAGTGGTACAGGTCAGCCCTTGCGTACAATGACACTACGGGAACACTGTTGATGCTGGTGCACGGTGAGGGGGCGCAGCCGGAGCTGGTCTTCTATCAGGAAGTGGACGCAGCAGGGACTCCTGAATCCAATGAGTACGACCTCATGATCGGGTCGTGCGGAGACGGGGGGCATGATGCCTGGTTTGACGGCGATATCGACGAATTGAAGATAGAATCCGTGGCACGGAGCCTTGAGGAACTCCTGCCTGATATTGCTCCTCCCGCTCCCACCGGAGTGGCGGCCTTGCCCCAGGACTCGACTCACTGTCTGGTCACCTGGCAACCGGTGGTATGGGAGGATCTCGCCGGCTATCAGGTATACCGGAGCACCGAGGCGGGCTTTGCCATTGGCGAAGAGAACCTTGTTGGATTCACTACCTCCGATTCTCTATTGGACGGAGGCCTGAGCGCCGGGAGTATATACTACTACAAAGTGACTGCCCTAGATATACAGAGTCTCGAAAGCTTTCCCAGTGCCGAGGCGATCGCCTTGATGTTGGCGCCTCCGGAACCGGTGGTGACACCAGGCAGTATCACCGCCATGCTTGCCATGCCATTGCCCGCACCGTCAGGCCCCATTATTGGCTTCGATGTGTTCCGGTGCCTTGAGGGTGAAGAGTTCCCTGAAGAGCCTACCGGACACGCTGATTTGGACGCGATCTGGAACGATGATGGACTCCTCTCAGGCGCCACATATCAGTACCGAGTCACCTACAGAGCTCCCGAGCTTTCGAGGAGCCTTCCCGGGGCTGAGGTATTAATGACTACCGAGGCTGATGGCTTGCAATTCACACCCGTCATGAGCGTCGAGATTCTTGTCCCTATCTTCATGAACACCTCCGTAGGTCAGCTCGATGCCGACGATCTCGATGCCATTAGGAGGCAGATCGACCTTAGCCGAGCTTTCTATCTTCGCAACTCCGGTTTCAAACTGAATCTCGATGTCAGCTATCTGCCCATCTATGAGTTCTATGACACGGCCGCGCTGGACCTTGGCAGCGTAGCGGTGGTGGAAACCATCCTGCGGAAGTACGGCGTTGCGGATGGACAGTACGATGGTGTATTCGACCTTGGCCGTGGCGTGCCTGGAACCTGGTCGTGGGGCGTGAGCATATGGCCGTTCCTAGGACCGGCGCATTCAACAGGATTCTCCACATCCTTCTACCCGATCTACCCCTTTGCCTTCCCTGGCCCGTATGACGATGTCAACTATGGCTTGACCTGGATCTTTACCCACGAGTTCCAGCATCAGCTCGATGCCATGTACGATCTTTCGGGACAGCCCGAGATGTGGCATGGAGATCAGCCGTTGGACTATGCCCTCCTCTGTGGCGAGCACTTCTCCTACCAGGCAGAGATCTTTCGCAGCTTCTCCGCGTGGATGGAACTTTCCGATCCTTTTGGGACCCTGCTGGAGTGTGTTGACGAAGACGGGGATGGGCTGGCAGACGATGATACACGGCTTTCGTCGGATGAGACGCGGATCGGCTCTTCCCGCTTTTTCCAGGATACTGATGGAGATGGATGGTCCGACCTCCAGGAAGCCTGGACAGGCATCTATGGAGGAACAGATCCAACCTCCTCTGACACTGATGGGGACGGGTGGCATGATGATGTGGATGCATTTCCTTTATACGCGATGCGCAGCCCCATTCCCTCGAGGAGCGTGGTGATTGACGGATCGTTGGCGTCAGGAGAATGGGATCTTTCCACCGCGAATTTCGACTATGCCACCAATGCGAACGTTTCCGGGGCCCTCTATCTGAATTGGGCGGATTCGGTTCTATCCGTCGGGGTGAACACGAATTCCAACCGGGAAATCAATCTATTCCTCGACGTAGCTGCGGACGGATGGTGGCACGGCCGCGATAACTATCACATTCGTTACGACCCCACGCATGGATCCTTCGGTGCCAGAGTCATGGATGCGACCCCGGAGGCGCGGGCATATGACTTGGCGCATGGTGGATGGGGAGGGGAGATGTGGGATGATGATCCCCGGTATCCTGATTTCTTTGGCAGCCGATTGGTGCAGGATGGGGATTTCCAGAGAGCGGCTCTTTTCCATGGCCAAGGTTGGCATGTGGAGGTGGCCATCCCGGCCAATGAGAACACTGGTCTCGAACCAGCAACGGGAGACACCTTGGGTTTTAGGATCCATATGGGTGATTGGGAGAACTGGCAGAGCTTCTTCGAGGTTTTTGAGTTCACGAGGTTGCCCCTGGGTAGACTCTCCATCTATGGCACTGTGGCGGATGCGTTGACCTGCTTGCCCCTATCCCAGGGATTTCTGACGGCCGCAGGGGCGGGCGATGCCACCGTGCGCTGTGATGCTGTAGGTGCGTATACCTTTACGGATCTTGCGTCAGGAGAGTACTGGGTGGAGGCCGAAGCGCCGGGATATGCGTCTCGTGGGCCGGTATCGGTCTCGGTGGATACTGAGGCGCCCCCACACCTGGACTTCTGGCTTCTTCCACCTGGTGTACACACGCCATCGCTTCATGTAGCGGGCCATAGTCTCTCCGAGGGGGGCGCCATTGCGGGGTACCCCATGGGACTCTTCGTGACCATTCGCAATACCGGTGATCTGCCGGCATCCGGGGCGACGGGAAGGCTTGCTTCCCTTGACACATTGGCAACCGTGGTGAGCGATTCCACCTACATCGGCGACCTAGAACCACTGCAAATCGTCCAGGCTGAGACATGCTTTGTGGTGAACCTCTCCAGGGACTGTCCCCATGGATTTGTGCTTCCCCTGGAGCTGCTCCTCAGTGACGAAGCAGGGAACTCATGGAGAGATACGCTCCACATTCCCATACAAGCAACGGCGCATCTCCTGGTGGAGGAGGGCGATGTTGCCTTTGATCCAGTGCCGGTGGGCGAGACGGGTCACCGGTTGTGGCAAGTCAGGAATATCGGTGGGGCTGCCTTGAGGATTGGAAGATTGTTCTTCTCAGGCGGCGACTTGGCGCTGGGTGCTGCGGTCATTGACAGCACCAGGGAACAGAGCGGTGGGGACTGGTCGCAGCCCCATCCCGCATGCGACGGCGATCTGTCCACACGGTGGTTCTCAACGCCATCAGCCGCGCAAGGCAACTATCTCAAAGTAGATCTCGGGCAAGAGCTGACAGTGAGCCGCTTGGTGGTGGTTCCCCATGCCGGAGCTGATCATACATATATCACGGGATACGAGCTGGCCATCAGCGGTGACAATGTGCAGTATGTGCCAGTTGTGCAAGAGCATAACGGCTCTGGCGAGCACATTGACGAGTTGTTCGATCCCGTCACCTGCAGATATCTCAAATTCACCATCACCGCAGCGGCCGATGGCCGGTTCGTGAGCATCGGCGAGCTTGGATTCTATCGGGATGCCTCCCAGACGGGCCATTTCGGTGCGGACTTCATCTCGGGTTACGAGATCCCGGCTGGAGATAGCCTGTGGGTCGACCTGACCCTCACGCCGGAAGAAGTGGAAGCGTATGAGGACTCGATCATTCTCCAAACCAATGATCCGTTTGCTCCCGTCGTCTTCGTTCCTGTCTCAGGCGAAGGCGTGCTCTCCTCAGAAGACCATGAGCCCATTCCTGAGGTCTTCTCCCTTGGCCCGGTCAGGCCGAACCCCGCCAGCGATCACGTGGCTCTGTTCCTGGGTCTTCCTCAGGATGGCGAGGTCTCATGGGCACTTTTCGATCTCGCCGGGCGGCGTGTGGGCGAGAGAGAAACCCGGCCCTTATCCGCGGGGCACCACAGGATCAACTGGGCCCTTCCCCAGTCGCCATCCAACGGTGTGTTCATCCTGCGCCTCACTGCAGGCGACCACACATTCACCCGACGCCTCGTCCGGCTCGACTAGCCTAAGTTCACCTCTTCAAAAAGCGAACATCCTTATGTATCAAGGGCTTACGCTGTTCGACTACCGGTTATGGGCACTACAGATTTTCATATCGTGAAAATTCTGCGCCCACGTGGC
>JAUXFG010000229.1 GCA_030620115.1 Candidatus Fermentibacterota bacterium
CGTTCCGTCTTCGCGATGGCTACGACGTGACAAGCAGCCTCCTCGATCCCGCGTCAGACGCGGGACAGAGGATACGCCTTCGGGCTCTGTCACGGCGGAGCCAGGCTACGCCCTGACAGAGCCGGGGTCCTCGGTCGCAAGCCTCGCATCCAGAACCATCTCGGCGGTTTCGCTACGAAAGCCGGTGAGAAGTCCGGGTTAGGCATCCTTCTTCAAGGCGGGGGCTATCCGGTGAAGTGACCGGTAGGCTTTCGACGGCGGCGATCCTCGTTGGCACTTTGCCCAGAGTCACCGGTGAACCGTCGATGGTGTTTGACACCAGGTATTGTAGGTTTGGATCCAGGTTCGCAATTGCCTCGGGGCGTGTCGCATACATCGAGAGGAACTCAACGCCGACCTCAGTCATGACGAATACGGGAATCTTGGTGGTGACTTGAATCCTGGCCTTTGCTCCACAGAGATGCCTCACCTCATCTGACGCGCACGCCCATACAAGATCGGCATGATCGGCGAATTCCTGGGCTCTTGTGTCGTCAATGCCGGTGGTACATACCCCCAGGATGAACGCGCGACCATTGTGGTTGTCTTCAACTTCGCGCACTTTGAGAAGTTCCTCTCCTTGGAAAGCGTTGACTGTGACGGCGACGTTGCGATAGCCCATGCTCATGGCAAGATCAAGGCCGCCTATCTGGTCGATGGCGGCAGTGTCGGGGAAAGGAACTATGCCGCCTGACTGCTCAATCTTGGTAATGGTCTCCGATATGGCGGATGTATGGAATAGCCCGTTCATTCGCGCCCCAATTCCCTGAATGAGTTCCGCTGAGGGCGCTATTACCGTTCCGGCGCCTTCGCATACCACCACCGCGGCATCCACGAGCCCTTTCAGCATCGCGCGCATCATCATTTCCGAGGCGCCAAAAGGAATGGCGAGACGATGGGTACGGACTTCCCTGCAAGACGTGTAGTAGCCAAACTGCTTAACCTTCTTTTGCACGGACCGACACACACCTTCCACGACGCCATCCGGACCAGGCCGCGACATTCTGCCATACAGGGAAACAGCCAATGGGCAGTATTCCATATATGGCTCGGTCATTCCGATCACCTTCCCCTCAGAGATAGCCACCAATGAGGTAAACATCCTCGAGACGTGAAGATCAGATGGCAGGGCACCGAGCCGTTTTTCTAACTCGGCGAGGAAATCACATGTGGTAATCGGGTGGAGCCCAGAAATCACTGGTATTCTCACAACAGCCTCCAGTTGGGGCACAATATGCTGCTGAGCGAGGCACTCTTCAATGAAGCCATATCTCGGCTTTAGAATAAATCTCTAGTAAATCCATGGATTTACTAGAGATTTATCAGACATCGATTCCAGCGGTCAAGTCTCACGAACCTCTTGAGACTTGACCAGAAGTGTATCCTTTGCTTGAATAGCTGACGCCGCCACAGTAAGGAGAGCATCATGAGCCTGAAACATCACAACCAATACAACACGCGACGGTTGGGTCGTATTTCGCGGCGCGACTTCATGAAAACCGTGGCGATCACTGCAGTAGGAGCATCTTTTCATTTGTCACGGAGCGCATCCGCATTCCGGTCCGGCAACGCCCTTCCCGGTCGCATTGCGATCATCGAGAAGCTGGACGCAAGTTCCGGGAGTACGGTGAACCTCGCCGTGATTCAACAGATGGTTGATGATGGGCTCATGTGGCTCACCGGCCAACCAGATCCAGTTGCCGCGCTGGAATCCCTGTTTCCCGGCCTTGATACATCGAAGAGAATCGCCATCAAGGTGAACATCCTTGAGTCCTATGTCCCGACACGATGGGAGATGATCAAGGCATTGACCGATAGGCTCGTTCAGATGCTGGGTGGTGCGTTTCCTGCGGGGAATATCACTGTTTTCGACAACGTGCCCGGCTGGTGCACTTCCACCATGGCCGGGTGTGGTTTCACTGCCGGAAGCTTTCCCGATATCGTGATATCAGATGAGAGCAACCCGGACCCAGGGACCCAGATATGGGTTGGAGATATCAATCTGTCGCTGAGCTCTCACATCGTGAACTGCGATTACCTCATTAACTGTCCCGTGCTCAAAGAGCACCGCCAAACCGGCAAATACTGGACGCTCGGATTCAAGAATCACATTGGGAGCGTTTCGCCCATGGCATGCCATTCCTATGAGCCACGACTCCTCACCCTGAGTGCGTCACCACACCTGAAGGATAAGACAAAACTGGTGATGCTCTCCGGCATCCACGGCATCTATGTCAACGGTCCCGAGGGACCCGCACAAGGATGGGACCTCTTTCCCGAAGAGGCAACGCCGAATCTCATCATGCTTTCTACCGATCCGGTTTCGCTGGAACACTGGGGCATCCATCTGATCAACGAGGAGCGTTTGCGTCACGGGATCGACATATATCAGGACACCTATTGCCAGAATGCCGCCAATCCACCGTATGATCTCGGCATCTACGATTTCGCTTCGCATGACGTATTCACGGCGCTCCCTGCGCCGGAGGGAATTACGGCGTCCAAAACAGAGGGTGGCATTCTCCTTTCTTGGAACCCAGTATCAGGAGCCTCGAAATACGTGGTCTTCGGCTCAGCGGATCCAACGTTCCGACCGGACCCGTGGGATGGTACAAATACCCTTGGGGAAACCACTGAAGCGTCATTCCTTGATCCAGGAGAACCCGGCCCGTATCCAAAGTACTATGTTGTTCAAGCCTTCAGAGCATGCTGGTATTCACCTGATTCCAATCGGGTCGGCGTGTTTCCTTATACGTTGTAGACCATCCGTAGAGTTGTCTTGGCATAGTAGCCTCTCCGGGCAATTGACCCGTACTTCTCACCGGCCTTCGTAGCGAGACGGGCCCGCGTCAGACGCGGGACACTTCTCGATGAAGTCGCAAGACCGGAGGAGCGTGCGCAGAGATCTTCGGGGGTTTCTCTTGCTTTCCAGGCTATTATATTTGTTTGACTCATGTCGTGAGATTGGACGAAACGCTGGGCTTGTCCTCAACGTGGACATCCTGTGGCACTACGCCAATGTTCAAGCCTTTCATGTCGTTGAATCTTCGTTTGCTTCGAATTGGAGAGAGGTAGCGATAGAATGACTGATCTTGCCTGGCGATCCCCCAAACGGCTTGTTTTCATTATCGCGGCTTCGGTTGTGGTGATAACGGCCGCTGAGCTGATTTCTTTCGTCGGACTTTCCTACCTTCACGGCAGACTCACCCTTCATGGAACTGTTGCCAGCCAACGGAAGACGCGGATAGTCGCGCCGTCGCTCGAGCTGCCGTTTTCGGATCTGGCAGTGGGTGGCTTGGGATCCGGTGACTATGTGATTCACCCGTATTTAGGATTTGTGCAACCTGACCCATACAAAGCACGAGACAAAAAGGAGGTCTCCCAGTCGGCAGATTATGGCTTCCCACAGGCCTCGCCGGATATTTTCATCTCGACACGCGACACCGTCGTGATCGGTCTGTTTGGCGGGTCGTTCGCGCACCTCTTCTGGCCCGAAGGGTTTGATGCGGTGTGGGCAATGATCCGCTCTTCGCCCCGTTTCTCGGGGAAAAGCGCCGTCGCGCTCAACTTTGCAATGGGAGGGTACAAGCAGCCGCAGCAGCTCATAGCGTTGAACTATCTACTCGCACTGGGCGTCCGGTTTGACGTCGTGATCAATATTGACGGTTTCAATGAGGTCTTTCTCCCCCCCACAACCAGTATCCCTATGGGCGTATTCCCCTACTTCCCTCGCCGATGGGCAGGGGATGTCCGGCCATTGGACCCAGACCTCCGAATACAGATCGGCAAACTCACGTACCTCCGCGAGAAGCGAACGAGAGACGCCTCGGCGTTTTCGAATCCACCGTTGAGTTGGAGCCTGACAGCCGGTCTTTGGTGGACACTCATGGACCGGCATACGACCAACCGGATCACGCGATGTCTTTTAGACCTTGAGGCTCTGACAGCTGAGTCACTACCCTACGTAGCAAAGGGACCATCGAGGAAGTACACACAGGAGAGCGAGATGTGGAATGATTTCGCAGAGGTGTGGGCGAATTGCTCACGACAAATGCTTTACGTCTGCCAAGGGCTTGGCATCTGCTATTACCATGTCCTGCAGCCCAACCAATACTCGCATCCTTCAAAACCGATGGGCGTATCGGAGCGGAAGATCGCTTTTCACCCTGATAGTCGATTTGCCGCCCCCGTTCGTAAGGGTTACCCGTATTTGAGGGCCATGGGGCGACGACTAGTCGAGGAAGGAGTTCCTTTTTTCGACATGACACAGGTCTTCGATGGCATCGAGTCATCCGTGTATGCGGATCCCTGTTGTCACCTAAACAAGAAGGGCAATGAGATACTCGGGACGGCAATCGGCCGCGCCCTGATCGAGGATCTCCAGGCAAGAAGTCCACGATACTGAGAGGGTGCCCCGGTCATCCTGAATCCCACCGACAGGAGGCTATTCATCAAAGGGCGGCGATCCTCCACATGCTGATAGTCATGGAGACCTGCGTGCTCGGATCGCTCAGGTCTCTCGAGTGCAGTTCTCTTCCTACTCGCCCATCCCTAATCCGAAGCTTTCATCGCCGTGGTCACGGTTTCAAGTCGATGTACGAAATCTCCGATCTCTATCCGAAAGGAAGATATGTGCCTTCTCTATACCGCGAACCATCACATGTCGAGGATCCGACCACCGGCGGAATGCAGAACACCGGGCGCATCTCATCGTGCCTGTCGTGAGCGAGCCGAACGGGTCCTCGCAGCATGTCCCCAGTCCGGAGTTTCATTTTTAGCCGTTAGCGATTGACGAAAAGATGGCCCTGCGTGGTTTTAGGAGATTTTAGTGTAACCAGTCAGATACGACACAGGGAAGCCTTGACATGGGGGATACA
>JAUXFG010000049.1 GCA_030620115.1 Candidatus Fermentibacterota bacterium
GATCGGGGGTAGTCTTCCATGTCGGAACACTACATATTGGGGCTACTGGAGTCAAGTAGATACCCCAGTATGGGGAATTGCTGGAATGGGGAAGAAGATAGCGTTCAGCGTTCAGCGTTGAGATGATGGAGCAAGGAGAGATTCTTCGCTCCTTGGAGTCGCTCAGAATGACAGGGCTTTGAGGCAGAAGGAGTGGAAGTGTGTGTCATTCTGAGGGAGCGGAGCGACTGAAGAATCTGGGGGGGGGAGCTGAATGCTGAATTGCGGGAATGAACGCCCAACATCGAACATCGAACATCGAATGGGGAGAGGGGAATGGAGGAATGCGGAAATGGGGGAAAGAAGATGAAGGATGAGGAGATACAAAGCTCGTGGCCTCCTCGTAAGATATCGGGGCTGGAGGTGATCTGATGTGGCTGGCAGTGGATACGTCAACATCCATGATGTCCGTGGCGCTTTGGCAGAAGGACGAGGTCTGGGCAGAGCAGGTGCTGCCGTTGGGGCGAAGCATGTTGGCCAGGGGCGCCGAAGTCATTGATCGGTTCTTGAGCGATGCCGGGGTGATCAGGGACCAACTCCATGGGCTGGCAGTAGGGACTGGTCCAGGCTCGTACACCGGGCTTCGCGTGGGCATCGGTCTTATGCAAGGGCTGGCGCTTTCCCTGGGGCTTCCACTGGTAGGCGTGAAGACTTCCCGTGTGCTCGCCGCTGCCTTGTACGGTTTTGATCGTGTGGTGGTCACCCAGTACTCGGGTCCACGGACAGGGCATATCGCTCTCTCGATCTACAACACCTCCCAATTCCCTCCGGAGGAGGTGCAGCCCCCCATTCTGGTGAAGGCCGATGAACTGGGGAGTCATCTTGCCATGGACTGTCAAATCGTGGGGGATGCGGCCCCCCAAGCCATGGTCGCCGAGGAGAATGATGATTTAGCGTGTCTCCACATCGCCTCCCCAATATTCTCGGTACCACGGGCTGGTTTTCTGGCCAGCATCGCTTTCCACCTATGGGAGGCCGGGAGAGGGGGAGACCCGGCTGAACTCCAGGGCGTGTATCTGACCAAGCCCCCGATACCTAAGAGAGGGTGAGTACCGCTTCGTGGTTCATGCCCTTGCCATCGACCTGGAGGACTGGTTTCATCCCGTTCTTCTCGCGCAGGGTGCAGGCACACTGCATTCTCTGATTCGCGAGCCCACCAAGCATTTTCTTCACCTGCTTGCCCAACATGGAGTGCACGCCACGTTTTTCATCGTGGGGGAAGTCGCGCTGCAGCATCCGGATCTCATTCACGCCATTGCCACGCAAGGGCACGAGATCGGCTGTCATGGCCATACCCATACGCCATTGGGGTTGCTGGATGGGGAGACGTTTCGAGAGGAGCTTTCCCGCGCAGAGCAGAGTATTGTTGCGGCGTGTGGCATCCGACCTACGGCGTTTCGGGGCGCGAGCTTCGGGCTCTCCTCCAAGACGCGTTGGGCGGCAGAGATACTTGCAGAGATGGGTTACCTGTTCGACAGCAGTGTCATGCCCTCATATTGGAGCCTGGCGGGCTGGGCGCAGGCGCCGAGAATCCCCTTTGAAGTGGTGCCGGGTCTCTGGGAGGTTCCTGCAAGCACCTCATCCCGGCTTCGAATCCCCTACGGCGGCAGTGTCTACCTACGGTTTCTCCCCAAAATCTTGATCAGGCGCTGGGTTGAAGCCAATGCGGCTGCTCAGCTGCCATCGAGCTTCTACATCCATCCATGGGAGCTTCTGCGGACATTGCCCCCCACACCGTGTAAAAGCCTGGAGCGATGGATTACCTTGCTCGGGCAAAGCCGCGTCGAGCCGATGATTCAATGGCTCTTGGATACCTTTGATCTTGCCCCCATGGGGAGGGTGTTCGAACGGTTCTGGCGCCACGGATAGCGTGACTGTTCAGGGGTTCAGAGGTAGGAGATAGTGAAGGCTGTCCCGAAACCTGAACTCCGAACCCTTCCATCCAGTGTCGAGAGGCGTCCCAAGAAAGACAAACGTTCAACATTGAACGTTTCCGCTGGCCTGTCCTGAACGTAGTCGAAGGGGTGGCGGGTCGCCCCACTAACCTCTGAAGCTGTGACCGCCCACGCGTTCCTCACTGCTATTGCGCGAGTGATGCGAGCTGCTCGCTACTAGGGATCGAGAATCACATAGAGTGGAAGGGCAGTACTCCTGCCCAGGCTTTGGGCGAGCCGTTGATTGCGTTTCTTGTCGGGGCCGCCGTCAGTATAGAGCCTTACGCGCACGAACTTGTCGAGCTCGGTTCTTATGCGTGGCAAAGAGAACACCTTGTGTTCCATGAGCTTGCAGTTGACGCAGGTATAGCCCGAGAAATCGACAAAGAGCAGCTTGTCCTGTTGCCTGGCCTCGGCCAGGGCGCCATCGTAGTCCTCTGGCCAATGTTCCTTGGCAATGTCCTTGCCATACCATTCAGGCGGGAGAAGCCCGTTCAGTGGTAACCACACTTCTTTCCCGCCCAACCCGAATGCAAGATGAAGACTCAAAGCCAGCGAGAACAGGACGATCATAAGGCGGGGGACGCTGACAGCGCTTTGCTCGGCGTCGTGAGGAAGCCTGATTTTGCCCAAGAGATAGAGGCCCAGCAGTAGAAACGAGACAACCCAGACAGTAAGCACCGTCTCTCTCTTTAAGATATTGAGATTCCAGACCATATCTGCGTTCGATAGGAACTTGAATGCAGCCACAAAGATGAGGAAGCCCATGGTTACCTTGATTCTGTTCATCCACCCACCGCTTTGTGGAAGCGAGGAGAGCCAACTGGGAAACAAGGCGAGGAAGAAGAAGGGAAGTGCGAACGCGGTGCTGTACGCCAACATGCCCACCAGCGGCCAGAGCACGTCCCCTTGCGCCGCTGCCACCAACAATGCCCCCACAAAGCCTGCGGTACAGGTGAAGGATGCCAAGGTGAAGGCGAGCGCCATGAGCAGGACGGATACGATTTTCCCGCACGCCCCCTCCCGCTGGGGAGTGCCCATACCTCCGGTGGAGATGCGTATCTCGAACATGCCGAGCAGATTGAGTGTGAAGAAGATCAATACGGCCGCAAGCACGAGATTGAGCCAAGGGCTTGTGGCGATGTCCTGGACACCGCTGGCCCCCAGTGCCACGGAGACGATCAACCCGATGGCAGTGTAAGCGAAGATGATCCCGCCGGAGTACGTGGCCGCGAGGCCGACCATCTGTCGTCTTCCTCCACCCGCCATCCTGCTGAAAAAGCTCACGGTGATGGGAATCATGGGAAAGACACAAGGCGTCAGAATGGAGAGCAAACCAGCGATGATGGCTGCACCGATGAATGTCCAGAATCCCTTGGAACCGGGCTGGGCTTCTTGGCTTGCCTCCAATTGGAGAAAGGAGAGAAACTTCTTTTCCGAAGGCTCATACCCCACAAACCGAGCAAGGACCTTTGGCTCGGACGACTCTGCATCGGTTGAAGGCGGGGTCTCTTGAATATCTGCTTGAGCGCCGGTGATATCGAGTACAGGTGGAGGCGCAATGATGCCTACAGGAGATGCTGCTTCAGCGGATTCACCCTCGACAGTGAGTTGCACCGAGAACGTGGTTTCGGCGGGGATTCTGCAGGAAGTGGCATCGCAGAGTTGGAATCCGAAACGGCCTTCCAAGGAGAGCATACCGGGAGCAGTCGCGGTGGAGATCTGGAGAGGAAGACGCAGCTTCAGAGTTCCGCTGTGCCACGGCACCTTGACCTTCATCAGTTCGTCAAAATGATAGTCCGGTTCCGGTTCTTGCAGTTGGCCCAGGGGCATAAATCGGGATGAATCTTCCAGCTCCACCGAAATAGGAATACCGACCTGGGAATCCAGGCCGTACACATGGAATCCGTCGGGGATCGTGGCCGCGATGAAGAGCATGGCTTCGCCACCCGGAACGAGGACATCAGGATTGAGAAGGGCGGAGACCTCGACTTTCTCCTCCGCTCCCGCGAGGGTGATCAGGATGAAAAGGGCGAGGAACGTCAAATGCCCGCCTCAGCGATGGCATCTTCAATCATGGCGACGATCTTTCCCTTGCGCGGCACGCCGGACAGTTGCTTCAGCACATTGCCCTGGTTGAGGAGAATGAGAGTCGGAACGCCCAGCACGCCGTATCGGGCGGCAAGCTCTGGTTGGGCGCCAACGTCCACGTGGGCGAAGAATAGCTGTCCCGCAAAATCCTGAGCGATCTTCTCGAGCATAGGATCCAAGATCTTGCATGGGCCACACCATGCCGCACCAAAATCCAATAGAACCGGCAACTCGTTGTTTGTTACTTTTTGGTCGAAATTGGCTGAAGTGATCTCTTCCATGGCCATGTCCTTGAACTCCTCCTGGAAAAGGTTACGGATACTGCCGTCAACTTCTCAATAAGTCAGTGCGCTATGAGCAAAATCCCCTTTTTCCCGCTTTGGCTTTCTATGATGGAGGGACGCGTTTCATTGCGTCCGCGGTGTGTGGCACAGGCGGCCACGACGGAGCGTGGCCCTCCAGCGGGTGAATTCACGGTTGTGATGCGACATCAAAACAACCTTCACGATGCTTTCCGGCAACTTCTCAATAGGTCCGGGCATCCAACCTTTTCCCCCTTTGCAAAGGGGGATTGGGGGGGATTTTCGCAGTATCGCTCGCACTTGTTGAGAGGTCAATTCTTTCGGGCTGATCGACCTACCAGCGTTCTCGTTGCTCCCTGGCATTGTAGATGCGGATAGTTCCATTCTCCTGTTTTGCGATGATCTCGGGGATACCGTCATTGTCGAGATCAAAAAGAAACAGCTCCTTGCCGAATGGCTCCCCGGCTTCCCATTCCACCTGAAAGAAAACAGTACTCAATATGACGCCGCTGCTGAGCACGATCTCGGCCTCGTCATCACCATCCACATCAGCTACCAGCAGATCGGACGCGGCCATTTCATTGGGGCTGGTCCACTCCTTGAACCGAGTAGATCCGTCGTAGATCACAAGATGTTCATCTGCGATGAGGAGTATCTCCAGTGGAGGATCCTGGTCAACCTGGGCCACGGCCATGGCCGAGATGGATGAGTAGAGCTGATCCTGATTACGCCATAGTGCTTCGAGGGATTCCCCATGATGAATGGCAACCTGGCCGTCGGTAGTCACGATGACCAGTTGCAGGTCGCCGGTACCCTCGATATCTGCCGCCACGAGTCCCACCACTGCAGACGGGATTCCTATCTCATTGATCTCCGTCAACGTGCCATTCTTCTCCAAGAGGATATGCAAATGCCCCCCCTCATCACCGTAGAAGACGTAGGTAGAATCGTCACCCAATTGCACCACGTCCATACATTTGAGAATCCGCGAGAGACAGCCTGATGCCCCCGTCTCCTCCCCATACATCACGACCGGAGAGAGGAGGAGGAGACAGATCATGATCAAGGCGGTGTAACTGTTCATTGGTACCTCCACTAGCCCGAATTTCTCACCAACTTTCGGCTGCAGTCCCGCGTCAGACGCGGGATTGCGCTCCGTCGGCCTCCTCGATCCCGCGTCTGACGCGGGATCGAGGATACGCCTGCGGGGTCCTCAGTCGCAAGCCGAGCCCGGACTTCTCACCGGCTTCCTGCTCCGACAGCCGATATGGCTCTGTCTGCTGTGTTACGCTCTGTCGGCTTCCTCGATCCCGCGTCGGCCGCGGGACAGAGGATACGTCTGCGGGAGCCTCGGTCGCAAGCCTTGCAGCCAGAACCATCTCGGCTGTTTCGCCACGAAAGCCGGTGAGAAGTCCGGGCAAGTTGTGCACGGCGACAGGGATAGCCACGGATTAAGATCACCGCCCTCTCTTGAACCTGGCGGTATAGGCGGCGACCAGCGAGATGGATAGGGCGGATCCAAGGAGTGCGACAAGCAGACTCACGCCGCCGGGTACGGGACCCATGTGGAAGCCCAGACTTGCCGCTGCCCAGCCCGCAAGAATCCCACCCACGAGCCCCACTATCGCCAGACCTCTCAATCCACCCGGGGGACGCCGTGGAAGAATGCTCTCTGCCGCCCATGCAAGCACCAAGGCCGCAAACGCCACGATGGCCAGGCCCAGCGCACGGCTCATGCCTCAGTCCCCGTGCCATTCCCCTGCAGGGAATTGGCATAGCCCAAGAGATGACCAGTCGTGTGAATGCGGGAGCGCATCATGATTCTCAAATCACTGAGTCCTATTCGCCGGAGAGCGGAGACACTGAGGCATCCGGGCTCGTACCTGGCTGCCATTGCCTGGAGAGATCGATGATCCCCGACGAGGTCCATCTTGTTCAAAACAACGATTTTCTCTATCTCCCCTGCACCGATGGATTCGAGGGTCTCATCCACCACGACGAGATCCTTCTCTATCTGTGGTGATGATGCATCCGCCACCACCAGCAGGAGATCAGCCTCCCGGACCTCCTCCAAAGTAGAATGGAATGATGCGACGAGATGGTGCGGCAGCCGTTGTACGAATCCAATGGTATCGGTGATGAGTACCGAGAGGCCTTCTCCAAGGTAGAGCTTTCTTGTGGTCGAGTCCAGCGTCACGAAGGGTTGATCAGCCACAGGAAGCCGTGTCCGTGCCAGGCTGTTCATCAGGGTCGACTTGCCCACGTTCGTGTAGCCGCCCAGGGCGACACGGTAGGTGGACGATCTCCTTGAGCGCACGAGGCGCCGGTGGCGTTCGACTGTCCGGAGTCGTTTCTTGAGGCTCGACAGGCGGGTACGCACGAGCCTTCGATCAGTTTCGAGCTGTGTTTCTCCTGGGCCACGTGTTCCGATGCCGCCACCTGTTCGGGAAAGATGCCCCCACATGCCCGCCAGACGTGGCAGAAGATACTGATACTGTGCCAGCTCGACTTGGAGCCTGGCCTCTCTGGTTCTGGCACGAGAGGCGAAGATATCGAGGATAAGCTCGCTCCTATCCAGTACCTTGAGTCTTGTTGTGCGCTCGAGATTGCGTTCTTGAGCCGGTGTCAGATCCTGGTCGAGGATGAGCGTGCCGGCGCCTGCTCCGCGCGCCAGGGCGCCGATTTCCCGCGCTTTCCCCGAACCGAAGAAGAACGCGGGATGAGGCGCAGGGCGTTTCTGAAGCTCGCTGCCCACTACCGTCGCGCCGGCGGCGTGAGCCAGGTTGCCGAGCTCATCCAGCGAGAGCTCTGCTTCGAACCTCGACAAGTCTTGGGTAATCAAACCTGCAAGGAATACTTTCTCGGCTTGCGGCGATGTGGTCAGCTCGATCATAGAGACTCACTTGTGCAAGAGGGAGCGTGGAAGGGACCCACTTCTTGGTGATGCCCCGCCAAGGAGCGGGGGACATAGTGGAGTACACCGCTCAACCTCTAGCCTCACCATTCCATGAGTCAAGTTTGTTGCAGTTGCAGCGAACTGGGGCGCGCCATGGATCGAGGCTACACAAGGCCTGCAAATGCTCCGGAGCCTGGGAGCCCCTTGAAGTCAGCATTTTTCCTCGCGAGGATCTGCGCCTTTCTTGCCGCCTCACGCAGCTTCTCGCCCTTGATAAATCGCACCAAAAGGGCGGCGCCGAACACGTCGCCACAGCCTGTAGGGTCCACGGGAGTCGCGGTGGGATGGTGGGCAGGCAGGTGGCATGCCTCACCTTTTTGGCCGAGATAGACGCCGCCGCTCCCGTCTGTCACCGCAGCCCATGGGGAACCCCAAGAGGCAATTGTCTCGGCGCCCCGTAGAGGGTCTACACCCGGGAGGACCGAGGCAAGTTCCGTTCGGTTCATCTGGACCATGGTCGCCATGGCGCACCATTGGGGGGCGTCGGCATTGACTACGGGGTAGCGCAGACCAGTTGCGTCCCGCCCCAATGCCAAGCTATGGAAATCCAGCATAAGGGAATCCACCGAGGCCGCCAGTTCCTTGAACTCGGGGAGCCGTATTTCGTAGCCGGTGACCATGTTGAGGAGCACGCCGTCGCAGTGACTCACCAGCGGGAGGAGCTCACCAGCGGTCCACGGAGGAACATGGCCCAACAGGCGTTCCCGGCGCATCTCTCCGCTGAAGTAGACTGCTTGCACCGACCAGCCGTCGCCTGGAACCGTATCCGCATGTAGTTCCACGCCCAACTGGGCGGCATGGTGCTTCACGTTAGGGAGCACCGCCTCACCAACCCTGGAGATGAAGGTTACCGAACCATGGGGACCCACAAGCTCCGCCAGCGCTGCCGCACCATAGAAGATCCCGCCCAGCCCTGTATGCCTGGACCCGTCCGCCAGGGTGTAGTAGTCCACCGGGATGTGACCGATAATGGCAATCCTCACTGCGTGGTGGGCGCCTACTAGCCTGGGCTAGCCGTATGGATAGAAGATGTAGAACACCAGCGAGATGGCGCCCAGCACCCATGCGCCCATGCTGACTTCCCGACTGCGACCGGTCAGCAGCTTCAAGAGCGGGTACGCCACCAGACCAGCCGTAATGCCGATGCCCAGATTATAGGTGAAGATCATCAGAGTGATCGTGCAAAAGGCCGGAATGAGCTCGGTCATGTCGGAGAAGTCGATCTTCTTCACAGAGTTCATCATGAGAATGCCGACAATCATCAGAGCCGGGCCATAGGCGCATTTCGGAATCGCAGTCAGGATCGGGGTGAAGAACAGCGCCAGCGCGAAGAAAACGGCGGTGGTCAGGGCGGTAAGCCCCGTTCTGCCCCCTTCTTCTATGCCTGCTGCTGATTCGATGTAGCAGCCTGTGGTGGTAGTGCCGCAGCAGGCGCCAACCACCGTGGCAACGGCATCGGCCATCATGGGTTTCTCTATCTCCGGGAGATTTCCGTCTTCATCCAGGAAGCCCGCCCGAGCACTCACGCCTATGAGAGTTCCCATGGTGTCCACAAAGTCCATGAGGAATACGGTGAGCAGGATCGGCAGGAAACCAAGGGTGAATACCTCACCGAATCGGAATTGGAAAGCAATGGGCGCCAAGGAAGGAGGTGTCGAGAAAAACCCTTGGGGAAGCGAGACGTCGGGAAGATCCACGCCCGCGTTTTTGCCGAGGCAGGCCAATACGGTGGTGCCGAGGATTCCTATGATGATGGCCCCCTTGATCTTTTTGATGAGCAGAACACTCATCACGAGAAAGGAGAAGAGCGCCAGCAGTACCTGGGGCGATGTCATCTTGCCGATGGATACGGGCACCGGCCCTACCGGCTTGACCACTATGCCGGTATCCATCAGGCCGATGAAGGCCAAGAACAGCCCAATACCCACCACGAAGGAGTATTTCAGAGAGGGTGTGACCGCTTTGGCAAGCCAGCTTCTCAGTCTCAATGCCGTGATGAGTACGAAGAGGATTCCCCCAATAAACACCGCGGTTATTCCCGCTTGCCACGAGGCCCCCATGGCGAGCACCACGGTAAAGGCGATGAATGCGTTCTCGCCCATATAGGGTGCGATGGCGATGGGCCTGTTGGCGTAGAATGCCATGAGCGCCGTGCCCACCACGGCGGCCAGTATGGTGGCCACTGTTGACGGTCCTTTCGGGATGCCGGCAACCTCCAGGATGCCCGGATTGACCACTATGATGTACGACATGGTCAAAAAGGTCGTGAGCCCCGCAACGAGCTCGGTTCTTGCATTCGTTCCGTGCTCTTGGAGACGAAACAGTCTTTCCCACATGCGGCCACCTCCTTGGCTCGAGTTTATGCGGGGGGTTCTTGCCGGGGTTTTCCTTCCCCATCTCCCGCACTTGTTTCAGAGTACACCTGCAGGACGGCGCAACTAGCAGCAGAATATTAGGGCGTTGGTCGCGAGGGCAATAGTTTTGGGCACGCTCAGGAATAAGTTTACATTCTTGTATCCCATCTTTATCCCGCCGTCGGCGGAGCTACACCTCCGGTGGGCACGGTCCGCCAGCTGGCGGATGCCCCTACATGGGGAGACCGAATCTGCGGCAAGTTTGTGCGCCATCACTGCGAACCCCGCGCAGTACGCGGGACTCGATGTAGCTTATTCTTGCGCTTGGTGGGAATTGCGGCTTTCATGAGCCACAGATGTGATGATACATGTGCCATGCGTGGGAGCGTCGTGCTATCTTGTCGCATGAGAAGGCCGGGGCGCCGGCGAGGTGGACTGACGCATGAATACCAATTGGGGGAACCATATGAGGATGGTCGTTGTCTTTCTTGTTTCTATCTTGCTGTTCGCGGCATGTGATTCTTCCGGAGGTGGTGGTGGCACCACGCCTGGTGAGACCGATGCTCGTATTGTGGAGTCATTCACCTGCCGTGACGTTGATGCCCAAGGGAGACCTTCAGGCATCTCGGAGGTTTTCTACTCCGATGTGGATCAGAGGATCTATCTCTGGGTTTCGTGGAAGAATGTGCGGGATACCCACATTGCCGAGACCGTCTGGTACAATCCGGGAGGCCATAAGGACTATGAGAGCTCCGAGGAGTTCACTTCCACCACGGGAGAACAGGTCGTATGGTTCTACTTAGCTCCCGGCAGCATGACCATGGGGCGATGGGAGGTTGAGATCTGGCTCGATAACGAATTTCATCGGAGCCATTTTTTTGTAATTGAGAATTAGGCAGGGAATGGGGGAGGAATCTATAATCTATAATCTGTCAATCTGAAATCTGGGGAGAAGAGGATGGGGAATTGCTGGATTGCGAATTGCTGGAATGGGTGGATGGTGGATTGGGGGATTGGGGAGGAGAGAGCGTTCAGCGTTCAGCGTTGAGATGATGGAGCAAGGAGCGAGGAGAGATTCTTCGCTCCTTGGAGTCGCTCAGAATGACAGGGGTTTGAGGCAGAAGGAGTGGAAGTGTGTGTCATTCTGAAGGAGCGGAGCGACTGAAGAATCTGGGGGGAGGGGGAAGAATGTGAAATCTGTCAATCTGGAATCTGACAATCTGAGAGGGATGGGAGCTGACAGCTGCTGTCGGAATAGCAAAACGAAAGGCGGGAATGCAGGGAGCCGATGAATGAGGTGTTTTTGCCGGGGTTGAAGAACAAGGTGGCCATTGTGACGGGGGCATCCGATCGCCTGGGGCGAGCCATGGCAGTTGCCTTGGCTCGTGAAGGCGCACGGGTCGTGATCCACTACCATGCAGCCGCGGACAAGGCTGCTGAGACGGTTGGTGAGATTGAAAAAGCGGGTGGCATGGCGGTTGCGTTCCAGGCCGATCTTCATACCCCAGAAGAGATCCCCCGGCTCTTGGAGTATGTGCTGGCGGCCTACGGAGGAGCCGACATTTTGGTCAACAATGCCGCCATGTTCGAGAAGGGTGGTATCTTGGATACGACCAGGAACAGTTGGGACCGGCAGTTCAGCCTCAATCTTCGAGCGCCCTTTTTTCTGAGCCAAGCATTCATATCGACCGGCAACGGGCGAAAGGGGCGCCATATCGTCAACATTGCAGGGGTACGTGGGATGAGACCTGATTCGCGGCACATCGCGTACTCATTGACCAAGGCCGGGCTGATTGAGATGACCCACCTGCTGGCCCAGGCGTGTGCTCCCGAGGTGCAAGTGAACGCCATTGCTCCCGGCGCCATACTGCCCCCTCCCGGGGCGGGAGAGGCGCATCTTCAGGAGCTTGTTCCCTCGATTCCGTTGCGTAGGTCTGGGCGGGTGGACGATATTGTGCACGCACTTCTCTTTCTTCTTTCATCACCATTCTTGACGGGGGTCGTCATTCCGGTAACCGGTGGATCTCATATGAGGGGTTTCTATGCATGACAGGGTCGAGATAAAGGATCTGCATCTCAGAACGATCATTGGCATCAACAAGGACGAGCGACGAGATCTGCAGGACGTACTGATCAATCTCGTGCTCTACGCCGACACAAGAATACCGGGGCTTTCCGACAATGTGGAAGATGGCCTCAACTACCGATCGGTGGTCAAAGGGATCATAGAACTAGTAGAGGGTTCACGGTACTATCTCGTGGAGAAGCTTTGTGCCGAGATCGCGAATCTGTGTCTCGAAGATCCGGCCGTGGAGGGTGTCAAGGTGGCGGTGGAAAAGCCCGGTGCACTACGCTTTGCCCGCTCGGTAGGCGTCACCATCGAGCGTTGGAGAGACGGTGAAGAGCTCGTTGCCCAATAAGGCGTACCTGTCCCTTGGATCCAATATTGAGCCGGAACGGCATCTTGAGACGACGTTGGCCCTGCTGGAGCGATTCGGCGTGCTGCAACGGATTTCATCGGTATATGAGAGCGATGCAGTGGGGGAGGTCTCACAGTCACGGTTTCTCAATGTAGCCGTGCTGCTGCGAACAGCCCATAGCGCCGAATCCCTGAAAGAGCATGCCCTCTCGTGGATCGAGGAGGTATTGGGGCGGCAGAAATCCGCTGACATCAATGCTCCTCGATGCATTGACGTGGACATCACGTTGTTCAACAGGCAGGTGACCACTGAAGCTGCCTGCCCCATTCCGGATCCGAATCTTCTTGAACACGCCTTTGTGGCAATCCCCCTGGCGGAGATTGCGCCTGATTACGTGCATCCCGTGGTGGGGCAAACCATGACACAGATCGCACAGCGCTTTGAGGGAGGGCCGGAGGTCGTGAGGATACGCGCCGATCTCTCGCTCACTCCCCCCGGAACCAGAGTGGGAGAGCCCACGGGATTGTCAAACGGTGGATTACTTGGCGGCGATGAAGGGATTCAGGAGAGTATCCGGGTGATCCTTCGCTCCATGGGCGAGGATCCGGCGCGCGAAGGGCTCGTCCATACGCCTGATCGGATGGCAAGGATGTACGCCGAATTGACTTCGGGTTATGGCCAGGATGTCCAGCGCATCATCAATGATGCGCTTTTCGATGTTACCTATGATGAGATGGTTATCGTGAAAGACATCGACTACTACAGTCTCTGCGAGCATCACCTTCTCCCCTTCTTCGGACGGGCCCATGTGGGCTATATTCCTGCGGACAAGGTAGTGGGCCTGAGCAAGATCCCCCGCATTGTGGAGATGTTCTCACGCCGCTTGCAGCTCCAGGAGCGGATGACGAGGCAGATCGCCGACTGCCTGGAGGATGCGCTTTGTCCGGCGGGTGTCGCGGTAGTGATCGAGGGAACACATATGTGCTCGATCATGCGAGGCGTGAAGAAAGACAATATCAAGATGGTGACCAGCACCATGCTCGGCAGCTTTCGCGAGAACGCGAAGACCAGAGCCGAATTCATGGCTCTCCTTGGGCTCAAAACGAGAGAGGAATAGACCGTCATAACCGTTCAGAGGTTCAGAGGTTCAGGGTTGATGGGTTCAGGGTTCAAGGTTCAGAGGTTCGAGGGTTTGGGCCAAAGAGAAGGCAACCCTGCCTCCGGCCCATGGGGCCTACGGCCCGGCGGGAACGTGGAACCCTGAACCTCTGAACGCCTACAGAATCTCTTTTACGATTCCCCACATTCCAATAGGGTGTGCACGTCGTGCTCCCCGAGGGGTAGGGGGAGCGCGACATTCCCTCATTTTCTTGCCTCCTGCATTGCACTTGGTCGACCTCCTCAATATCGCGCTGACGCAGCACATGGAATGCATCTCCGATGAATTTCGCGTGACCGCGTTCGCGATAGGCAACGGTGGCACCCTGGAAGCTCGACGATCACCTCCGGCTCTGCAGCGATCTCTGGTGAGAAATGCAGGCTAGAATGAGCTCCAGGCTGAGCGCTCGTTCTGTCCTCTATCTATACACGCGTATTTTCTGTGCAGAATGTGCCATTCGAAGTTTTGTTTTTTTGTTGGTGCCGCTACCGCGGACGCGGCGGAGCGCGTCCCGCCAGCGGAAAAACGTAGACATCCATCTCTGGAGGGCCATGCTCCGTCATGGCCATAGTTGGTGCCGCTACCCGCCAGTCGTCGGGACCATTCAGGGAAGGAACTTGCTTCGGACCCGACGAAGCTCGGGACAGAGTTTTGGGAGGAATTTTCGGGAAAATCGACGAGGCTCCCGATGAAGTTCCCGACGAGGTTCTTGGGACGAGGAAGGGGAAGGATTTTGGAGGGGAAGAGGAAAACATCCAACATCGAACATTCGACATCGAACGTCGAAGTTTGGAGAGGAGGACGGGGAAGTTCGGGACGAAGTTCGAGACGAAGTTTTGGGTCAGGGAGTAGGAGATGAGCGAGGCAATGGAGTTGTTGGGTTACGCTGTGCTAACCCAACCTACGGGTCTGATTCCCGCCTATGGTAAGCGCTCATCAGAGTGCGGGTTAGGGTCAAACCTCTGGTCGGTATCTCCATTCGATCCAGGAAAGGAAGTGAGATCCTTGTTGCCATTAGGCACACGTTGTGCTATTATGTCGATATGGAGTATTATCGGTGGGATACTGAGAAGAACCAGAACCTGGAAGTCCAGCGCGGAGTGACGTTCGAGCAAGTGGTCATGCACATTGAGCAGGGTAATGTGCTCGATATCGTTGAGCATCCCAATCAGGAGAAGTATCCGAATCAGAGAATACTGGTTATCGAGATTCAGGGATACGCTTATCTGGTTCCTTTTATCGACGATACCCGGGGAAGGTTTCTTAAGACCATCATCCCGAGTCGCAGGGCGACGCGTATCTATCTCGGAGGTCAGAGATGAAGAATCCCGAATATGACAAAGAAGAGCGGGATATCGTAGAGTCATTTGAACGAGGTGAATGGAAATCCGTTCCAAATGTGAAGCATGAGATTGAGAAGCATCGGCAATATGCCCGTAACACGCTTCGAAAAGACAGAAGAGTGAACATCAGGATCTCGTCGAGCGATCTTGAGGTGCTCCGGGCAATCGCGGTCGAGGATGGCATACCATACCAGACGATGATAGCTAGTATCCTCCACCGCTACGCTAATGGCCGACTCATCGACAAGCCCAGGACAGGCAGGACATTGCCGGTTAGCCGATAGACACCGCGTCCGAGATACGAGGCGGATTCGCGGTGCTTCGCTCGATGTCGGAAGTCCTGAACACCATGCAGATGTTGACTATAACGGTTCCCATCTCATTGAATCTCCAAGGAGAGATTTGGCCTTGGCGATTCAGGCGCGGGCTAACCCTTGACATATCCAGCAGGAACCGTTCATTGGTTCGCTGTTCTTCTGTTGTGACCGAGTTCTAAGAGTTGTTTACTCGGCCGCGACGAATTTTTCTGAGGAGTCAGACAGTATGAAGAAGCTCTATGTAGGTAATCTTCCCTACACCGCAAATGAAGATGAACTCCGTGCTCTCTTTGCTGAACACGGTACCGTCCAAACGGTCAATGTAATCATGGATCGTGAGACCGGCAGGGCTCGGGGTTTTGCCTTTGTCGAAATGGATGATGCAGAGGCCATGACAGCCATGGAAGCGCTGAATGGCACAGATCTTGGGGGACGCGCTCTCAAGGTCAATGAAGCAAGACAACGCGAGGAGCGTCGCCCCAGGCGCTCTTGGTAATAGACGACGCCGGGCGCAATTTGCCCGGCATCGCCGAGAAACGTCGATGAGAAGGGCGGGTCTTTGGACCCGCCCTTTTCATTTTGGGGCGGGAAAACCTTTCCTGATTCGGGGATGTTTCAGGACAAGCAGGGAAGTGGGTTGGACTCTCGGAACCCTCCTCGCAATGACTGGTGGAGGGGATGGTCATCGCGAGCTACAGCGCGGCGATCCCGCGTACCGCGCGGGATTGCTTCGTCGCAGTACTCCTCGCAATGACTGAGCGTGGGGCCATGGTTCCGGGATCTCTCTACGGGATTCCTTATTCCTCTCTAAAGCCGTAGCGATAGGCCGAGACCGTAAAACGAGAGAATGAAACATCCCGCCATGCGGCGTAAAAAGCCAAGCTGCGTCTCCCTTTCTTGCATCCAGTGTCCGCTGTAGACAAAGGACCAGAGTCTTTCAAACTGATTAAGTTCCTGCGCAGGAACTTAATCAGTTTGAAAGCGGTGAAATGTGGCGCTGCTCTTCTCTTGCCTTCTTCATTCAGAACTCACGAATCGCAGGTTAGGATTCTGTAACTTCTCAAAAAGTCGTGCATCCAACCTTCTCCCCCTTTTGATTTGTATGATGGAGGGACGCGTTTCATCGCGTCCGCGGTATAGGCGGCCACGACGGAGCGTGGCCCTCCCGCGCTGTATTCACGGTGGTGATGCGATATCAAGACAACCTTGCACGATGTTCTCCGGTGATTTCTCGGTGAATCTCCGAACCCCCACCCTGAACCCCTGAACCCTGAACCTCCCAAGAACGAACCCAGATAGAGAAGCGCATGACTTGACGACGTGGATCATTTGTGAGATTATGCTCCCCAGAATGATGAACGCAAGCGTATGGGTGGATTGTGGCACAGCTCTTGCGTCATCTATTTTGGAAAGTGAGGGTGCTCATTGTCGCCCGATACATCATCATTTTCGCAGCATCTGTCGAGCCGGGGGCGGGCACGGGAGGATTTCGGAATGGGGCGGAGAGACGGCAGGAATGTGAAATCCCTGATCTCGAATTTTCGTGTTGGAACATCGGCTTCTGCAATACGGAAGGGCGTCCATCGCTTATGACTATGGGGCGTGCTGATTTCGCCGCATGGGCATGGCATGCGCCCATGTCGGTGAGAAATCCGGGCTAGTGAAGAATCCGGGTGAGAATGTTACCCGGGGATAACGCGTCAAGGAGGTGCACCATGGCGAAGAAAGCAGTTCTATTCCTCTTGATTCTGCTCTTTTGGGCCGGCCAGGGATATGCCGGCACTACGGGCAAGATCAAGGGAAAGGTGCTGGATGCCGAGTCAGGAGAGCCGTTGCCCTACGCCGCGATCATGATCCAAGGCACCGGGATGGGTGCTTCGGCGAACGACGAGGGGGAGTATTTCATCATCAATGTGCCGGTGGGCGACTACACGCTTATCGGCAGCATGATGGGCTACGCCAATCTTGAGATGAAAGGCGTCTGGGTGTCCGCTGATCTCACGACCCATATGGATCTTCGGCTTCGCTCCAAGGTGATTGAGGATATGCCGGTGGTTGAAGTGATCGCTGAGCGTCCGATTGTGGACAAAGGGATCACCGCCAGTACCAAAATCGTGGACGGCGATGTCATCGAGACCATGCCGGTATCGGACTTCACCGATGTCATGGTCGCCCAAGGCGGCGTGGTAGAGTCGGGCGGTGGCCGTTCCGGAGGCATGCACGTGAGAGGAGGCCGGTCCGGCGAGATCACCTATGTGGTGGATGGCGTCAACACCACCGACCCGGTAACCATGACCCGCGGCATCACCATTGACAACAATGCCATTGCCGAGCTGTCCATGCTCACTGGCGGCTTCAATGCGGAGTTCGGCGAAGCCATGTCGGGCGTGGTGAACATCATTACCAAAGAGGGTGGCAGCGCGCTGAAAGGCGGCGTCGAATACTACACCAATGATTTCTTGGGGGAGCAGTACGATTACGGGACCAATGATGTGAACTTTCACCTTGGGGGCCCGCTTCCCCTCTTCAAGAAAGATGCGGTTACCTTCTTTTTCTCCGGCGCGCTGAAGGATACCGATAACCGAGATCCCGGCATAATCCCCAAAGCCTACAATGACCGGCAGCAGAAGAGCGGCACGGGAAAGATCAGGATCAAGCCGGTGCCCTCTGTCAAGCTGGTGGCCTCAGGCAACTGGGCAGACAGTGAGTATCATGTCTACAATCATGCCAGGTCCAAGGGCGACTGGCTCAAGGACTATCTATTCGTGGAGCATGGGAACCGTCAGCTCGGCGTCACCATGACCCATACGCTCAGCGCCAATACATTCTATACCTTGAATGTGGCCTGGTTCAATACGTACCGGCGGCATGCACCGCAAGACGGGGCGCACTACCACGACTGGGAAGTGATCGGTGGGGCCATGCCGTGGCTCAGGGCGGTCAAAGACGACACGCTTTACTACGACGACGGTGCGTGGGCATCGTACGACGTGGAGAACCAGCAGTGGTACGGCGTGGACGAGGATGGTGCTCCGATCACCGCCGACGAGGTCTGGAAGCGCTACTACGAGGATTTGGGGTGGTGCACTGTTGATACAATAGGCAATATCGACTGGGATGAACTTGCATACGAGAAAGATGCTATGAACTGGCGGTGGTACGACACAGGCTACTGGGACTACGATATGGAAGACTCCATGTCCGTGGTGTATTACCCCTTCGACGCAGATGCATATCTTGATTCAATAGCTACCAATCCTCAACACCGGAGCGACCTTTACAGGGGAGATATCGACCTCTGGGATCGGAGTGACCGAGACGAGTTCCGCCATTTCTACTACGGATTCATCCCGAGATGGCATGACCGTAATACCACCCATATCACAGGTGACATCGCACTCATACACCAGTTGGGGAACTTTCACCTGCTCAAAGCCGGTGCGTTCTTGCGGAAGAGCACCTTGGAGCTGAAGGATCTCCAGTTCTACAACCGCAATCCCTACAGCGACCACTACAAGATGAAGCCCACCAACATGGCGGCGTATGTGCAGGACAAGATCGAATATGAAGACCTTACCGTGAATGCGGGACTGCGATGGGACTATTTCGATCCGGCGACCGAGCATTTCGCGCAGATGGAAAGCCTGGATGTGGGCAATATCGAAACCGATGCCAAGGACCAGTTCAGCCCCCGTATCGGCGTATCCTTTGCAGTGACCGACAAGAGCCTGCTCTATGCCTCGTATGGCCACTTCTTTCAGCCGGTGGAGCTAGGGGAGCTGTATCAATCGCTCAATGCGGATGTCACCTCCGGTGTGCCGCTGCTTGGCAATCCCGACCTTCCGCCGGAGAAGACCGTGGCGTACGAGATCGGCATACGCCACGCCTTTGATCCGAATCTGGCGGGCGAACTCACCGCTTACTACAAGGATGTGGAGAATCTCCTGGCCACTCGGAGGATCATCTCCACGCTTCAAGACAATCCCGTCAACTACACGATCTTTCTCATCGAGGATTTCGCGGTGGTCAAGGGAGTCGACATGAGTCTCACGAAACGGGCATCGGAGTTCCTCTCGGGTACAATCACCTATTCATATCTTGATGCCAAGGGATCGGGAAGCTCTGCCAGGGAGTTCTACTACCTCTTCCGGGATACGGAGACCCCGCTTCCCAGACGAGAGTACCCGCTGGAGTTCGATGTGACGCACAGCTTCAAGGCGAACCTGAATTGCTACCTTCCCAAGGACTTCGGGCCCCGCGTGGCAGGGCTCTATCCGTTAGGTGACATCAACGCGAACATGCTCTTCAACATCTCCTCGGGGGTGCCGTATACCCCCACCGACTCCAGAGGGAATCCCGGCGAGGTCGGCTCCCGCCGTCTCTCTTCCACCCAGAATACGAACTTCCGGGTCGACAAGTACTTCTCGGCGGGGAGGCTGGATGTAGGTCTGTTTGTGGACGTGCGCAATTTCTTCGATAAGGTCAACATCGTGGATGTCTATGCGCGCACCGGCGAGCCCGACGATAATGGATTGGGGCCGCTGCGCGACAGTTATGCCACGGAGGAGGAGTATCTTTTGGCCGTGGAGAACTGGAGAGTGTATGCGAAAGATCCTGTCAACTATGGGTCGCCACGAATGGTGACCGTGGGCGCCACGATCAACTTCTAGGTCAGCGGAAATACAAGGAGGAGCACAAATGAAAAGCACACGGCATGGTTTGATCGTGGTGGTTTCCCTTCTGGTTCTGGCTGGTCTGGGAACCACAAACGGAGCCCAACGACGCTCTACCGGGCTTCCACCTGCATGCCTGGCGCCGGAGTTGGTTCCGGCCAATCCCGATGGCGACCAAACATATCCCGTGAGGGTTACCTGGGCGGGGGTGGGGCAGCTGCGTTCCTTTACGGTGACCAATGTCGCCTTGTTGGGGCTCTACGAGCCCTCCATCAGCTGGCCGGGATATGACGGGAGCTGGCCCGAGGATGTGACGAATTGGAATGGCTACTGCTGTGAGTGGCCCGCGGGCTCGAGGCAGTATTACAACTTCTCCACAGGGATCTGGGTCGGCGGGAAGATTCCGGATCCGGTAGGCGGCGCAAGAAGACCCATTGTGGCCACCGGGGCGTATGATCCCGATTTTACCCCCGTGAGTCCGCTCTGGGCCAGCGATCAGTTCATCACACCTGCCGAGCAAGGGGAACCGCTCTTCGTACAACCGGGGGAAGAGAAGGCGCCGGGGCAGAAGAGATGGGGTGATCCGGCGGACTTCTCAGGTTATCGCTACTATGCCCACACCGATACTGCGGCCATCAATGCCCGGCGTCGGGGGTTCTTCGGCTCCGGCGAGTACGATATCAAAGCCACTGATTTTGTGTCCCAGATGGATACCTACTGTGCCATGGGCGACCATGTACCTGAGGATGAGGGCTATTTCCTTTACCCATCGGACGGCTATGATTTGGAGCCGCTGGGAGTTCGGCTCGAGCAGCGCACCTATTCCTGGAGCTACGGGCCTGGGGCCAACTATGTCTACATCGACTACAAGATCACCAACATGAACTCATTTCCCATCGACAGCCTCTACATCGGCTACTTCATGGACAATGACGTGGGTGCAGGCGATCTGGACATCATGGGAGTAGGCCCCAACGACGATCTGATCGGCTTCGATCGTAATCTCAACCTCGGGTACACCTATGATTCAGACTTCAACGAGCCCGGGTGGGCGACGAGCGCGGGATACATCGGTGTGGTGTTCTGCGAGACTCCCACGAATCCGGACGAGACGCAGCCATTGGGATTGACGGCATTCTCCACATGGACACGTGAGGGGGCCGAAGGTGACGTTGATCAGGATAACCAAGATGGACTCAAGTTCGCCCAGCTCCGGGGCACGGGCATTGCCGATGATCCCGACCCCCGAATCTTCGAGACCTTTGAAGAGCCTCAAGACGTACGTCACTTGAGCTCTTCGGGCCCGTACCTGCAGCTTCTGCCCGGGGAGACCGTCTCCGTCACTCTGGCAGTAGTCATGGGTTCCAGCCTGGACGAGCTCAAGGAAAACACGATCAGGGCCGTGCAACAGTTCGAGATGGGCTACCTTGGCACTGCTCCGCCCCCTTCCCCCGCATTTGTGGTGACGCCCCAGGATCGGAAGGTATTTTTATCTTGGGACGATTCGCCCGAGGATGTGGTGGATCTCATCACAGGCGAGCAGGACTTCGAAGGATACCGGGTGTATCGGAGTCGTACGGGGGTCGAAGGGGCATGGGAGCTCCTTGCTGACTATGATGTTCAGGGCAGCAAGACCGCCAAATCCGTGAAAGTGAGCTACAAACGTGGAGGCAGCCAGCTCCAATTCGGTTCAGCGGGTTTCTGGGGCGCCGGCGAAGACACTATATCCTTTGTCGGCAACAACTACGCCCTGGAGTTCCAGACTGACACCACGTTTACGGTCTTCAACACGGATCAGCAGAGCCTCTATTGTTATAGCATTGATGCGAGAGATGTGTTCACCGGTGATTTCTGTGTCGTGGATGCCGAGGATGACGGCGCGGTCTACCCCCAAGCAAATCCCTACAATGAATTCCTTGGGCAGTGGGTGAGCGGCGCCCGCATCTATATCGATGGCTTCTATGTGGTCATCTCCGAAGGCGAGCCGGATCCTGATGCTCCACAGGGCACGGTCTACTCGCCAGTGGCCGGGGACCTATTCTTTATCGAGACCTTCAACTGGAACGAGATTGGTGAGCAAACGGGCCTCCACTACTCTTTCCTCGATGAACATCTTATCAATGGCTTGACGTACTACTATGCCGTTACCTCGTACGATAAAGGGTCTCCCGTCCAGGGTATCGAGCCGTTGGAGTCGAGCGTCGCCCAGGTCAGAGTCCGGGTCGTACCACGCTCACGGGCCGCAGACAAGCAGGATCCTGACGCGAATTTGACCCGCGTGAAACCCGCCACGGGCACGGGGGAGAGCTATCTCGATATGGTTCAGCCTGTTTTGCTGACCGGGCACCAGTACCGGATCGAATGTCTGAGCCGCAACGGGGAAGAACAGGCGTGGTGGTGGATCATGAGAGATATGGACCTTGGCGAGGTGATCTCCGACACCACCGCAATTCTGCGGTGGGATTACGATGATACCAGCCAAACGCGCGCGATTCAGTATCCCGATGATCTGGCCGATCAGATCACTCTCGAGGGAATGCTGGTGGCGCTCAAGGCCCCGAAAGGCGTGGCCGTGGATGAGGTGGCATGGAACAGCGGCAGTCTCTGTTCCTGGGTGCCGCAGTCATTCGACTGGAATCAATATGAAGACCGGCTCGAGCCATATGACTATGCCATGACGTTCCCTGCTGAAGGCGGTCTCGATGTAGAGGGAAATCCAGTGCCGTGGCATATGATCAACCTGACACTTGATGAGTCGGCCAAGACCTACCTGCGCCATGGCACAGGAGGGGATCCGGATGCATGGGATTCGAGGGATCATGTGTTTATCCTTCCCCAATCGGCTGAAACGTTCAGTATGGCCGAGCTGCTGATCAGGTTCAACATGGTCATGGACGATACGACCAGTCCGGCGGGTTCTTCGGATACCCTCTACATCCGCACCATGAGGCCCTTCTATCCGGGCGATGCGTATGTAGTGGAAACGGCGCATATGCTCGCCGATAAGAGCTCCTACGGTGTGGATGAGGTGAAGGTGGTACCCAACCCGTACTATCTGCGGGCCCAGTGGGACACCAACCAGTACAACCGGTGGGTGAATTTCCAGCATCTGCCGTCACGGTGTACCATAAGGATCTTCACCGTATCAGGCCTTCTGATCCGGGAGCTGGAGCAAACGACTGAGTCCGATGACGGATCGGCCAGATGGGACTTGCTCACCGAAGAAGGCATGCACTGCGCCAGCGGGCTCTACGTCTTCCAAGTCGAGGATAGTGCTACGGGGAAGACGGCAATTGGCAAGTTCGCCATAGTGAGATAGATCATGGTCACCATAACTCTGCACACAGGGAGAGGCAAGATGAGAAGGCTACAGATCATTCTGCTTGTCGTAGCCCTTCTGGGGTCCGGCAGCGCCTGGGCCAGGCTTGGTGGGGCTGGCACGCAATTCCTTGCGATTGGCGCCGGCGCACGTTCGGTGGCCATGGGTAGTGCCGTCAGTGCGCTGACGGGTGACTTGGAATCCATCTATTGGAATCCAGCCGGCATTGCGTCTATCGAGGGTACCGCGCTTGGCTTTACTCACACCGAGCTTTACGCTGATATGTCGTTGGAAGATGTCGCTATGGCAATGCCCGCCATGGATGGAGTCTTTGGCATCAGTGGTCGTGCATTCCTGTCGGGCTCCATGGAAGAGACCACCGAGGAGATGCCTGATGGCACTGGAGAGACATTCAATGCCAATGCATTCGCCTTTACATTGACCTACGCCAGGGCCATGACTGACAAGTTTTCGGCTGGGGCCAGCTTCAGGTTCGTGCATGAGACGCTTGCGGCCGTCTCGGCACGCAACTGGGCCTTTGACCTCGGTGGTACGTACATTGTTGGTTTCCGGAATCTGCGATTGGGATTTGCCATCGTAAACTTCGGACCGGACATGATGCTTCAAGGAGATGCACTGGAGGGGACCTGGGGGGATCCCGAATGGGGAGAGACCCAGACGGGGGACGTGCCGGTTATGCTCCAGGCAGAGGCATATCCCATGCCCATGACGTTCAGGGCCGGCGTGGCCTATGATCTATTCAGTGGAGAGGCCGGGATTCTTACCGCCCTGGTTGACGGTTTCCATCCCGTGGATCAAGCAGAAGCCATGGGCATTGGGTTCCAATACTCGTATGGGGATCGCTACTACTTGAGAGCCGGCCACAATACCATCAATAATATGGAATGGGCAGCAGGTGGCGGCGTACTGGTTCCCACGGGCGATTCGGAGATGAGCATCGACTACTGCTACCAGAATCACGAATTCTTGGATGGCGTCCATAGGATTGCCATAGGTTTCCTTCCGGGTTAGGCTCGGAAGGCTGCCTGGCGATAAGCCCCGGTTCGGCTCAGATTTGATCCGAACCGGGGTTTCTTTGTATTCCGGCCCCGCGCCTCTTCCCATCCTTGTCATACATATCCGGAAGCCAGGCTACGCCCTGACAGAGCCGGGGTCCCCGGTCGTCCCGCACCCAAAGCCTTGGGTGCGGGACAGCCACAGCCAACTACACCGCTTCGCGACCAAGGCCGGTGAGAAGTGTGGGTAAAACTTTTGGAACCCTCCTCGCAATGACAGGTGGAGAAGCTGGTCATCGCGAGCGGGAGCGCGGCGATCTCAATGGGCGGATGAGATTGCTTCGTCGCTACCCTCCTCGCAATGACAGGTGGAGAAGC